>CACZAK010000018.1 GCA_902779075.1 uncultured bacterium | reverse complement strand
GACGGACACCTTTACAACGTCAACGCCGACAGCGCCGCCGCGGCGCTCGCCAAGGCGCTGAAAGTGCGCAAGTTCGCCGTCGTGTCGGACGTGCCCGGCCTGCTCCGGGATCCGTCCGACCCCTCGACGCTCCTGCCGACGCTCCACCTCTCCAGCGTCGCGAAACTCAAGGCGGAGGGAGTGATCGCGGGCGGCATGCTGCCCAAGATCGAAGGTTGCGAGGACGCGATCCGCGCCGGTGTGCGCAAGGTCCACCTTGTGGACGGCCGGATGCCGCACTCGCTGTTGTTGGAAATATTCACCCGGGAAGGGGTGGGAACGGAGATCACAGAATGAGCAAGAGCGAAGAAATCGCCGAAATCTACAAGCAGTACATGATGCCCACGTACGCGCCGAGCGTCGTGCTGGACAAAGCCAAGGGATCGCGCGTGTTCGGCGTTGACGGCACGCAGTACTACGACCTCACAAGCGGCATCGGCGTACACAACATCGGCCACTGCCACCCGGAGGTGGTGAAGGCAATCCAGTCGCAGGTGGAAGTGCTTGGACACTGCTCGAACCTCTTCATGCACGAGGGGCAGGCGCTGCTCGCGAAGAAGCTTGTGGAGCTTTCCGGACTCGGCGGCAAGGTGTTCTTCTGCAACTCGGGCGCAGAGGCGAACGAGGCCGCGATCAAGCTCGCGCGCAAGTGGGGCTCCGCGAACGGCGGGCGCTACGAGATCGTCACGATGCGCAACAGCTTCCACGGCCGCACGCTCGCCACGATCACGGCGACCGGACAGGACTGGTGCCAGCAGGGCTACGAGCCGTTGCCCGTCGGCTTCGCGTACGCGGACTTCAACGACATCGAGTCCGTGAAGGCGGCCGTGACGGACAAGACCGTGGCCGTCATGCTTGAGGCCGTGCAGGGCGAGGGCGGCGTGAATCCCGCCACCGAGGAGTTCATGGCCGGCGTGCGCGCTCTCTGCGACGAGAAGAACCTCATCATGATCTGCGACGAGGTGCAGTGCGGCATGGGCCGCACCGGCAAGTGGTGGGGCTGGCAGAACTACTCCGTGCAGCCGGACCTCTTCACAGTCGCGAAGTCCATCGCGGACGGCATCCCGATGGGCGCGCTCGTCTCGAACGAGAAGTTTGCGGACGTGTTTACGCCCGGTAGCCACGCCTCGACGTTCGGCGGAAACCCGGTGGCATGCGCCGCCGCGCTCGCGACGATCGGCGTGATCGAGAAGTACGATCTCCTCGGCGCCGCCGCGAAGAAGGGCGAGATGCTGAAGGCCGCACTTGAGTCCTTTGCGGAGAAGTACGACCAGATCCTCGACGTTCGCGGCCTCGGCCTCATGCTCGGCATGGTCACTGAGGGTCCCGCGAAGGACGTCGTGCAGGCGTTCGCGGACGGTGGCGTGCTCACATGCACGGCCGGCGAGCACGTTGTGCGCTTCCTGCCCACGCTCTCAATGAAGGATAGCCACCTCGAGGAGGCCGTCGAGATGATGGGCGAGACGCTCGACGAGCTCTTCGGCGTCGCCGAGTGACGATTCTTTGGTGTACCTGCGTTCGCAAGGATGAGCCATGCGGAATGCGGTGTAGTGTGTAGCGTCGATTTGGAAAACAGGAGAAACGAAAGATGAAAGTGACGAACGAGCAGTTGAAACTCGCCGCCAACACGATCCGCTGCCTTGCAGCCGACGAAGTTGAGCAGGCGAAGAGCGGACACCCCGGCGTTGCGCTTGGCATCGCGGACCTCGTGTCCACGCTGTGGCTGAAGTTCATCAAGTACGACCCCACCGACCCGAAGTGGCCCGACCGCGACCGGCTCGTGTTCTCCGGCGGGCACGGTTCGTCTCTCGTCTACGCGCTTCTTCACCTTGCAGGCGTGGGCAAGCTTTCGCTCGACGAGCTCAAGACGTTCCGCCAGCTCGGCTCGCGCTGCGCCGGACATCCCGAGCGCGGCCTCACGCCCGGCGTTGAGGTCACGACGGGTCCGCTCGGACAGGGCATCGCGATGGGCGTGGGCCTCGCGATTGCCGAACGCATGCAGGCAGCGCGCGACGGCGAGCAGGACGGCGTTCCCGTGAACGACCACCGTACGTGGGTGTTCTGCGGCGACGGCGACCTCGAGGAGGGCATCTCCCACGAGGCGTGCTCGCTCGCGGGCAAGCTGAAGCTCGACAAGCTCACGCTCGTCTACGACTACAACAACATCACGATCGAGGGTACGGCCGACATCGCGCTCGCGGACGACACGCAGAAGCGCTTCGAGAGCTACGGCTGGAAGGTGTTCTCCTGCGACGGACACGACTACGACGCCATTGACCGCACCTACCGCAAGGCGATGAAGGTCGTCGGCCAGCCCACGTTCATCATCGCGAAGACGCACATCGGCTTCGGCGCCCCCACGAAACACGATACGAGCGCCGTACACGGTGCGCCTCTCGGCGCGGAGGAGCTCGCCGGACTCAAGACCGCTCTCGGTTTCGACCCCGCGCAGTTCTTCGAGGTGCCCGGCGAGGTGCTGGACGTCTTCGAGGATCGTGGCGCTGCATGCCACCGCATGAACCTTCGCTGGAAGAAGCTGTACAAGACATGGCAGGCTGCGAATCCCGAGAAGGCCGCGGCCCGCGAGGCCGCCGCTCGCGGCTCCATCCCTCAGGACATCGCCACGAAGCTTCCCGTGTTCGACCCCGCCAAGCCCATTGCCACGCGCGTGGCATGCGGCATGGTGATGAACGCGCTCGCGTCCGAAGTGCCGTTCCTCGTGGGCGGCAGCGCGGACCTCGAGCCGTCGAACAAGACCGCGCTTAAGGAATATGGCTGGATCGCCCCCGGCGATTTCTCCGGACGCAACTTCCACTTCGGCATCCGCGAGCTCGGCATGAGCGCGATCGTAAACGGCATAACCGCGCATGGCGGCTTCCGCGCGTTCGGCGCGACGTTCGCGGTGTTCAGCGACTACTGCAAGCCCGCGATGCGCCTTGCCGCACTGATGAACCTGCCGTCGATCTGGGTGTTCTCGCATGACTCCTTCTACGTCGGGGAAGACGGCCCCACGCACGAGCCGGTTGAGCAAATCGCCTCCCTGCGCGCCACTCCGAACCTGCTCGTGTTCCGTCCCGCCGACCCGAACGAGACCGGTGCGTGCTGGGTGGAGATGCTCAAGCGCAAGGACGGTCCGAGCTGCATTCTCACGACGCGCCAGAACGTTCCCGTGCTGGAGGGCGTCACGCAGGAGAAGGTGTCGAAGGGTGCATACGTGATCTACGAGTCGGGTCCGTTCCCGGAACTCATGTTCATCGCGACGGGTAGCGAGGTGTCGCTCTGCATCGAGGCCGCGAAGCGCCTCGCCGAGGCGGAGCACGCCGTGCGCGTCGTGTCCATGCCGTGCCGCAAGCTGTTTGAGCAGCAGCCGCTCGGCTACCGCGAGAGCGTAATCCCCGGCACCTGCCCGAAGCGCGTGATCGTAGAGGCGGGTGTGCGTCTTGGATGGGATCGCTACGTGACCAACTACGGCAACGTCCGCTTCATCACGCTTGACACCTTCGGCGCGTCCGGTCCCTACAAGGTGCTGGCCGAGCACTTCGGCTTCACCGCCGAGAACGTCCTCGCCAAGGCGCGCGAGCTCCTGTGAGGTTCGTCGTCACAGCGGGCCCCACTCGCGAGTACTTAGACGCGGTGCGGTTCCTCTCGAATCCGTCCACGGGACGGATGGGCTTCGCCGTAGCGCGCGCTGCACGCGCGGCGGGCCATGACGTGACGCTCATCGCCGGCCCCGTTTCCCTCAAGACGCCGCCCGGCGTCACGCGCATCGACGTCGTTTCCGCCCGCGACATGCTCAGCGCGGTCCGCTCCGTAATCGCACGCGCCGACGTGCTGGTGATGACCGCCGCCGTGGCCGACTGGCGCCCCGCGCGCTGCGCCTCCCGCAAACTCAAGAAAACGGAAATGTCGGATACATTGCACCTCGTCCGCAACCCCGACATCCTGAAAACCATCAACCGTCTGGTAGGGTCGCCTCGCCGAGGCGACCGCCTTTCGGCCCGCTCGGCGAGCGGGCCCTACCAGAGGGGCCTCATCCGCATCGGCTTCGCCGCCGAAACGGGCGCGCCCGCCGCCGAGGCGGCGCGCAAATGCCGTGAGAAGGGCCTTGACCTCGTGGTGGGCAACGACGTGACCGAACCCGGCAGCGGTTTCGGCACGGACACGAACCGCGTGACGTTCGTCACGCCAGACGGAAAAGTGCAGCGTCTCCCGCTCATGAGCAAGCTCGCGGTCGCCCGTCGTATCGTATCCTTTGCCGAACGACGCGCAAAGGGCAAGGAATGAAAAGGGAAAGGACAGCCGCATGCAGAACCGCAGGGATTTTCTGAAGATGGGGCTTGTTGGCAGTGCGTTCCTGCCAACTTTCGCGAATCTCATCGCAAAGGCGGATCAGAAGGCCTCCGTCGTTCAGTGGGGGTGCGCGTGCGGTGCGTGTGTGACATCTGGAAGTTTCAGGTGAAGCAAGCAGAGCGTGATTTCAAGTCATACAAGCAGGAGATCAACACCTATCTGGACTTCCAGGAGATGTTGGAAGTCGAGGCGAAGGACATCGAGGCGGTGATCGTATCGACGCCTGATTGGCTTCACTGCGGACCTCGCGCCGCGCGACGGCTAGCTTCTGCCGCCGTTCGCGTTCGCGCTCGTAGTACGTCGGGCGCCGGAGACGCCTGACGAGGAGCGATAGCCGCCGGTAGAGGAGCGTCGGAACGACTCGAACGTGCGCGGGACGTGTCCGATGGTGTGCCCGTTGCGGTACGCCTCGCTCCAGAACGCGCGCCGGTAGCTCTCGCTGTCGAGGCGCAGAACGTGCACGAGGAACCCGTCTATCAGTACAGGGCTCGGGTTCCGCCGGCTGCCGCACGACGCGGCAACCACGGTCTTCCAGGTACTCTTCGACCGCTTTTCTCATGTGCATCTCCTTCTTTGGTCCGACACCGTAATTCTACCACGTCCGGCGTCCCGAAGATAGGGGGTAAACTGTCAAAAGAATGCGCGGGAAATGTATGAAAATTGTATGGGAAATGTATGGGAATGCATACATATCGGCGTGCCTCAAGTTATGTTCCGGAGGAGCCTTGCGTGCGATTACGGGACGGAACGGAGGGAGGTGGAGGGGAGTGCGATTACGGTGTGGAACGAAGGGGAGTGTAGTATGCGATTACGGTGCGGAATGGCGCGCGAGGGTTAACGTTACACGCTTGAAACTGTTTGATTTTGCTCATCTCGAAAGTCTAACTTTGTGCATAGCCCAACACCTAGTTTGATGGCCATTGTGGGGACTTGTGGGGCTGGGGCCTAAGGGGGGCTAAGGTGTGTAGTTGGACATAGGTAAGGGGGGCTAAGTGGTCTAATGGCCATTGCGGGCAGTAGGGAAATATTGTATAATACGCGCCATGAAAAAATGTCTCAATGCTGTAGGACCTTTTCCCCCGACAATTGCCACTTTTTTTTGGCGTTTGGAGGGATGCCGAGTCCTTTAAGTATGGTAATAATACATCCTAAAGAGGAGAGATGAAATGAAGAAGATTAGCTTTGTTTTAACGTGTGCGGCGGTGGCCGCTGCTGCGCATGGTGCGGAGTTTGCGCTCGGCGTGGGTGCTTATGAGGGTAGGGCCGCGTTCAAGGAACTTCGCATCGTCGATGCCGACGCGAAGGTCGTCTACTCCAACGACTTCGCGACGCCCGACGCCGTGAAGGACTGGCTTTCCGCCGGACGCGGCGTGTGGAAGTGCGGCGGCGGCACGCTTGAGCAGACTTTCGGCGGGCTCGGGCACGAGGCGGTGACGCTGTCGATTCCGCAGAAGTTCCGCAACGTCACCCTCACGGTGAAGGCGAAGAAGATCGACGGCAAGGAAGGCTTCATAGTCGCCACGGGCAAGAACCTGATTGTGGGCGGCGGCGAGTGGGTCATCTTCGGCGGATGGGTCAACACGCAACACGGTATCGAACAGCCGCCGTTCGCGATCAAGAAGGTGCCCGGCTCGATCGAGCAGGGACGCTGGTACGACGTGAAGGTGGAATGCATGGACGACCGCATCCGCGCTTGGCTCGATGGCAGACTTGTCGTGGAGTCGCTCGCGGCGGTGGATACGTCGGGGCGTCCCGCGTCCATTGCTCCGGTGAAGGGCGGGAAGGCGATCAAGTACAGCCCGATGATCTTTGGCCAGTTTATTGAGCACCACGACCGTCAGGTGTACGGCGGGCTTTTCTGGCCGGGGCATCCGCTATCCGACGAGGACGGTTTCCGCAAGGACGTTATCGAGGCCCTGCGCGAGATCAAGGTGCCGATCGTGCGCTGGCCGGGCGGCTGCTTTGTCTCGGCCTACCACTGGAAGTACGGTATCGGGCCAAAGCGCCAGCCGATGTGGGACAAGGCGTGGGAGGTCGAGGACCCCAACACGTTCGGCACGGACGAATACGTGAAGTGGTGCCGCAAGGTTGGCTGCGAGCCGTACATCTGCACGAACGCGGGCTCCGGCAACGAGGAGGAGATGAGCGACTGGGTGGAGTACTGCAACCTCAACGTCGGCAAGTGGGGACGCCAGCGCATCGCGAACGGCTACCCGAAGCCGCACGACGTGCTGTACTGGAGCGTCGGCAACGAGAACTGGGGCGGCTGGGAAATGGGCGCGAAGACCGTCGCGCAGTGGGGCCCGCTCGTGCGGGAGAGCGCGAAGATGATGCGCGGCGCGGACCGCCGGATCTACCTCCTTGCGGCCGCGACGCCGAACGAGAGGTGGACGCTTCCGCTTCTCAAGGCGGCCGGCTACCTGCTCGACTACGTGAGCATCCACGACTACTACGGCGGCGGGCCGAACCAGCGTCCGTACCTCGAGTGGATGATGCAGACGAGCCGTCCCGAGGAGACCATCGTGCAGACCATCGGCATCCTCAAGAAGGCCGGCTTCGGCGGCGGGAAGATTGGCATCGCGTTCGATGAGTGGAACATGCGCGGCTGGTATCATCCGCGGGGCAAGAACGGGCGGATGGACCACGCGGCACGGCGCAAGAACGACATCGCCTCGCTCTACAACATGTCCGACGCGGTCTTCACTGCCAACTTCCTCAACGCCTGCCTGCGTCACTGCGAGACGGTGAAGATGGCGTGCTTCTCGCCGGTCGTCAACACGCGCGGCGCGGTGTTTGTGCATGATAAGGGAATCGTCAAGCGCACGACCTACCACGTGTTCTGGATGTACACGCACCTCCTGCAGCCGAACGTCGTGCCGGTGAGCGTCGATTGCGGCAACCTCTCCGACGGTTGGCGCGTCGTGCCCGCCGTCGACGCGGTGCTGACGGCCTCCGACGACGGTAAGCGCCGTGCCCTCGCGGTCGTCAACAAGTCGCCCGACAAGGCGGTGTCGTTTGACATTTCGGCGATTACGGCGGGCACGGCGCGCTCGGCGAGCGCGCCCTACCAGGCGGCGGTCCTTGTTGGCGCGTCGACGGACGACTACAACGACATTGGCGCGGAGAACCGCGTAGTGCCGGTGAAGACGACGTTTGAGGTGAAGGACGGAAAGGTGTCTCTCCCGCCGCACTCCATCAGCATCATAGATATCTCCACTGCGGCGGGCGGCTGCGACGCGCTTAAGCCAATCGCCATGCAGGACGTGAAGGTGGACGGCTTCTGGCGCAACCAGTACCGTCGCTTGATCTGCAAGTGGATTCCGCACTGTATCCGGCAGATGGAGGCCGGCGGAAAGGGGGAGGAACTCCTCAACCTTGTCGCCACCGGCGAAGTCCTCGCCGGCAAGACGCCTTCCGTGAAGTTCAAGGGATGCCCGTGGAGCGACGCCTACGTCTACAACACCATGGAGGCGATCTCGCTTGCGCTTGAGATATCCCCCGGCGACGACTCGGTGATGGCGCAGGGACAGCGTCGGCTTCGTGAGAAGATGGAAGAGTGGATTCCGATTATCCTTGCCGCGCAGGAACCTTCCGGCTACATACACTCCTTCCACGACTTGCGCAAAAAGCCCCATTTCACGAAAGCGGGCGACCATGAGTTCTACGTGATGGGCTACTTCATCGAAATGGGCGTGGCGCATTGGAGGATGACGAAGGGGAAAGACCGCCGACTCTTCGACGCCGCTATCAAGTGCGCCAACCATCTTGACTCTGTATTCGGCCCAGCACCGAAGCGCACGTGGCTCAACGGACATGCCGGCCTCGAATATGCGCTCTGCCGTCTCGCAGACGCGGTTAATGCGTCCGAGGGCCTGGGGAGGGGCGACAAATATGTCCGTCTCGCGCAGCACTTCATCCGCAACCAGCACGTAGCCGCAGGGAATAACTCTGGCTGGAATGCAGCCTACCACCAGGCGGAGCGTCCGGCAACGGAAATGAAGGACGCCACAGGTCACGCCGTGAGGGCGACGTATTTCTACACCGCGATGTCCGCCATCGCCTCGCGCCTTGGGGACCGGGAACTCGGAGCCGCCGCAGACCGTCTTTTCGACAGTGCGATCAACCGTAAGGAGTACCTCACTGGCGGCGTAGGGGCATCGTGGCACGGCGAGGCGTTCGCCGGCGACTACGAACTCGCCAACAACGGCTACTGCGAGTCTTGCGCGTCGTGCGGCATGAGCTTCTGGACGATTGAGCAGCACAAGCGCCACGGAGACTCGTGGCCCGTGGACGTCCAGGAACGGCTGCTGTACAACAACCTCCTCGGCTCGATCTCAGCAGACGGCTGCAACTTCTACTACCAGAACCCGCTCGACGGTTCCAAGGTTCGCTACGCATGGCACGTCTGTCCCTGCTGCGTGGGCAACATCCCTCGCACGCTCCTGGCCCTGAAGGACCTTGCCTATTCGCTCGGCTCGGACGGAAGGACGCTCTACGCCGATCATTTCCTCTCGGCCGAGGGCAGCGTCGGCAACGTCGCCGACACGCGCCTTTCAATCCGCCAGAGTACGGACTATCCGTGGTCGGGCAAGGTGACGTTCACCCTTGCGCCGGAGAGGCCTGCTGCGTTCACGTTCGCGCTGCGCGTGCCCGGTAAGACCGACAGCGCGCTCTACACCGTAGTCCCCGACGTGAAAGGGCTTTTCACTGTCACCGTGAACGAGACAAAGGCCGATGCCGAATTCAGTGGGGGCTATGCGCGCATCGCGCGCACGTGGAAGTTCGGCGACGTCGTGGAGCTCGAGTTTCCGATGCCGGTCCAGAGGGTGCTGTGCGACGAGCGCGTGCAGGCGAACAGGGGGCGCGTCGCGCTCCAGCGCGGCCCTGTCGTGTACAGCTTCGAGCAGGTCGACAACCCGCAACCTCTTTCTAGGCTCGTCCTTGACCCAGGCGTTTCCTTCAAGCCGTTCTGGAAAGCCGACATCTGCGACGGCGTATTCGCGATCAAAGGGAGCAACGGCGCGGTTGCGGTGCCGAACTTCGCGCGCCTCAACCGCGGCGAGGGGCGGGCAATGGTGTGGATGGTCGCGGACCCCGTGAAGGCGGGATGCCACAAAGGCGTGTTCGCGAAGGTGTCCGTCTCGTTCAGCCGCAGCGGCATGACGCCGAATATTCCCAAGGCCAATGACAGTGAGGTGAATAACGGCAACTTCGACTTCTGGCCGCACCTTGCGACAAAGGAATGGATCAGATACGACTTCGACGAAGAGACTGAGTTTTCAAAGAGCGCGGTCGTATGGTTCGACGACAGGGCTCAAAAAGGCAACTGCCGTTATCCTGCATCGTGGACGCTCAGCGCGCTGCAGGGTGACGGATCATGGAAACAGCTTGTAGAATCGCACACTCCCGTTAAGAACGGATGGGACGAGGTATCGTTCGCACCGGTCAAGACGCATGCGCTGCGGCTTGATGTCCAGCTTCCGCCGGGCTTCTCCGCCGGCGTGAGGGAATGGAAGGTGGATTGACGGCCTTTCGTCTTTTACAAACCTAGTATTGTCGGCAGGGAAGGGAAACCAAAATGATTTATAGGACTCTTGTCGTTAGCGCAACGACTTTTGCTGCGGTGCTGTCCGCATGCGCGGACGGCGAACTTTCTAAATGGTTCACCAATCTCCCGGCGGGGACTGACCCCGCGACGATTTCTCGGCGCGTGACGGACCAGTTCCTCACGACGCGTCCTGAAAACTACAAGCCCGCCGGGTATTACGGCAACAAGGGCTACGGCTGGAACCGCATCGTGCAGTATTCCGTCGTGTCGCTCTGGATGAACGCGATCGCGTGCGCGCGCCTGACGGACGACGAGTACCGCGTGAATAGGCTAGTGCGACTCTTTGACGATTTCCTGCCGGGCGGCGCGAAGCACAAGGTCTGTTCGCGTCCGCGCCACGTCGACGACGCAATCTTCGGTTCGTTGCCGCTGGAGATCTACATCGCGGGGGGACAACAAGCGTACGACAACAAGGCGGGGGGACAACAAGCGTACAACAACAAGGGGAACAAGGCATGTCTTGAAATGGGGCTCATGTACGCGGATACGCAGTGGTGCGAACCGTGTGAGGCGAGTTTCAAGGAGCGCGAGAGCGCGCCGCCGGACGTCCAGCGCGAGTACTACGCGAAGGGGCTTTCCGTGCAGACGCGTCTGTGGATTGACGACATGTACATGATCACGGCGCTCCAGAGCCAGGCGTACCGCGCGACGGGCGACCGCAAGTACATCGAGCGCGCGGCGGCGGAAATGATCTTCTACCTCGACAAGCTCCAGCTCAAGGCCGGTCCCGCGAAGGGGCTCTTCTACCATGCGCCGGACGTGCCGTTCGTGTGGGGACGCGGCGACGGCTGGATGGCGGCGGGGATGGCGCTTCTTCTCGACCAGCTACCGGAGGATAGTCCGCACCGCGCGCGCATTATGGACGGCTACAAGCTGATGATGGAGACGCTCCTCAAATACCAGCGCAAGGATGGTCTCTGGAGCCAGCTCATTGACAGGCCCGACGACCCGCGCAACTGGGGCGAGTCCTCCTGCACCGCGATGTTCACGTACGCGTACCTCGTGGGCATTCGGCGCGGCTGGCTTGACGGCGCGAAGTACGGCACCGCAGCTCGGGACGCCTACGACGCGCTCTGTGCGCGCATGGACAAGTGGGGCAACGTGGCGGGCACGTGCGAGGGCACGGGCAAGCGCAACAACCTCGAATATTACTTCAAGCGGCACCAGGTGAACGGTGACCCTCACGCGCAGGCGCCGATGCTCTGGATCGCCTCGACGCTCCTCGCGGACGGCGCGGGCGCGGTGAAGGGCATCAAGACGCCGGCGACGTCCAAGCTCTTTGAGACGCGCGTCGATCCCGAAAGCGGCGTCGTCTCGTACGCGCTCGTCTACGGCGAGCCGGACGACAATCGTCAGTCACTCTACTTCATCACGAAGTCGATGACCGAGGACGGACGCTTCCTGCTCTTCAACTACACGGTCGGCAACGAGAAAAAGCCGAAGCGCAGCCCGAAGATCCTGATGGTGGCCGACCTCCTCAACGATACGGTGAAGCCCGTCGCCCGGGCGGAGAAAATCAGCCGCGAGAACATCGAGAGCCGCACGCCGTTTGTGGGAGACCCCTTCATCGAGTGCAAGGAGAACTACGTCGTGTTCGGGAGTCCGAAACTCGGCGGGTTCTTCCGCTGCGACCTCGCCGATCCGTCGAAGGCCGTCAAGCTGTACGGCCTTCCGAAGGGACTTGACGACGGCGAATACAAGGCCGAGCGCTACTACACGCACCTCACGCTCACAAAGGACAGGAAGCGCGCGTTCCTCGATACGGCGCTCGTCAACGCCGAAGGGAAGCATCGCTGGTGCAACCACGGGCAGGTCAACCCGGCGGACGACACGCTTGCGATGTGCGCCTGGGAGGCGTGCTGGGAGAAGGACGGACAGGAATACCGGAAGAAGACCGGCTGGTATCCGCGTATGTGGCTGATGAAAAAAGGCTGGCGCGAGATGATCCCCGCGAAGGACCGCAACTTCGCCTCGCACGAAATCTGGGATGACGATGGAAAGGGCTTCAGCTGGTGCGGACGGCCCGGCGACTATGTCTATCACCACGACCTCGCGACGGGCCAGCAGGAGCGCTGGTGCGGCATCCGTGGCGCGCGGCATAACAACGTCTCGCCCGACAAGAAGTACGTCATCTGCGACGACGCGCCGGAGAGGTGGTGGCGCGGCTGCAAGTGGCGCGTTGGGTTCTGGAACCGCGAGACGGGCAAGCACGTGTGGCTCTACTCCACGCGTCCGCCGCTCATGCCGCAGGACAACCAAAGCAAGATGCATCCCGATCCGCACCCGCATTTCGTGATGCAGGGCCAGTATGTGGTCTGCACGGCGAACAACGCCGACGGACACATGGATCTGTACGTCACTCCCGTCGCTCAGATGATTGAGATGACGAAGTAATTGTTGCTGGATCAGCACTCTTGTGCGGAGGAATTGATTGTAAAAGGATAATTGAAAAGGACATGCAAAATGAACAAAACGATTCTGTCGTTCGTTGCCGTTTTAGCATCGGCGTGTTCGGGGTTCGCGGCGTTTCGTCCGCCCGCCGTGCCGCTCGTATCGTGCGACCCGTTCTTCAGCGTATGGAGCGCGGCGGATAAGCTCACGGAGAAGGAGACGACCCACTGGGGCGGCACGAAGCAGCCGATTTCCATCACCCTCACTGCCGACGGTAATACGTGGCGTCTCTGCGGTCTCGATCCGCAGTCTGTCCCCGCCCTGCCGCAGACGGGCGTGAAGGTGATGCCGCTCCAAACCCGCTATGCCTTCGCTGGCAACGGCCTAAGAGTTTCGCTCACATTCTCTACGGCGAAATTGACCGATGACTTGGATGTATTATCGCGCCCCGTCACCTACGTGACCGCCTACGTGGAGGGCGCGAAGGAGTGGAAGCTCAACGCCACGATATCGCCCGCGCTCGCGACGAACAACGATAAGGCGCAGATGGTCACCAACCGCTGCACGGTGGCGGGGCTGCCTGCAATCTCGATCGGGCGTAAGGAACAGCGTCCACTTGCCTACAGCGGCGACCGCGTGCGCTGCGACTGGGGCTATGCGTGGCTCGTGGGACCCAGCGCGGCGAAGGACGGCGAGGCGCATTTCCTCCTTGCCTACGACGACGTGAAGGCGATCCAGTTCTTCGGCGACGACCTCCCCGCGTGGTGGCGTCGCGACGGACTTTCCTTCACGGCCATGCTGGAGAAAGCCGAGGCGGAACGCGCCGCACTCCTGAAGAAGATGGATGCGTTCGACGCGGAACTCTACGCCGATCTCGTGAAGGTCGGCGGCGAGAAGTACGCGGCGCTCGCGAGCCTCGCCTACCGCCAGACGTTCGCCGCCTGCAAGCTCGCGGCGGACAAAAACAACCAGCCGCTCTACTTCTCGAAGGAGCAGGACTCAAACGGCTGCATCGGGACGGTGGACATCCTCTATCCTCAGTCGCCGCAGATGCTGTTTGTCAGTCCCACGCTCATGCGTGCCATGCTCGCGCCGGTTCTCGTCTACGCCTCCCATCCGCGCTGGCCGTGGTCGTTCGCGCCGCACGACCTCGGACAGTACCCGCTCGCCAACCAACAGCGCTACGGCGGCGGCGAGAAGGGGAAGAAAGAGGGACTCCTCATGCCCGTGGAGGAGAGCGGCAACATGATCATCTGCCTCGCGGCACTCGCGCAGATCGAAGGCACGGCCGAGTTCGCGTCGTACTGGTGGCCCACCATCACGAAGTGGGCGGAGTACCTTGAGAGGTTCGGCTTCGACCCCGGCAACCAGCTTTGCACGGACGACTTTGCGGGACACCTCGCGCACAACGCAAACCTCGCCGCGAAGTCCATCGTCGCCCTTGCCTGCTACGCCCGCCTCGCAGAGGCGCTTGGTTATGATGACGTCGCCGCGAAGTACGCCAAGATGGCGAAGGACATGGTGCCGAAGTGGATGGAGGCCGCAAAGGGCGGTGCCGAGGGCGCGTACCGTCTCGCCTACGACCGTCCCGGCACATGGTCGATGAAGTACAACCTCGTGTGGGACCGCGTGCTGGGCCTCGGGCTTTTCCCGCAGTCCGTGTTCGACGCGGAGGCCAACGCCTACTGCCGCCTTGCACGTCCGTTCGGCCTGCCGCTCGACAACCGCAAGCTCTGGACGAAAACCGACTGGGAACTTTGGTGCGCCTCGTTCACCGACCGCCGCGAATGTTTCGACGCCATCGTCGACCGCGTCTATCGCTTCGCCAACGAGACGCCGAGCCGCGTGGCGTTCTCCGACTGGTACTGGACCCACAACTCGAAGTACGTCCACTTCATCGGTCGTAGCGTGATCGGCGGCGTGTTCATGCCGATGCTGCGCGACGGGGCGATGTGGAAGAAGTACGCCTCGCGCGACAAGGCGAAGACGGGCGTCTATGCCCCGCTCAAGGAGAAGGCTCGGGCGAGCGACGAAGAGGACGCCTTCAACCTCGCGTCGTTCAACATCCGCTGTCCGAGTCCGTCGGATACGGAAAACCATTTCTGGTCCAACCGTTTCCCGTACGTCGTCCAGGTGATCAACAACCGTCGTTTCGACATCGTGGGCATGCAGGAGCTTGCGCCCAAGCAGAGGAAATACCTCGACGAGGCGTTGGGCGATGGCTGGGGGCGTATCGGCATCGGGCGTCTGCCGGAGGACAAGGGCGAGTCAATGACCATCTACTATCGCAGGGACCGGTTCGAGTGCCTGGACACGGACACCTTCTGGCTTTCCGAGACGCCGCGCGAGCCGGGGTCGGTGTCGTGGAATACGGCCTGCCCGCGCATTTGCACGTGGGGACTTTTCCGCGACAAGCGCACGGGCCGGAAGTTCCGTTACTACAACACGCACCTCGACCACATCAGCAACGAGGCGCGCGTGAATGGCATGAGGATTATCCTCTCGGAAATGCGCCGCCTCTCGCAGGGCGAGACCGTCTTCCTCACGGGCGACATGAACGCGCACTACAAGCACGTCCCGGCGGAAGACCGTGCACGTCTCGAGGCTGGCGGCGGCCCCGTCATCGACGACCCCGAGACGATCGGCGGGCCGATTGCCGCCGTGCTGCACACGCTCTACGACACGCGCCTCAGGAGCGAGACGCCGCACGAAGGACCGCTCTTCACGTTCAGCGGGTACAGGCCGAGCAACGTCTGTCTCATCGACTTCATCTTCGCGACGGGCAACGTGCGCGTGCTGAGGCACGTCACGTGCAACGAGCGTCCTAACGGCATCCACCCGAGCGACCACGACGCCGTGATGGCGCGGTTGGTGATCAGATGAGAGTGGACATGAACAGAATGTTGACGGCGGCAAGCAATCGTCGCGCGTGATTTCACTTTGGCCTCTGGCCTCTGGCATCTTGCGTGGGCGGAAGATGGTTGATCTCATGGCGCGGATTTGGAAAGTGCCAATCTCGCGCCTTGATTGCATGTTGCTTCGGGGCGCGGATTTGGAAAATGCCAAACTCGCGCCCGAAAGTGATTGACGGGAGCAATACGCTATGCTATAATTCAACTATCTTTTTGGAGGAAATATGGATAAATTCATAGGAAGACGCGATTTTCTCGATGATCTGGAGTCGCTTTGGAGGAAGCGCACATCTTCCATCGTGGCTTGCAGGGGACGGAGAAGAATCGGCAAATCTACTCTTTTTAGGGAATTTTCGCGCCGGACAGCAGAGCGTTACATTGAGATAGAAGGTCTTGCTCCGGAAAAGAACATGACGGACCAGGACCAGCTTGACGGTTTCGCGGCTTCCCTTGCGCGCGAGACGCAGACACCTCTTTTGACGCTCAAGAACTGGACAGACGCTTTTTTTTGGCTAGATCATTACATAGACGACACAAAGCGCACGGTTGTCGTTCTAGACGAGATATCTTGGATGGGCGGATACAATCCTCTATTTCCAAGCATGTTGAGAAAAGCGTGGGAGCGGTATTTTCATCGGCACGACAAATTGATTCTCGTAATCTGCGGCAGCGTGTCGGCATGGATTAAGGAGAACCTGCTTGACAGTACGGGTTTTGCTGGTAGGTTCTCGCGTGACTATGTGTTGCCGGAGTTGTCGCTCAACGAATGTGTGCAGTTCTGGGGCGATGCCGCGAACAGGATTTCCTCACGCGAGATATTGGACGTGTTGTCCGTCACGGGCGGCGTGCCGCGTTATCTGGAGGAGGTCGATCCGGGACTGGATGCGGCGGAAAACATTCGGCGGATGTGTTTCATGAAGTCGGGGCAGCTGTTCCAGGACTTTGATTCGATATTCAATCCGCTTTTTAGCCCGGAAAATGAAGTCAGGAAGTCCATCCTAGGCGCGCTCGGTACGGGGCCGTTGACAGGAGATGAGATTTCCCGCCGTCTCGGGATTCCGCGCAACGGGCATCTGTCCGCGAATCTGCGCGCCCTCTGCGAGGGCGGTTTCATAGCCGACGATGTCGGGATAAATCCCCAGACAGGCAAACTCGCCCGTGTGTCAAAGTATCGGCTGAAGGACAATTATACGCGTTTCTATCTGAAGTACATGGCACCGCATAAACGTGAGATCGCGCTCGGCACGTATCGGTACCAGTCGGTCGAGAATCTCCCGGAGTGGCAGGCGGTGATGGGGCTTCAATTCGAGAATCTCATCGTCAATAACGCGATGTCGTTGATTCCCCATCTCCACATCGGCGGCGCGATTGTCGAATCCGTGGCGCCGTATCGCAATATGCGCAACGGGGCTTCGGGAAAGAAAGCCGGCTGCCAGGTTGATCTGTTGATCCAGACAGCGCGGACGGCATACGTTGTTGAAATAAAGAGGCAGAAAGAGATTGGCCCCGAAATCGAAGACGAGGTACGGCGGAAAATCGCGTGCCTTCCGCTGCGGTCTGGGGTGACGCCTCGTCCGGTTCTTGTCTATGACGGCCGTCTTGCCCCATCCGTGGAGGGAACGGGATTTTTTGATGCGATTGTCCCTGCTCGGAAATTGCTTGGTTTTTGAAGTGCGCCGCACGCCAGTGCGCGGTTTTTGATATAATAACTCCGTTTCACGAAAAGAGGTGCAAACAATGGATAACTCAAAAGGTAAGTACATGACGGGGGTGGTCGCCGCCGTGGCGATTGCCGGATTGTCGGTCCGCGCCGCAACATACGACGTGACTCGCTACGGCGCGAAGCCGGACGGCGCGATGGACAATACTGCCGCCATCCAGAAGGCGATTGACGACTGCAGCGCGAAGGGCGGCGGACGCGTCCTCGTGCCCGGCGGCGGCAAATACGTGACCTACACCCTCAACCTCAAGAACAACGTGGAGCTGCACGTCGACCGCGGCGCGACGCTTCTCGGCGGCGAGGATCCGTTCAAGTACCCCGTGTTTGAGACGAATGCCGTGTGGAACGCCGAGCGCTCCCCGCGCTTCAACCGCCGCGCGATGTTCTACACAGTCGGGCAGACGAACGTGGCCATCACCGGCGCTGGCACGATCGACGGCAACGCGGAGAAGTTCCACCACGAGGAGAAGTACAACAACTGGACCGGTTACCGCTGGTTCCGCAACAGCCACACGAACATCACGGGACGCTGCGTGTTCTTCGTGGGTTGTCGCGACGTGCGCCTCGACGACGTGCTGATCCTGCATCCCGCCGGGTGGAGCACGTGGTTCCTCGACTGCGACCGCGTGGGCGTGTGCGGCGTGCGCATTGAGGCGGACAGGCGCTTCCCCAACGGAGACGGGCTTCACTTCGGCGGCTGCCGCGACGTGACGGTGAGCGACTGCATCGTCCACTCGCAGGACGACGCGCTCATCATCCGCACGCACCAGGAGCAGATGAAGAAGCCGCGCCCCTGCGAGCGCGTAGTCGTGAGCAACTGCATCCTCAACTCCTACGGGGCGTTTGCGATCCGCGTCGGATGGCGCGGCGACGGTCCGGTCAAGGACATTTCGTTCGACAACATCATCTCGACTCATTCCCGCTTCGGCGTGGGATTCACCGTGCCGAACGCGCCGAAGGGAATCGATAACGACCCGCCGCGCGGGAACGGCATCGAGGCACCGCCGCCGGAGACGCTCCTGCCGTTCTCGGCGGAGAACGTCAGGTTCTCCAACATGTCCATCGTCAGCACGCGTCCCATGCAGTTTCTGGCGCTGGGCGAGACGACGCCCGTTACGTACATCAAGAACATCTCGTTCTCGCACTGCCGCTTCAAGTCGCTTAGTGCGCCGATTGTCAAGTTCCGTCCGCAGGACAACGTGAAGGACTGGCGTTTGAGCGACGTCGTGTTCGAGTTCGAGGGCAGGAAGTCTCCGGAGCAGCTCTTCAAGGACATCGCGAACGTGGAGCTCGACAACGTGAAGGTTGTTTGCACACCGGAGAAGGTGTTCTGGAACATGGAGGTCGAAGTCGAGGGTGAGAAGGAGCCGCTTTCGGTCGAGAGCGTGGAGCAGAAGGTCGAGGATCGCGGCGGCTGCCTCGTTTACGGTCCGCTCCGCTGCGGCGGCAAGACGCTTGACATGAAGGTGACCGTGAACGTGCGCGACACGCCGAACGGCAAGGCCTATTCCGGCGTCGTGGTGAACAACGACAAACGCGCGCGCGTGACGATGTTCAACGGCCCGAAGCTCGACAGGGTCGCCCTCGACCCTGCCAAGGCTCACATCTACATCCCCGCCGGATTCGGCCGGCGCCTCAACTACTTCCCGCTTGACGGGAAGAGCTCCAGGCCGTGGGAGGCCAAGACCTCGGCTTTCCTGTACCTTGAGTCGGGGCTGTATCCTTCGCGCTTCCTCACGATGCCGTGGGTGGCCATCGACACGGACAGCGGCACATGGTACGCGGCGGTGCATGACGCGAAGGAGCGCGCGAAGCGGATCGGCGTGAGATGGTACCATCGCGACAAGTTTGCGGACGTGCGCTTTCGCCATCCGGTGTCGATCCGCGCGGGCGACACGTGGGAGCTTCCCGAAACGGTGTTCGAGAAGGTGTCCGGCGACTGGCACGCCGCGGCGAAGCGCTACCGCGCCTGGTTCGATTCCGCGCATCCGGCCGTACGGTCCGCCGCGCCGGACTGGACGCGCGACCTCACGGGCTGGCTGCTCGTGATCATGAAGCAGCAGAACGAGGAGCTGATGTGGCCCTACACCGACATCCCGAAGCTCTGCGACGTCGCCGAGCGCAACGGACTCAACTCCATCGGCCTCTTCGGCTGGACCGTGGGCGGACACGACCACCTCTATCCCGACTACGACGCGGACCCGAAGATGGGCGGCGCGGAGGCGCTCAAGGCCGGAATCGCCGAGGCGCACCGCCGCGGCATCCGCGTGTGCATCTACGCGAACGGACAGCTCCAGCACATCGGCGCAACCAAGTTCTGGGGCGAACACGGCGAGCGCCTCGCCGTGCGCAAGCGCGACGGAACGCCGTACATCCAGACGTACCACAAGTACAAGGACATACCGGTTTACCAGTTTGCCATCGGCTGCCTCTACGGCGAGGCGTGGCACGACCGCATGTTCGCGCTCGCGCAGCAGGCGAGGGGCTTTGGCGCGGACGCGATTCTCTACGACCAGCTCGGCGTGACCGGCGCATCGCGGACGAGATGCACGCGACCGACAAGGACTTCGCCGTCTTCACCGAGGGACTCCACGACGGGCTTCTCGACACCATCGGCATGTTCCATGCGTGCCAGCCCAGCTCGTTCATGGGCGACGTCGTCGCGCTGAAGGCGAGCCGCGCCTCGTCGCGTGCGAAGGCCGAGCCGTTCCCCGAGCTCTTCCGCTACACGTTCCCGGAACTCGTCACCACCACGCGCAATCCCACGCCGATGACGCTCCGTTCCTTCGTGAACTACGCCGCCGTGTTCGGCCTGCGTCACGAGATCGAGATCCGCTACATGCCTGACCGCACGTATGCGCTCGACGGCAAGGTGCCGGAGAAGGCAGACTACGGTACGGTAAAGGGACTGCCGTCGATCGCGGCGATGCACGCCGAGCCGCCCGCCGTCGCAAGCGCGTACATGAAGGCCGTAGCCGACTTCCAGCGTACGCACGCGAAGTACCTCCTGCGCGGCAAATTCGTCGATGACGAAGGGTTCACAAGTCGGAGCGTAGTCATCGCCAAGCGCTTCATCGCCGACGACGGCACGAGCGCCGTGTGCGTGTGGAACATCACGAACAAGCCTGCCGATGTCGTGATCAACGGACTAGGCAATCCGACAGGCGTATTTGCTCCTAGAAACGAATCCACAAGTGGACAGATTCGCCCAGATTCGCTGAGACTGTACGTCTATGGCGTGAAGTAAAACAAACTGATTGAGGAATATGCAATGACAGCAGAAAATATAATCACGAATGACAAGTGTGCGAGAAGTGCTCACGGCAGAGCAGCCATCCTCGCATTAGCCTTTGGGGTCGCGTCATGCGTGTTGGCATACGCCCCTGCGCCGGTCGTGTTTGACACGCCGGCCAAAGACGAGAAGGGCATCATGGTGCTCGGCAACGGCGAGGTGGGCGCGACCGCGTGGCTGGACGCCGCCGGCACGCTGCACACCGTGCTGCAGAACTCCGATTCGTGGAACGAGGGCGGACGCCACGTCAAGACCGGCGCGATCGACTACGCGACGAAGTCGCCCGTCGACGCGGGCACGTATCGCCAGGAGCTCTCGATGGAGCGCGGCGAGTTCGAGGCCACGTGGAAGAGCGGCGGGAGGGATGTTTCGCTGCGGTACCGCATCCAGCAGGGAACGGATTCGATCGCGGTGTGCGACGTGAAGGGCGCGCCGGACGTCGAGGCGAAGGTGATCAACTGGCGTCTCTATCCCGGCGGGTCGAAGGAGTTCGGTGTCGGCGAGTACGAGCTCGGCAACAGGTTCTGCGAGGGCGGTCCTTTCGGGAAGGTGCTGAGCAAGAAGAAGTTCACCATCAGCGCCGACCGTCTCGTGCAGGGCGGCTGGTGCCACGTGAACCGCAACGAGACGGTCGCCGACCTGATGAAGGTGTATGACTTCTACCAGGCGACGGGCGATTTTGGGAAGCCGGATTTACTTTCGGACCGGGTGTTTGGTGGCGTGACGAGAAAGTATTGCGGCGGTCAGAGGGCTGACCGCCCTACCCTCTTCCTCACCACGATCACATGCTATCACCCGTGCAAGGACGAGGCCGAATGGCTGCGCCGCACGAACGAAATGCTCGACCGCGACGGCTGGAACATCGACGGCGAGGAGGCGAAGCGTGCGGCGCACATCGCCTGGTGGCGCGCGTTCTGGAACCGCAGCCACATCGCGGTCACGCCGTCCGAAACGGCGAAGAACGCGCCGCCCACGCCCTACGACTTCCCCACCAACAGCAAGCTGCCGCTCAGCTTCGGCGTGGATTCCAAGGGCGGCAACAAGTTCCTCGGAACGTTCGCGTCCGCCGAAGTGTCGTTCGACGGGAAGATTGTATATTCGGGCGTCCCGAAGGTGGGAGAGGTTATTGCAACGGGCAAGATGCCCGTTGTCCCAGGTTTCCGCTTCACGTGCACTTTCACGACGGACCATCTTGAGAAGCCGCAGCGGCTTCTCGATAACATGACGCCCGGCGGAAGCGACGGCTTCATCGTCGACGTCTATCTCGGGCGCCCGCGCGCGATTTTCGGTCCGGTACAGATGCACCACTCCTCGAAGATCGCGGCAGGACGCGAGACGACGCTCGAGGTGAGCGTGTCGAAGTGCGGCACGGCGGAGATCGTCGTGAACGGCAAGAGCAAGAAGAAAGAGCTGGGGCGTCCCGTCATTCCGCTTGCCGACGAGTGCGCGGCGATCACGACCGCCTACGCCGCGCAGCGCTACCTCACCGCGTGCGCATCGCGCGGACGCCTTCCGATCCGCTTTAACGGCACGCTCTTTACGATCTCCCACAGGGGCGATCCCGACTACCGCCGCTGGGGCAACGGCTACTGGTGGCAGAACACGCGCCTGCCGTACTACCCGATGTTCGCCGCCGGCGACATCGACGGCACCGACGCGCTCTTCGACATGTACTTCGGGAAGCTGGAGTTCTTCAAGAAGCGCACGAAGAAGTATTTCGGACACGGTGGCGCGTTCTTCCCCGAGTGCATGCAGCCGTGGGGCGACCACTTCATGGGCTGCTACGGTCCGGAATGCGAGTGGAAGTTCCGCAAGGACAAGCACCAGTACCATCCATGCCACAAGTATGCCTGGGTGGGCCAGCTGGAGCTCTCGCTCATGGCCATCATGCGCTGGCAGCACACGCGCGACGACGCATGGTTCAAGAAGAACGCCCTGCCGTCCATCCGCGAGTACGTGCGCTACTTCGACGGGCACTTCAAGCTGGACGCGAAGGGCCGCTACCACATGTACCCCGCGCAGGCGATCGAGACGTGGCAGGACTGCACGAACCCGATGACGGAGGTGGCGGGCCTTACGCGCGTCACGGACCTCCTCCTCGCGATGCCTGGCAACGTGGTCTCGGCGGACGACCGCGCGTTCTTCGCGAAGATCCGCGCGCGCCTGCCGGAGCTGCCCACGCGCACGCTCGGCGGGAACGGGCTGGCAGCCCGTTCTACTAGTACAACGGGCGGCTCGCCCGTTGACGATGGGAAAATCGTGTTCGCGCCGGCGGAGATATTCAAGCGCCACGGCAACGTCGAGACGCCGGAGCTCTACTGCGTGTTCCCGTTCCGTCTCAGCTCGTTCGAGAAGCCGAATGCGGAGATCGGCCGGCGCACATACAGGGAAGGGCGCTTCCACAAACTCTACTTCGGCTGGGCGCAGGACGAGCTGAACGCGGCGTATCTCGGCATGGCGGAGGAGGCGCGCGAACACATCGTCGACCGCGTGTTCAAGAACACGCCCACGCTCGGACGGACGATCGCCTGCAACGAGGAGAACATCGCCGAGCGCGCGTACAGGCCCTCTGAATACCGCTGGCCGGCGTACTGGGGTCCGAACTACAACTGGCGTCCCGACCAGGACGAGGGCGGTGTGTTCCAGAACACGATCCAGTCGATGCTCCTGCAGTACGAGGGCGACAAGATATTCATCCTGCCCGCGTGGCCGAAGGAGTGGAACTGCGACTTCAAGCTCAACGCCCCCGGCAACACCACCGTCGAGGGCCGCGTGGAGAACGGCGAGCTGAAGGATCTTGTCGTCACGCCCGCCTCCCGCCGCGCCGACGTGGTCAACGCCGTCGCGCTATAGACGCACTTTTCTCGTCGATGCAGTTGCGGGCGGGGTAGTATATGGTATAATAACCACAATCCCAAAAAAAGGAAAAAGAATGAAAGCAATGTTTGGAAAGTGCGCTCTGTGCGCTGTAACGGCCGCCATTGTGGCGGGAGACCTCTCTGCGAAGACGGAGACCTGGGGTGACGAGCGGTATCGTCCAAAGCTCTTCAAGCGCTTCGGCGACATCGTGAACGTCCCCGACGGACTCACAAAAGACCCGAAGGGCAACATCTACCACTCCGCGCCGAACCTCGTGAACCCCGAATACCCTGGCGTCATCGTGAAGCGCGACTTCAAGAGCGGACGCTGGAGCGTCCTGTGCGCCGGACTCCGCTCGCCCAAGACCGGTTTCGGGCGTCCCATGGGGCTTGAGTTCTGCGAGGAGGACGGTAACCTCTACTACTGCGACAACCAGTATTTCGACTCCAAGGACTACGCGAGCCGCGTGATGCGCGTGGTCCTCGACAAGAAGGGCGAGGTTCTGCGCATCGAGACGGCCGTGGACAACGTGAAGCTCGCGAACGCAATCCGCTTCTATAAGGGCGACATGTTCATTACCGACACCTACTTCGACCTTGGCCGCGAGGACGGTATCGGCGTGGGCGGCGTATACCGCATTCCGCTTGCGGCGTGCAAGGACAAGAAAGTCTCGCTCCTCCCCAAGAAGGATTACATGAAGGACCCCTACTTTCTCTGCGCCACGGAGACTAAGCCCCTTGAGCGCAAGGACGACTCCGGCGCGGACGGACTTGCAATTACGAAGGAAGGGCACCTCTACTTCGGCACGTTCGGCTCCGGCCGCTTCTATACGGCAAAGCGCAAGGCCGACGGCTCATACGAGCCCGCAAAACTCATCTTCGAGGATCCGAAGCGCTTCCCGTGCTGCGACGGCATCTGTTATGACGAGGTAGCCAACCGCATCATCATGAGCGACAGCTGCCTCAACGCGCTCCACACCTGGGACATCGCCAAGGAGCAGAAAGGCGAGTGCGGATTCGGTGAACTCTGGCGTAATGGTGACGACTCCGGTGCGCACGGTCTCCTCGACCAGCCCTGTGAACCGATGATTTGGAAGGACAAGAAGGACCGTCGTAAGCTCATCATTGCGAACTTCGACATGACCTTCCCCGGCCTCACGAACCGGAAGAACGACAAGTTCCACACGCTCTCGGTCATCAACCTTGACTGACAGAGCCGCCGTTGCGCGGACCATCCTTGCGCCGTCTGGGACGATTTGGTAGAATAGTGAACGGAGGGCGACAGGTGCATGAAGATGACCAAACAGGAGAAATGAGATGCAGATCACAAAGCGCGAGTTTTTGAAGAGGCTGGGACTCGGCGGCGCGGCCCTGGCGGGCGGTGCCGCACTGGGCGACCAGGCCGTCAAGGCGAAACACGCCCTGCCGGCCGGAAGCTGCGGCGATCCGGACAACGTGGCGTTCGGCAAGAACATCTTCCCGATCGAGCACACGATGACGGACGGACCGAGCTGCGTGCTGAAGGACGGCAAGATCCTCCAGCCTGCGCGCGAGATCCCGATCATCCACACGACGGACGTCGTGGTCGTGGGTGGTGGTTCTGCGGGCTTCGCCGCTGCTGTCGCCGCCGCGCGCACGGGTGCCAAGGTGGCACTCGTGGAGCGCTACGGGTCGTTGGGCGGCCTATTCACGAACGGCATGGTGCTCATCATGCTCTGCACGAGCGCGCGCGAGGGCAAGAATTTCCGCCTCGTGACGAAGGGCATCGTCGAGGAATTCGCCAAGCGCGCCCGCGCGCTCGGCGACTGGGTGTGTACCGGACCCGTGCCGCCGAACCGCCACTGGCAGCCGACGGTCGATCCCGAGGGCGCGAAGTACCTCATGGACAAGATGGTCGCCGAGGAGAAGATCGACATGTTCTTCCACTGCTGGGGCGTCGACACGATTCAGGACGGCAACAAGGTGCTGGGCATCATATTCGAGTCGAAGCAGGGACGTCAGGCGATTCTCGCGAAGCAGGTGGTGGACTGCACGGGCGACGCGGACGTCCTCTTCCAGGCGGGCGGCGACTACAGGCAGATCACCCACGGCATCGGGCACGAGGTGCGCCTTGCGAACATGGACCGCATCACGGCGAAGAAACCGCCGAAGGGCAAGCCCGGCAGATGGCCCACACGCTCGAACGAGGCCAACAAATCCGCATGGTGGGGCAACCTCGGCATTGGGCCGAAGGGCAACGGACTCGACGTGCGCGACCTCACGGCGGCGGAGATCGACTTCCGCAAGCGCTGGTGGGAGCATGTGGCGAAGATGCGCCAGGAACCGGGCTGGGAACAGGTGTTCATCGCAAACACGTGTTCGCAGATCGGCCCACGCGCGTCTCGTCTCGTCGACGCCGAGTTCGTGGTGAGCCGCGCCGTGCTGCGCGGTGACTACAAGCCGGACGACGTGGTCGGCTGGCTCGGCGCGGACGGCCGCCATGCGGCGTTCCCCGTGCCGTATCGCCAGCTCGTGCCGAAGAAGGTGGATAACCTCCTCTGTGCGGGACGCTGCCTCGGGACGGGCGACACGATCGACACGTTCCGGCTGATATGTCCGTGCTTCGTGACCGGCCAGGCCGCCGGTACGGCGGCCGCGCTCGCCGCGCAGGCGGGCGTCACGCCGCGTGCGCTGCCCTATTCAACTCTGCGCCAAGCCCTCGAGAAGGGCGGCGTGTATCTCGGCTAAAGGAGAACGACGATGAAAGTGACGCTCAATCCAGACGAGGAGGTCGTGAAGACCGTCCAGGAAGGCCTCAAGCGCACGGGGGGGTACTGTCCGTGCCGCCTCCAGCGCACGCCCGAGACGAAATGCATGTGCCAGGAGTTCCGCGACCAGATCAAGGATCCGAAATTCGAGGGATTCTGCCACTGTCTCCTCTACTACAAAAGCCTCTAAGGAAAGAAGAAAGAAATGGAAATCGAACTGACGAACGAAAACTTCGCCGCCGAGGTACTCCAGTCGGAGCTGCCCGTGTTGGTTGACTTCTGGGCCACGTGGTGCGGGCCGTGCAAGATGCTCGCGCCGACCGTCGCGGAGATCGCGGAGGAGTACGCGGGCCGCGTGAAGGTGGGCAAGGTGAACGTGGACAACGCGCCGGAGATTGCCGCGAGCTACGGCATCACGAGCATTCCCGCACTGCTCCTCTTCCGTAAGGGTGAGGTGGCGAAGACGTCCGTGGGCTTCGTGCCCAAGGCTGACGTTGTGGCTATGCTCGGTCTCTAGGCAAACGGAACCCTCCACATGTTTACCTTGCCCTTTACGAAAGCCGCGCGCGAGAAGAAACAGCAGAAGGTAGTTCTCAAGGCCGCGCGTGAATTCATCTACGCACACGAGGACCTTCCCGAATTCGGCGCGTCGAACGAGCAGATGGCCGAACTGCGCTTGGCCCTTGCCGCAGGCAACGGGGAAAAGTGCGCGGAGCTCCTCGGCACGCTTGATCCGCCGAAGAGCTTCCAGGGATGCCGCGAGTGGCTGGACATCCTCGTCGTCTCCATTTCGGTGGCGATGGCGTTCCGCGCGTACTTCTACGAGCCTTTCAACATCCCCACGGGGTCGATGCAGCCCACGCTTTACGGCAACCACTCCGAGACCATCGCGCCCGAACAGGTTGGTGCGTGGGACACTACGCCCCTCAAGTGGGGCAAGTGGCTCATGACCGGCAAGATGTACGAGTGCTTCAAGGCGCCGTTTTCGGGTATCCTCGCGTTCCAGCCCACGAACACAGGACACTACGACATGCGCGTGGTGGACGCGATGGGCAAGACGAGCGGCTCGATGCTCGTGCCGACGGACGTGCTCCATCCGTTCGAGACGGGCGACGGGCCGTATCGCCGACAGGGTTACGCGCTGCCTAACGGGCTGCGTCCGGGCGACCGAGTGGAGGCTGGACAGCTGTTGTGGAGCGGACTTGTCGTGACGGGCGACTTTCTTTTCGTGAACCGGTGGCTGTGGAACTTCCGTCATCCGCGTCGAGGCGACGTGATGATCTTCTCCACCACGGGCATCGAGGGGCTTCAGCAGGGTACGCACTACATCAAGCGCATGACCGGCACTCCCGGCGAGACGCTGACGATCAAGGGCGGACATTTGCTTGTTGACGGCAAGCAGCCCATGGAGCCGCTTCGCATCCGCCAGATACAGAACCACGAGAAGTGGCACGAGAAGGCGTATCCGTTTGCGGGATACCGTCCTAACGGCGACGCGCGGTACAACGTGCCGGGGCGCACGATCTTTGCCGAAGGCGACGAGGTGAAGCTGGGGCCGGACGAATACTTTGCCTGCGGCGACAACTCGCCGTCAAGCTATGACAGCCGCTACTGGGGGCCTGTCCCCGCGCGCAACCTCTGCGGCATCGCGGGCGGCGTGTTCTGGCCCTTCTTCAGTCACCGCTGGGGGCCGATCAAGTAATCACCGGCCGCCACGGAAGAATATCGCCTCGGCAACGGGCCCGAAGCTCTGTCGGTGCTCGGGACATGGACCGAGGCGGTTGAGCGCCTCGAAGTGAGCGGCCGTTGGATAGCCCTTGTGGACGGCGAAGCCGTAGCCGGGGTATTTTACATCCATTTCGACGCAGTAGGCGTCGCGGGAGGTTTTGGCGAGGATTGACGCTGCCGCGATGAAAAGCGATTTTGCGTCGCCTTTCACCACGTTCTGCGAGGGGAAGGGCAGCGTGGGCACGGCCAACCCGTCAACAAGAATGGCGAAAGGCGTGGTTCGTGGCTCGTGATTCGTGGTTTGCGGCTTGAAGTTCGGGCCGGCGAGGGCTTCTGCGAGGGCGAGGGCGGCACGGCGCATGGCGAGGTGGGTGGCACGGAGGATATTCAGCTGGTCGATCTCGAGGGCGGAGGCTGAGGCGACGGCCCATGTGCATGAAGGCGTGAACTTGATGATTTTCGCGAGCGAGTCGCGTTTTTTCTCCGAGAGCTTCTTCGAGTCGTTGATGGCTGCCCACGGTCCGGCCAGCAAGGAATCTGCCACGTCTAGCGGCACGGAGACTGCGGCGGCGAACACAGGACCTGCAAGTGGGCCGCGTCCCGCCTCGTCAATCCCCATCACCGTGGTGCCGGGCTGGTGGGCGTGTTCTAGGTCGAGGGTGACGGTGTTCATTTCTTCTGGGGTGAGATGATTTTCGTTGGCAGGGAGATGAGGTCCTTTGAGCGCGAAATTATATCGTCGGAGCTGGGAATTATGTTCTGTTCGTAGGCCCATGAGGGATCGTCGATTTTCCCTTTGATGCGGAAACCGAATATCTTGCCGCCGGTCCAGCGGATGGGAGAAGTGGCAAGCTGCATGAGGAAGTTCTTGTTGTCCTTAAGCGTGATGTTGCCGGTGAACGCAAGGTCGTCCTTGGGGATGTCGTATGTTCCGGTTGCGGATATGGTCAGAACGTCGCTTGACACTATGGCGTTGGTTGCGTAGAGCGTGCCGTTTGTGATCGTGAAGCCGAGGGAGGCGTCTGAGAGGTTGACGAGCGATTTGACGCCCGGAACGTGCTTTGCGAAGAATTCAGTGGCACCGTAGAAGAAGGGCATCTGTTCAAGACGCTCGTCCGTGCAGGAGACCAGACCGTTGCCGTTGAGTTGGCTGGTTAGGTTGGTCGAGAGGGGGCCGGAGAGACAGACATTTCCTTTCAACATCCCATGCTTGTCGTCGCGCTTGAGCTTGAATATGTCCGCCAAATTGGCACGGGCGATGTCCTTGCCCGACACCTCCACGCGGAAAGACGCCCTCTCCTGCTGGAAATCGGGAATGGAAATCGTGGCGCTTCCGGCTATGTCGCCGCCGAGCTCTGCCGTTGCGCGCGCATCTGAGAAAGAAACATCTGTACCGCGAAGGGAGAATTGGGCGGAGGCGTCGCGCAGCGGGACGGTGAAGATGGAACCGCGGGTGAACCTGAGCTCTCCGGAAAGGTTGTTCATGTCGGCGTGCGCGGGATCGACGGCGAGTCTGCCATGGAGCCTTATGGCGGGGGGCGTGGCGGGCACGAGGCAGTCGAGCGTGCCGTCGTTCATCACGTCGGCGACGGCGAGGGCGTTTGAGAGCGACGTGTTGGATCGCACGTCGAGGAAGTCCACGTATCCGACGTCGTTGGTGTTCTCGTAAATGATGGTTCCGGACATGCGGCTGCCGTCCGCAAGGTTTGCGACGAGCGGACCGACGGTGATTCGGGCGTTCTGGTAAGTGTCGCGCACGAACACGCGGACGTCTACGGGTCCGCGTGCGTTCTCAAGGGGCACGCGGTTGTAGTATCCTCCTTCTGGTGCTAGGTCGAGATGGATGTGGAGGTCGTTGTTGCGGAGGTTGACGTCAAACGCGCATGAGGCTTCCACGGGCTTCTCCACGCGCGTGAAGCTGTCGATGAAGGCGTAGGAGTTGGTGATGTCGAGCGCCACAAGCATCGGGCGGATGTGGTGCTGGCGGGCGAGGCCGTGGACTTCTCCCTCTACGCGCTGCGTCTCGAGGTTGAGCTCGAACACGCCGTCCAAAGACATCTGTACATCGGCGTCCGGCCAATCTAGGCGGATGCCGTCTACGCGGATGCCTTCCGGCGTGACGGAGACGGACTCCGCAGCGACTTTCCTAGGCGTCACGCCTAGGACTTCAGGACGGACGAGCGTAAGTTTGAAGGGCTGGAGGGAGGGCAGGTCGAGTTCCAGCGGTTCGTCCTGCTCCTGGAAATCAGGACGGCCGGGGAATTCAATGGAATCTGGGATGTAGTAGCTGTCCGGGAGGCGTGGATACCTGAGGTCGGTGACGGTGACGGACCTGATCAGCGTGCTTTTCGACCACGGGATGCGGCGCAAGTTGAGCGCGAGGTCCACGCAGGAAGCAGAAATTATGGGTTGCGATGCGGGCTTCCTACGGTCTAGGACGCGGAGGTTGTTGATCTTCAGTCCCCGCGAGAAACGGAACGAGGCAGAGTTCGCCCGCACGAGATAGTTGGCGTTGGAAAGAGACTGAGTGATTCGACGCAGCAGGGAATCGGGAACTGGCTGTTCAAAGATGAGGATGGCGGCAATAGCGAGAATAAGAAGGCCAAAGAGGCAGAAAAGTGAGTATTTGATGATTTTGCCAAATGTCCGCATGTTGATTCAAGCCTCTCGAATTGGCAGCCCCTAGGAGAGTCGAACTCCTCTTCTCAGGATGAGAACCTGATGTCCTAGCCGATAGACGAAGGGGCCAGCCTTGGTGCACCCGGTGGGATTTGAACCCACACACCTTGCGGCACTAGAACCTGAATCTAGCGTGTATGCCAATTTCACCACGGGTGCGTGACGGGTGTATAGTATGCCAAAATCCTTCGTGCCCGTCAAGGGGGCAAATTTGAAAATCGTCAATCGACATTCCCAGTCAGCGGCGGCAAGCGGGTTTGGTATAATATTCGCTCGGAGGATGAAAGATGAGCGACAAGAAACAAATGGCGGTTTGCGGGACCTGTCCGCGGCATTGCACGCTCGCCGAGGGCGCGTTCGGATTTTGCCGTGCTCGAAAGGCGGAAGGCGGGCGCGTGGTTGCGGCGAACTACGGCAGGATCACGTCGCTCGCGCTCGATCCAATCGAGAAGAAACCGATCGCGTTTTTCCATCCAGGCGAAAAGGTGCTTTCCGTGGGCAGCTTCGGGTGCAACCTCAGGTGTCCGTTCTGCCAGAACGACTCGATCTCGCAGTGCGGCGAGGACGGCGTGCCATGCCAGGTCGCCACGCCGATCGAACTCGCCGACATTGCGCTTAAGATAAAACGCGAACGCGGTAACCTTGGACTTGCCTACACCTACAACGAGCCGTTGGTGGGGTGGGAGTTCGTGCGCGACTGCGCGCGTGAGGTCCATGCACGCGGGATGCTCAACGTGCTTGTCTCAAACGGATGCGCGGAGGCTGCTGTCGTTGAGGAGCTTGCGCCGCTCATCGACGCCGCGAACATCGACCTCAAGGGACCGTCGCAGGAATACTACGATTGGGTCGGCGGAGACTTCGCTGCGGTGTGCCGCACGATCAGGACGCTCCACGCCGCCGGATGCCATGTGGAGGTGACGACGCTTGTCGTGCCGGGGAGGAACGACACGGAAGGCGACATCGACGCGATTGCGGCTTTTGTGGCGTCCGTTTCTCCGGACATTCCCCTGCACGTCACGCGGTTCTTCCCGCGTTTCAGGATGTCCGACGCCCAGCCCACGCCCGTTGCCGTCGTACGCCACCTTGCCGAAGTCGCCAGTGGGAGGCTGAAACACGTCCTTACGGGGAACCTGTGACGGAAAAATCTTTTTGAATCTACGGGGCGGGATGGAGTTTGGTATAATACGTCCCGCAATGAAGATAATCCATACAAGTGACTGGCACCTAGGCGCGCGTCTGCATGAAGAGGACCGATCCGCCGAGCATGTGGCGTTTCTCGAATGGCTGCTTGAGCAGATCAAGGCGGAACGGCCGGACGCGCTGCTCGTGTCGGGCGACGTGTTTGACACGACCGCGCCGTCCGCCTCAGCCATGAAGGCGTACCATTCGTTCATCGTGCGCGCATACTCGGAAGCCGGTTGCCGGAACATCGTCATCACCGGCGGTAACCACGACTCGCCCAGCTGGCTGGGGATGTCGCGACAGATTCTGGAATGCGTGGGGACCACGGTAGTACCGGCCGGCGAGGATGAGCCTGAGCGCGAGTGCGTGTTGGTGGAGCGGGATGGACATCCGGCGCTGGCGATCGCGGCCATTCCGTATCTGCGCGAAAGCGAGCTGGCGAATCTGGTGCGGCAGGAGGACGATGACCGCACGCACGACGAATTGGTGCGCGCCGGTTTTGCCGAACATTGTCGCCGGGTGGTGGCAGCGGCGCGCGCAAAGGCGGGAGATGCGCCCGTGGTCATGATGGGGCACTGTGTCATTTCGGGCAGTAGGCTGTCGGACGACGTATCCGAACGCCAGCGCGGCGTTGTGTCGGACACAGTGGTGGGCGGCGTAAAGAGCGTCGATTTTGACGCGCTTCCGTCGGTCGACTATCTCGCGCTCGGACATCTGCACGTGCCGCAGAGGGTTGCTGGGAGGGATGCGGCTCGCTATTCAGGCTCGCCGATTCCGATGAGTTTCTCCGAGTCTGGCGCGCAGAAGCAGATACTTGTGGTGACGCTCGGGGAGAAGAGCGGAGATGCTGTGCGCGTGGAGGAACGCCCGATTCCATGTTTCCACGCGCTTGCTCGCGTGGTGGGGTCGCCTGATGCCGTCCTCGCGCGGCTTGAGGAGCATGCGCGCGCGGGCGTGCCGACTTACGTGGAAGTATCCGTCAGCGAAGGCGAGGGCGACCTTTCGCCGTGGTGGGCGAAGTTCGCGGCTGCCGTTGCTGGGCATCCAGAAATCAAGATATTGGTGGAACGCGACCGCCGCGAGAAGGTGGCGGCAGGTTCCGGGCTCGAGGGACTCGCCGAGGCGAACGAAAACCTGTCCACGCTGGACGAGTTGGCAATTGCGCGCGCACGTCTTTCGGAGGAGAACCTGACGGACGAAGACCGCATGGCGTTTGAGGACCTTCTTGCTGAGGTGATAGCCGAAGTCAAGTCTGGTTTGGCGGAAGGAGAATAGGAGTCGGCGCACATGAAACTGTTGAAGGTTGAATTTGAAAACGTCAATTCCCTTGCCGGGAAATGGGTGATTAACCTCGCAGACCCCGCCTTTGCGCGGGAGGGGCTGTTCGCCATCGTAGGCCCCACGGGATCGGGGAAAACTTCGATATTGGACGCGATCTCGCTGGCTCTCTACGGGAAGACGGCACGGCAGGAGAGCGCGACAAACGAGGAACTCGCCGAGGTTATGACACGCGGCACGTTCACCTGTTCGTGCAAAGCCGAGTTTCTAGGCGTAGACGGGAAGAAGAGATACCGTGCGGAATGGAGCATTTCCCGCAAGCGCCGTAAGGGATCCGACGGCGGCGTGAACAGTCCGGAGGTGCGCATCTACGAACTCGACCCCGAACGAGATGTCACGCCGAAGAAGAAGGACGAGGCTAAGGCGCTCATTGTCCGGAAAGTCGGTCTGGACTTCCCTCAGTTCCAGCGTTCGATGATGCTGGCGCAGGGGCAGTTCGACAAGTTCCTGACGGCGGACGACGATGATCGCGCCGCGATCCTAGAGCAGGCGGCGGGAACGGACATTTTCACGCGCATCGGCATGCGCATCTTCGAGAAATGGCAAGCCGCCGTGCAGGCCGTGAAGGACATCGATCTGCAGCAGGGCGAGAACGTGCCGCTTGACACCGAGGCGCGCGCTGCGCTTGAGGAGAAAGCGTCGGCGGCCTTGGCGCGCGCACAGACTACTGGGGAGCGGTTGAAGAAACTCCAGTCCGAACATGCGTGGCTCTTGGACGACGAGCGGTTGGTTCGGGAGAAAGCTGAATTGGAGGCTCGCCAGAAAACGCTTGAGGAGCGCCGGGCGGCGCTTGTGCCGGAGGAGTTGGTCCTAGCATCCGCCGAAAAGGCGCGGACACTCCTTGTTAAGCATGCCGAACTGAAGAGCCTGCGCACGACCAAGGAGGGGGCCGCTACGGAAGTGTCCGCAAAGGAAAAGGCCGTTGCAGAGGCCGAGAAGGCGGTAGGTTTGGCGAGCGCCGTCATCCCCGGCCTGGAGGAGGCTGAACGCAAGGCCAAAGAGGTACGGGCGGTGGCGGCTCCCATTATCCAGCGGGCAGTGGCGCTGGACAAGGACATAATCAAGGCAAAAGGCGAGGTCGGCACGGCGAAGGCGACGCACGATGCGGCGAAGGAGGCAAACGCCCGTCTCGCGCGCGAGTCGAAGAAACTGGCAGAATCGCTAGCGCAGCAGACGGCGGAGAGTGCTTTTCTTGAATCACTTCATGAGAACCCCGATGCGGAGTCCCCTGATTCGGTTGACCCCGGGCTGAAGGGGATTGCGCGCGAACGTGTACGGCTCAAGGAGCGTTCGGCAGCAGTAATTGCAGCGGACGAAAAGGCTCAAGTGGCTCTTGCGGCGAGCGAGGCGGAATTCGTCAAGGCGCAGGCGGTCTACGACGCCGAACAGCCGCAGATCGACGCGCGGATCAAGGAAGTCATGCGCGTCCGTACCGTCATGACCGCCATGAACTATGAAAAGGTGCGGAAGAGCCTGCGTGAAAACGACATCTGCCCGGTCTGCGGGAAGCGTATCGGACCTACGGACATGACGGAACTTCCGGAGGCATCCGAATTTGAGAAGGCGTATGACGAAGCGGTTGCTGCGAAGGAAACCAGCGACAAAGCCTACAATGTGGTGCGAGACAGGCGGAACGCGGCGGCGAAGGCGGCCGATGTAGCAAAGGAAAAGCGCAGGGAAGAGACGGCGGAACTGGAACGTCTGGAACACGAACTAGCCGCCCGCGAGACTACGAGCAAGGCGCGAATCGACGACCTGTCGGCGCGGATTTCATCGTTGAAGGTTGAGGCGGAAAACGCGACGAAGAATCTGGAGGCTGCCGAAACTACGCTGAAGAATGCGCAGGACGCCGTTGCAGTGCTTGAGGACAGGCGTAAGGAACTCAACCTGCCAGAAGACCTTGTTTCGTACGGAAATAAACTCGATGCCGCAGTTGAGACGGCGACCAAGTCGCTGATGGAAGGGCGTCAAAGAGTCTCCAATGCACGGGAACGCCAGGAGCAGATGAGCAAAGCGCTCAGGGAGGCTCGGGAGAAGGCACAGGCAGCAGGAGAAGCCTGCGCGGCGGCAGAGGCGAATTTTGCGCGCGCAGTCGCGGGGAAGGGATTTGTCGATGAAGTGGCATGGACCGCCGCTTGTGGCGATGATCGGGTTCTGGAGGGGATCAGGAAGAAAAAGGCGGAGCTTGAGAAGGAGACGGCTGCGCTGAAAGAGGCGTGCGGGAAGCATGAAAAGGACGTAACCAAGCACGAAGCGGAGGGGCAAAGCGACCGCTCGCGCGAGGAAGTTGCCCGGGAGATGGTGGAAGCGGAAAAAGCGCGTTCGGCCGCCGAGCAGGAGTCGGGTAACCTCTCTGCGCAGATCAAGGCCGACAACGACTGCCGCAAGAGAGTTGAGGAACTGACCGCAAAGCGTGCCGCCGCAGAGTCCAAGAAGATGGCATGGACACGCCTTAACGGCATGTTGGGCGGGAAGGACGGGGTCCTTTTCAGCCGCTATGCACAGGGGCTGACCCTGCGTGCGCTTCTCAAGGCGGCAAATCCGTTCCTCTCGCACATGACGGGCGGGCGGTATTCGTTGCTGTGGAGTCCGGCGCAGACGGCAGACAATGCGAATGACGCCGGAGACGGCAAGCACAGGCGAAAGAAGACGATGCTGCTGCCGATGATCGTAGACCACGACCAGCACGACACGGTGCGTCCGGTGTCGAACGTCTCTGGCGGCGAGCGCTTCGAGGTGTCGCTCGCGCTGGCGCTGGGGCTTTCGCGTCTGACTGCGGGCCGCGTGAAGGTGGAGACGATGTTCCTGGACGAAGGGTTCGGCACGCTCGACTCCGAACGCCTGGGGGCTGCGCTGGACGTGCTGTGTTCACTCCACCGGGAGGGCACGACGATCGGGGTGATCTCGCATGTCAAGGCGGTGGAGGAGCGTCTGCCGCTCAGGATCAGGGTTGAGGCGGCGGGGGCGGGCCACGGCCGTCTACGCGGGGAGGGGGCCATTGCGGACGCTGTCCGAGAAAAAAACAAATAGTGTCTCTGCCGTTTTGCGCGTTGCGCGTTTTTATGGTATTATATAAGGCAACCTTGCGAGGAATAGAATTTGAAGGATTAAGAAAAGATGGCTGAAAACGACGAACCGATGATTAAAACGCCGGCGGATTTCGGGCATTTCCTGCTCGAAAAGGAGCTGGGGCATGGCGGCATGGGCGGCGTGTACCTCGCGCGCGACAAGATGCTCGACCGCAGGGTGGGCATCAAGGTGATGCTCAAGAGCCTCGGCGCGGATCCCAAATTCGTCGAGCGTTTCCAGCGCGAGGCGCAGGCCGCCGCGCGCCTCAACCACCCGAACATCGCGCAGATATACTCCTTCGGACAGGAGCAGGGCATGCCCTACATCGCGATGGAACTCGTTCCGGGCGGTTCCCTCGACAAGGAGATGGACGCGAACCCCGGCACGCTGGACGTCGTACACGTAATGCGAGTGGGGCAGCAGGTGGCCGACGCCCTCGCGCTCGCCGCCGAGAGCGGCCTTGTGCATGGCGACGTGAAGCCGGAGAACGTGCTCTTCGATACGGACGGCAACGCCAAGCTCGTCGACTTCGGCCTTGCGGCGATGCAGGGCGACTCGGACGAGATCTGGGGCACTCCGTACTACATTTCCCCTGAAAAGGTGCGCCGTCAGAAAATCGACTTCCGGGCGGACATCTACTCCCTCGGCGGGACGCTGTACCATGTCCTGACGGGCGTGCCGCCGTTTGACGGACCGGACCCGACGGCCGTCGTGAAGGCGCGTTTCGAGGGGCCGCCGAAGAAACCGAGCGAGATCCGTCCCGACATCCCGCCGGAAGTCGACGCGATCATCATGCGCATGCTTGAGCTTGAGCCGTCGATGCGCTATCCAACGTACCAGTCGCTGTTGGGCGACTTCAAGCGCTATCTGGCCAAGGCGGGCCCTGCAAAGACGGGGAAGTCGTCCGGTCCGAAGCTGAAGTTCAAGGGCGGGAAGCCTAAGATGTCGCTCTCCCCCACTGGAAGCACGTCGGTGGACGGCGAAGTCGCGGATCTCCAGCCGATCGGCGACCAGGAAGGCCAGGAGGTTGAAAAGAAGCGCATTGGCGTGGGCGCGATGGTCGGCATGGTGGTCGGCGGAATCGTTCTGGTGATACTGCTCGTGGCTGGCGGACTCTGGTGGTACGTGAGCAGCACGAAGGCCGCCGACGAACAGAAGAACGTCCAGGAGGTCGTCGACAGGCAGCAGAAGGCGCGCGAGTCGATACAGAAGGTCGTAAAAACCGTCCAGGAGGACTACGCGGCGTTTCACAAGAGCGTTCTACAGGGCGACGAAATTGTTGATAAGGCCATACGCGACATGAAGAAGGTGCTGCCGGAGGAACTGAAGGCGGCTGCCGCCGAAGTACTCGAGCCTAGGTCGTCGCCCGTAATCGCGCAGGCGATAGCCTTTACGAACGCCCTCTTCGCCTCGGCAGCCCCGCAGGCAGCTGGAGGTGCAACGAACGCAGTTGCTGCCGATGCGACCAACGCCATGGCCGCCGCCGCACAGGGAATGTCGGCCATGATGTCCGCAGCCCTGGGCAAGCCCGCCACGCCTGAGCAGATAGATGAGTTGGCAAAGAAGATCCTTGCCTCGGCCAAAGACAAGAACGGGAAGCCGCTTGACAGTAAGTCGCCCGAATACAAGGAAACTCTTGAAAAAATGAAGTCCAGCCCGGAATTCGCTATGTTTGCCCAAATGGCGGCGGCGAATCCTGCGCTTGTCGAGACGGTGGTGAAGACCGTGAACGACCCTGCCGCGATGGAAAAGGCGATGAAGGACCTGAGCGGCAAGATCGCCGCCAAGGCCGATGCAAAGCCTGCGGAGAAGTCGGAGGAGAAGCCAGCAGAGGAGAAGAATACAGTGGAGGAGAAACCTGTAGAGGACGAAATTCCCCAGTTGCAGTTGCCGTTGTCCGTTAAAAACTTCCAGAAGCTATGGGACGACGTCTACCAGTTCCGCGCGGCCGACATCAAGTTCCACGGGAGCATGCGCAAGATCGTCGAACTGGCGAAGGGGGCTGACAAGCTCACGGAACAGGACGATGCGACGGCACAGAAACTCGTCCAGCTTGCGAACGACCTCGTGGACAAGTACAACTCCCTGAAGAACGAGAAGTGGCTGACGGACGCCCGTCGCAAACTATTAGGTATAGACGCGCGCGCGCGTACCATCCGCGACGAGGCCGTGAAGAAGACCAAGCTGGCAGTTGAGCGCCGCGAGCGCGCGATGGCAGAAAAGAAGGCCGCCGAGGAGAAGACCGCCGCCGCCGCCGCCGCCGCCGAGAAACTCAAGGAGACGATCGACGTGGAGAAGAAGAGGGCCCAGGACGGGTTCGACGAAATCCTCCGCGACCTGAAGCGCATCGACTGGGAGCGCTGCACGAAGCATCTCACGCGCCTGAAGGAGAGCATGACGACGCGCGAGGGCAAGGACGCCGTGGAAGACCAGATCAAGAAGGTCAAATGCATGGAGGGCATGCACAAGTACTTCATCAAGCACGCGGAGAAGTTCAAGTTCAGGGACCGCCGCGGCACGCTGCTTGCCATCGTGATGAAGACAGACGACAAGACACTGACAATCCAGAAGGCAAGGTATGAGAAGGGGAAACCCGTGCCGGACAAGGAGAAGCGGGAGGACTGGTCGCGGTTCTACGGCCTCAAGGAGAGGGTCTACCTCAACTACATGAACCAGTTCATCAACGAGCTGGTGCTGAAGGGACGTGAGCGCAGGAGAATCAGCAGCCCGAGGGAGTGGAGCGAGCACATGCTCGGCGCCGCGCTGACGCTCCACTACCTGTACGGGGAGGAGAAGGGCGTGGACAAGTTCATCCCCGAGCTTGTGAAGAAGGCCGTAAAGGATTTCGAGCCCTGCCGCAAGTGGGCGGTAAAGTGGTTCCCGGAAGTAGAACTTGAAGAACCCGAACAATAAGGAGTAAAAATGAAAATTCTGACGAGTCTGGACTGGACGATCATCGTCGCCTTCCTGCTGAGCGTGATCGTGATTGGCGCATGGGCCGCAAAGCGGGCCTCGAAGAGCGCGGAGGACTTCTTCCTATCGGGCCGATCGATGCCGTGGTGGCTCCTCGGCGTGTCGATGGTGGCCTGCACGTTCTCGTGCGACACGCCGAACCTCGTGACGGACATCGTCCGCACGCAGGGCGTGGCCGGCAACTGGGCTTGGTGGGCGTTCCTTTTAACAGGAATGCTAACTGTGTTCGTATACGCGAAGCTCTGGCGGCGATCTGAGCTTTCCACCGACCTAGGCTTCTACGAACTGCGTTATTCCGGGACGCCCGCGAAGGCGCTGCGCGGGTTCCGCGCCGTGTACCTCGGCCTCGTCTTCAACGTGATCATCATGGGCACGGTGTCGCTCGCCGCAATCAAGATCGGCGCGACGATCTTCGGTCTCACGCCTGTCGTGACGCTCGCGATCGCGCTTGTTGCAGTGGGCATCTACGCTACGCTCGGCGGTCTCACGGGGTCTATCTGGGCCGACTTCTACCAGTACACGGTGGCGATGGTGGGCGCAATCGCGGCGGCGTACTTTGCCGTGAAGATGTGCGGACCGAACGATTCGGGCACGCTTTCGGGCGTCCTCTCCCATGCGGCCGTCTCCTGCAAGACGTCCATGCTGCCCGCGATGAGCGGTGTCGGCTGGAAATCCACCTTGATGACGATCTTCATCCTGCCAATCGCCGTCCAGTGGTGGGCCACGTGGTATCCCGGCGCGGAACCTGGCGGCGGCGGCTACATCGCGCAGCGCATGCTCTCCGCGAAGGACGAGAAAAACGCCGTCGGCGCGGTGATGCTGTTCAACTTCCTCCACTACGCGCTCCGCAGCTGGCCGTGGCTCATCGTGGCGCTCGCCTCGCTGATCGTGTTCCCTGACCTGGAGTCCATCAAGGCCGCCTTCCCGAACGCGCAGCAGTACGTGCAGAACGATACTGCCTACCCGGCGATGATCTCCCGCCTGCCCTCCGGCTGGCTCGGCCTCGTGGCGGCGTCCCTGATCGCCGCATACATGAGCACGATCGCCACGCACCTCAACTGGGGCGCGTCGTACCTCGTGCAGGACTTCTACGTGCGCTTCGTGAATCCGAAGGCATCGCCGAAGAACCAGGTGCTTGTGGGCCGTCTCTGCATGCTCCTGCTGCTTGTCGCGTGCGGCGTGATGGCGCTTATCCTGCGCAATGCGAAGGGCGGCTTCGACCTCATCCTCCAGATCGGCGCGGGCACGGGTCTTCTCTACATCCTGCGCTGGTTCTGGCACCGCCTGAACGCATGGAGCGAGATTTCCGCGATGGTGATCTCCTTCCTCGTGGCGTGCTTCTTCGAGTGGGGCGCACCGGCTTGCGGTCTTACGGGCTGGCTTGAGAGCGGCTGGCGCGCGGAGTGGTTCAACCTCTCGGCGTGGAAGCTCATCCTCGGCGTTGCCACCACCACGGTGGGCTGGGTCCTGGTGACGTTGCTCACGCCGCGCGAGGACGCGGAGACGCTCCGCAAGTTCGACGAGAATATCCACGCGAACCTACGCGAGCTGCCGATCGGCATCCTCTGCATGGTGGTGGGCTGCCTCGCGGTGTGGAGCTGCCTCTTCGGCTGCGGCTACTTGATTTACGGCTGCGGCGGCATCGCGAACGGCTATGCGCTCGGCGGCGGGTTGCTCGCGGTCTCGGCCGTCGCAACCTTCGTGCTGATGAAACTCGTCGGCAAGGCGAAACTTTCCTAACTGAATCTCAAACCCAAAAGGAGTAAAAAATGAACATGAAGACAATTGCAGGTGCGGCGGCCGCGGTGGCCGTTGCCGGAATGATGGCAGGTTGCTGCTGCCAGAACTGTGGAAAGGAAGTAAAAATGTATACGAACAAAGACTTCTACGTCGGCGGAACGTTCGACGAGAACGGAATCAACCAGGGCGGCAAGTTCGACGGTGCGAAGGCGTCGGAGGCCTACTTCGACATGATGCGCCGCTTCGGCTATCCGGTGTATCCGGCCCTTAAGAACGACAAGCTCACGAACCCGAAGGACGGTACGCAGTACCTCGGCTTCTGGGCCATCGACTTCGCGAAGGGCGACTTCATGAAGTACGGCATGGGCGGCGTGATCTGGGTGGACGAAATCAAGGAAGAGTACTTCGGGCACGACATCTACCTGCTCCCGCTCCAGGCGCTCCCTGAACACTGCCACAAGGCTGGCAATCCGGTCGATCCGGGCGTCGCCACGGACCGCTGGACGGGCGAGAAGTTCGTCGGCAAGAACATCCCCGCGAAGATGGAAAGCTGGCTCGTGCGCCACGGCTGGGTGTACAGCTTCTCGGAAGTCGGCGAGCCCAACCTCGACCAGTTCCCCGAAGCGAAGAAGATGCTCTCCGAGCACCTCTTTGACCACAAGGCCAACAAGCCCACGAACCTCAAGTCGCTCCATGTGGAGAAGTGGACGGCAGATGGTGTCGCACACAAGCTTCCCAAGGTCGGCACGTGGCACTTCCTGATGGGCGGCACCGAGGGCGCGATCGTGAGCGAGTTCGCCAACTTCCACGACAGCAAGTGCAACCGCTTCTCCGTCCCCGGAGTGCAGTTCTAATAGATGTCTCAAAACAAATGGTGCGCACCAAAGCAACAAATGGTACGCACCAAAACATGAAATGGTGCGCACCAAAACATAAAATGGTGCGCACCAAACTTATAAAGTTGTTGCCCCCTCGTCTTTGCCATTGACGCACGGTCATTGCTTTCGCTATTGGGAGATTGGGAGTTACAACTTCTCCCATCCTCCAAAACTCCCAATAGCGAAAGCAACTAAGAGAATTCACAATGAAGTTATAGGATTATTCGCAATCCCCCATTCCCCATTCCCAATTCCCCCCATTCCCCATTCCCAATTCCCCCACTCATGGTGAATCCAATGTGAAACGAACGTGAATCCATGAAAGACCGAAACTGATAAAATCACGCGAGATGTCGCTGAATACTCTAAAAACGGCTCGGCGTTATGATTTCACGCAAAAGATAGGGGTCATGTACCTTCCCAGTAACCGCCAACCCCCGCTCTGGTCAAGGCTCAAGATAATTCCATGACTCCAAAACTCCCAACTGCGAAAGCAAGAAGTGCTTTCTCTGCGCTCTCCGCCCCTCTGCGCCTCTGCGTGAGACATTTCCGGTCGTGTCGGTGACTGTCAACAGAATAGACACGGGCGCATCTCCGTTTTTTACCCACTCGTATTGGGATTTGGAAACAACCATGACAACTTTCAAGAACAACATTATCCTGCGGGCGCACCTTGAACATTCATAATCGTGATAGTTTGAGGATCGGCAAATGGGCACGGGCGAGTTAGCCCGTGCGCCAAAGGCAAATTGTTTCAAAGAGTTGTTTCCAATTATCAGAAGGCTCGGCGGTGAATTACGCAGATGCGCCCAATAGACACCCTGGTAGAATTTTCCACTTGCGCGGAACGCGGGGATTTGGCATAATGTTCGTGCTGGACCTTTCAGACGCGCAGGGTCGTTTCCGCGAGTTCCGCCAAGCCGTGTGACTTGCCTCGCGAATGGCGCATAAGGAAGGTTCCACAAGTGCCTCGAAGGAAGCAAACATGGAAAAGACGTACATGCACACCGGCATTCCGGTGGCCGAGAAGATGGACGGAATGTCCTACATGGAGGGCCTGAAGGTCTGGAACTGCAACAACGAAGAGTACAAGATCGAGTACCTCTACTGGGAGAAGGATACGCCCTGCGCATGGCGCATGGTTGCCGAGACGCATGTCGCCTACAAGGTGGCCGACGTCCAGGCAGCCGTGGATGAGGCTGTGGCCGCCGGTGCGGCCGTGCTGCTGCCGAAGTATTCGCTCGGCGGCACGTGCGCGATCGCCTACGTGGGCTACAAGAACGGCCCGCAGGTGGAGTTTTTCCAGGATTGACAACCACCGGGGGACAACCATCGGGGGAGTCCAGACTCCCCCGAACCCCTACAATAAGGAGATTTTACCATGCCGATGAAGAAGTTCATGAACGATCCCGCGAACCTCACCAAGGAGCTCCTTGAAGGTCTCGTGGGCTGCTATTCCGACACCCTCGCGCTCGTCAACGAGAAGATCGTGGTGCGCAAGACCCCCAAGAGCGCCGACAAGGTGGCGCTCGTCGCGTTCGGCGGTTCCGGACACGAACCCGCGATGCACGGCTTCGTGGGTCTGGGCATGCTCGACGCGTGCGTGGCCGGCGACATCTTCGCCGCGCCTGGCGGCGAGAAGGTGTTCGAGGCGCTCGACTACGTGAAGCGCGACGCAGGCACGCTGCTCATCACCCTCAACCACAACGGCGACCGCATGAGCGGCTCGAAGGCCATGCGCAAGGCGCAGAAGGCCGGCCTCAAGGTGGTCGAGATCGTGATCCATGACGACATCGCCCAGGGCCCCGACACCCCGATCGAGGACAAGCGCGGCCTTGGCGGCGTGATCCCGTTCATCAAGGTCGTCGGCGCGGCGGCCGAGGAGGGCAAGAGCCTCGAGGAAATCGTCGAACTCGCCAACAAGTTCAACGAGGGCATTGCCACGCTCTCCGTGGCGCTCAAGGTGGCTACCCATCCGCAGAACGGCGGCGAGATCGGCGCCCTCGCGGATGATGAGATGGAGATCGGTATGGGACAGCACGGCGAAGGGGGCGGCGGCATCTTGAAGATGTGCACGGCCGACGAGACCGTGGAGAAGATGCTTCCCTCGCTCGTGAAGGCCACGAAGATCGCCTCCGGCGACAAAGCCCTCCTGCTCATCAACGGCTCCGGTTCCACCACCACGATGGAAATGCTCATCTGCTACCGTAAGGCGAAGTCCATGCTCGAGGCGATGGGCGTGACCGTGCTGCCCGGCAAGTGCGACGAGCTTCTCACCGTCCAGGAAATGGCCGGCTTCCAGATGATCCTCTGCAAGTGCTGCGATACGTGTGCGAAGTACCTGGCGGCTCCCGCCAACGCTCCGTACTGGACGACCCTCTGAACGGAACGACCATGACACTCGACCAGTTCAAGCAGGTCTGGGCGCGGGCGGCCGAGAAGATCGCCGCCCGCGAGAAGGACTATTCGGCGCTCGACGCCGCCGCTGGCGGCGACGGCGACCACGGCGAGGCGATCGTCGCGGCCACGCGCGCGCTCGCCGCCGCGCAGGGTGCGGATTTCAAGTCGCTGCTCACCGACATGGTGAACCACCTCGAATCCGACGTCTCCGGCTCCACGAGCTCGCTCTACGGTACGCTCTTCGAGGGCATGGCGGACGCGGTGGACGCCGGCGTGACGGAGCTGGACGCTCCCGGCATCGCGGATCTCTTCGCGGCCGGTCTTGAGGAACTCGGCTTCGCCACGAAGGCGAAGGTGGGCGACAAGACGTTCATGGACGCGCTTATCCCGGCAATCGAGGCCCTCAAGGCCCACGCCGCCGAAGGCGAGCAGGCGATGTTCACCGCCGCCGCCGCCGCCGCGAAGGCCGGCAGCGAGGCGACCGCGCAGATGCAGGCGAAGTTCGGCCGCGCGAAGAACCTCGGCGAACGCTCCATCGGCCCCATCGACGCAGGCAGCGCCTCCAACGCCGACATTTGGAGTTGCTTCGCGGAGTAAGTAGTAATCGGTGGCTTGTCGAAATGTCGGAATGTCGTTTCGATTGTCGGTCGCCGAATGTCGAATGTCAAAAAAGCAATCTATAGCAAAAGGAAGTCTATATGGCAGACATGGATGGTTTCAAGGAGGCCGCCGCTTACGGCCTCGACAAGACCCAGAAGAGCGAGCAGTTCTTCCTCAAGGGCAACGAGAACCAGGGCTGGGGCGTGAAGAACCGCCTTGCGCGCATCTTCAACCCGAAGACCGGGCACACCGTGATGCTCGCGTGCGACCATGGCTTCATCATGGGACCGACGAGCGGACTTGAGCGCGTGGACCTCACGATCAACCCGCTCATCGAGTATGCCGACTGCCTCATGTGCACGCGCGGCATCCTCCGCAGCGTGATCCCCCCGTCGATGTCCAAGCCCGTGTGCCTGCGTTCCGACGGCGGCACGACGATCCTCACCGACCTCAACCTCAACCGCGTGTACGACGTGGAGGACGTGATCCGCCTCAACGTGAGCGCGATGGCGGTGATGGTGGCGTGCGGCGACAAGGCGAGCGAGCAGATCACCACGCACAACCTCGTGCATACCGTCGATATGGGCGCGAAGTACGGCATCCCCGTGCTCGGCGTGACGGCCGTGGGCAAAGACATGGCGCGCGACGCGCGCTACTTCCGTCTCGCGACGCGCGTGTGCGCGGAGAATGGCGCCTCGTTCGTGAAGACCTACTACACGGAAGAGGGCTTTGAGACCGTTGTTGCGCAGTGTCCGGTGCCGATCGTAATCGCAGGCGGCAAGAAGCTTCCCGAGGAGAAGGCCCTCGAACTCGCCTACCGGGCGATCCAGGCCGGCGCCGCCGGCGTCGATATGGGCCGGAACGTGTTCCAGAGCGAGAAGCCCCTCGCGATGATGAAGGCGATCTCCGCCGTCGTCCACCAGGGCCTCAGCGCGAAGGACGCCTTCCAGCTCTACAACGACGAGAAGTAGCCGTCCCGGCCTTGCGAGGGCCGTGCATGAACGTCTGGATTGCCAACCCATTTGACAATCTGCCGCCTGAAGGCGCGCGTCCACAGCGTTACTGGCTGATGGCGCGCGCTTTCGCGCGGGCGGGTCACAACGTGACGCTGTGGTCGAGTGATTTTTCACATGCAAAGAAGGCACCGCGCGCGCTTGCGTCCGGCGCGCGCTGGGAAGGGGATGGCTTCCGCCTCGTGCTCGTGCCCACGCCGCCGTATCCGCGCAACGTGTGCCTGCGGCGCATCATCTCTCACCGCGCGTTCGCGCGCAATCTCCGTACGCTCGCCGAGCTTGAGCCGCAGAGTCCCGATCTTGTGGTCGCCTCCATGCCGCCGATCGCCTCCGCCTCCGCGCTCGCCGCGTTCTGCCGTGCGCGCGGGATCGCGTTCGTAGTGGATGTTATGGACGCGTGGCCCGAGAACTTCGAACGCGTGGTGCCGCGCTGGATGCTTGCACCCCTGCGTGCGCGTGCGCGGCGCATCTACCGTTCCGCACAGGGAGTGAGCGCCGTTGCGGCGCGTTACCTCGATCTTGCGAAGTCGTACGGCGCGCAGTCGCCGATGCACTTGGCCTACCACGGCATCGAACTTTCGCCGCCTGTATTGAGAAAACAGGTCAGACCTGTTTTCTCAGAACCGTTTCGTCTCGTGTATGTGGGGACGATGGGGGCGAGCTACGATCTTGAGACGGTGATCGACGCAGTGCGGGAAATGCCCGACGTGGAACTTGACCTCGCGGGGGCGGGTCCGAAGGAGGCGGCGCTGCGCACGCGTGCGTCGGGCTGTACGCGCATCCGCTTCCACGGCTACCTCGGCGAAGGGGAGCTGCACTCGCTCCTCGCGCAGGCAGATGCGGGACTCGTGCCTATGTTCGACGATTCGTGCGTGGGCGTGCCTTACAAGCTCGCCGACTACGTGGCGGCGGGGGTGCCGGTGGTCAACACGTTGCACGGCGAGACGGAGCGCCTCCTTGCCGAACACGGGGCCGGCGTGACATGCGCCACTGGCAACGTGCATGCACTCTGCGCAGCCGTGGCGGACCTTCGTGCTCGGGACGCCACCGCGCTTCGCGCTGGTGCGCTCTCGCTTGCGCGCGTCTTCGACGCGGACGCCGTCTATTCCGCATACGTTGATTGGGCAACCAGCGTTGTACCTACTGCGTGAGGGTGCGTCCCCTTGCCGCCGCGAGGACGGAGAGTCCGAATATGGCCGCCGTCTCGGCGCGCAGGATCGTGGGGCCGAACGAGACCGGCGTGGCCAATTCCAGAAGCGCGCGAAGTTCATCGGGCGTGAAGTCGCCTTCTGGTCCAACGAATATGCCGAGCGAAGGAATGGGCGCATCGCTGGACACAGCGGCAGCGACCTCGTTCCAGATCGGCGGCGGATCGCATAACGCTCCGGCGAAGACGCGTCCGCAATCCTTGACGAGGGACAAGGCGTCCTTGAAGTCGACGGCCGCGAGTACTTCTGGCAGCCATACTGCGTCGCTCTGGCGCGCTGCGTCTGCGGCGATTCGCCGCCAGCGGTCGGCCTTGGCGGGGCGTTCCGCAGGGGAAAGACGCACGATGCAGCGGTCTGATATTACGGGCACGATGCGCGTGGCACCAAGTTCCACTGCCTTTTCAATCGTCCAGTCCCAGCGGCTTCCCTTCGTGACGCACGCGAACAGGACGAGCGCGGAATTTGGGGCGGGAAACGTGGCAATGGGTCCGTCGGCGACGAGCTGGCGGCCGTCCCACTTGCAGCGGCGGGTGTGTCCGCGCCCGTCGAACAGCTCAATCTCCTCGCGTGCGCGCGGGCGCACCACCTTCAGGTGGTGCGCGGCGTCCGGCGGAAGCTCGATGGCCTCGCCGGACAAGTAGTTTTCTGGTATAAGCAGCCTGTGCATGGAGAGATTATATCATAACCGTTGCGGTCGGGGCAGGAAAATGGTAAACTATTCGCCGTTTTCCACGAAAAGGTCTTCAATCGAAAGGACAAAAAAGAAATGCGCAAGAAAATCATTGCGGGCAACTGGAAGATGAACATCAAGCCGTCCGAGACGGCCGCCCTCGTCAAGGGCATCGCCGAGGCGACGAAGGACTTCGCGAACGTGGATATCGTGTGCTGCACGCCGGCCATCGACATCCCCGCCGCCGTCGCGGCGTGCGCGGGCACGGCGGTCCAGCCGGGCGCCGAGAACGCCCACTGGGAAGCGTCGGGCGCCTACACGGGCGAAATCTCCACGGGCATGCTCGTTGACGCGGGCGTGAAGTACGTGATCATCGGCCACTCCGAGCGCCGCCAGTACTTCGCGGAGACGGACGAGACGGTCAACAAGCGCGCGATCGCCGTCATCAAGGCCGGCCTCACGGCCATCGTGTGCGTGGGCGAGACGCTCGCCGAGCGCGATGCGGGCAAGGTCGAGGAAGTGATCGTGCGTCAGATGAAGGAGGGCCTCAAGGGCCTTTCCGCCGCCGACTCAGCGAACCTCGTGATCGCGTACGAGCCAGTGTGGGCGATCGGCACCGGACGCACGGCCTCGCCGGAGCAGGCGCAGGAAGTGCACGCCCTCATCCGCAAGACGCTCGGCGAGCTCGTGGGCGTGGACGCGGCCGATGCGGTGCGCATCCAGTACGGCGGCTCGATGAAGCCCGGCAATGCGGCCGAGCTGCTCGCGCAGAAGGACATCGACGGCGGCCTCATCGGAGGCGCCGCGCTCAAGGCGGACAGCTTCGCGGGGATCATCGCCGCGGCCGCTGCCGCCAAGTAAGGACCCTACGACCGATAAAGCCAAAGGCATCCTCTGTCTGCTTGCGTCGGCGCTTGCCTTCGCGACAATGGGGATGTTCGTCCGCCTCGCCGATGATTTCGGCGGGGCGGTGTCGCCTTTCCAGAAGAGCTTCTTCCGGAACCTCGTTGCCATGTTCGTGGCGGGCGCGCTGTTCGCGTTGAAGTGGCGGGAAGCGGCGAGAGCGCCGCTTCCCCGAGGTGAAGCCGCATTTCGGGGAAGCGGCACTCCTGCCGCTTCACCCTGGGGGCCGCTCGTGTGGCGCTCCATTCTTGGGACGGTCGGCATCTTCGGCAACTTCTACGCCCTAAGCAACATTCCGCTGGGGGACGCCTGCATGCTAAACAAGCTCTCGCCGTTTTCCGCCGTGGCCTGCGCGTGGCTGTTCCTCGGCGAACGTGTGCGGATGCGCCAGGGGCTGGCGATAGCGGGCGCGTTCGTCGGCGCGATGTTCGTGGTGAAGCCCGGTTTCGCATTCGCGTCCGGCTCCACATGGCCCGCTCTTGCGGGACTCGTCGGTGGCGTGGCGGCGGGCGGGGCGTACGCCTGCATCCGTCATCTCGGACGCCTCGGCGTGGAGCCGAGTTTCATCGTCCTCTTCTTCAGCGCGTTCTCCACGCTCGCCTCGCTACCGTTCATGATTTTCGGCTACCAGCCCATGACGTCCGCGCAGGTCGCGATATTGCTTGGCGCGGGCATCTCGGCAACGGTAGGGCAATTTGGAATCACTGCGGCATACCGTCTGGCGCGTCCCCGCGAACTCGCCGTGTACGACTACGCGAACGTCGCCTTCGCCGCCGTACTCGGTTTTCTCGTGTTCGGACAGGTCCCTGACGCCTTCAGCTGGCTAGGCATCGCCATGATCGTCGCGATGGGCGTGTGGATGAACCGCGTGGCGGACTGACTGGCCTTCCAAACTTTTTCTAAAAATCCGCTTGCGTCCGTAAGTTAGTTATGGTAAACTAACTTGCGACGCCCTAAGAAGGGGCGTAGGAGAAGAAAATAAAATGCCAATCGCAATGATGTCAATCGGAAGCCGGCACCGCGTAAAGATGGTGAAGGGCAACGACGTCGCCAGGAAACGCCTAGCGACGATGGGTTTCGTCGAAGGGGCCGAGGTGACGGTGATCGCGCACTCCGCCGGGAACTACATCCTTGGCGTGTGCGACTCGCGCGTGGCGGTGGATCAAGACCTTGCCATGCGGATACTTGTTTAACGAGAAAGGTTTATAAGAAATGACTCTGGATGAAATCAAGCCCGGACAGACGGCGACGATCGCCCGTCTGCGCGGGGACGGCGCCGCGAAGCGCCGGATCATGGACATGGGCCTCACCAAGGGAACCGAGGTGACCGTCCGCAAGATCGCCCCGCTGGGCGACCCCATTGAACTGAACGTGCGCGGCTACGAGCTGTCAATCCGCAAGGACGAGGCCGCCGCCATCGAAGTCGCGTGATTTTTTTTGCGGATTCAGTTTGCCTCGTCTAATTAGTTTCAACATGTCTAACACGAGGCGCGGCGTCCGCACACAGGAAAAGGAGAAAAGGATATGGCAGTCAAGATAGCGCTCGCGGGAAACCCGAACTGCGGCAAGACGACGCTCTTCAACGACCTTACGGGGTCCGACCAGTACGTCGGCAACTGGCCCGGCGTGACGGTGGAGAAGAAGGACGGTAAGTTGAGGGGATCGCGCGACGTGGTGATCCAGGACCTTCCCGGCATCTATTCGCTCTCACCCTATTCACTCGAGGAGGTCGTGGCGCGGAACTACCTCGTTACCGAGTCACCTGACGTGATCCTCAACATCGTGGACGGCTCCAATCTGGAGCGCAATCTCTACCTGACCACGCAGTTGCTGGAGCTGGGGCTGCCGATGGTCGTGGCGGTGAACATGATGGACGTCGTGAAGAAGAACGGCGACAAGATCGACGCGGCGAAGCTCTCGAAGACGCTCGGATGTCCAGTAGTTGAAATATCGGCCCTGAAGGGCGAGGGCACCAAGGCGGCGGCGGAACTTGTAGTTACCGAGGCGAAGAAGGGCGCGAAGGGCGAGAGACCGCATGTGTTCACAGGTTCGGTTGAGCACGCGCTCGCGCACATCGAGGAATCGCTGCACGGCAAGGTCGAGAAAGCCACGAGCCGCTGGGCGGCGATCAAGGTGTTCGAGCGGGACGCGAAGGCGATTGAGACGCTGGGCGTGCCGGCGGACATCCTTGCGCACGTCGAAGAACACATCAAGGACTGCGAAAAGGAGATGGACGACGACGCGGAGTCCATCATCACCACGCAGCGCTACAACTACATCCAGGGCATCGTCGGCACCGTCCTCAAGCGCTCTCCGCGCAGGGCGTCTACTTCTCTTTCGGACAAGATCGACAAGATCGTGACGCACCGCATTCTGGCGCTTCCGATCTTCATCCTCTCCCTCAGCGCCATGTGGTGGCTTGCCGTGTCCGACAACGGCCCGGGCACGCTCCTCACCGACTGGGCGAACGACCAGTTCCTGGGCGAGGACGGCTGGCATCTTCCGTTTACTTCGCACGAGTGTCGAAAGGACGGCGCCTACAAGGACATGGACTACGAGGCCGCGCAGGAGTTCTACGCCCCGCACGGGAAGAACGTGGAGGCGTGGGAGGCGGCATACGTCGAGGCGTACAACGAGGCCAACAAGGGCAAGGACGGCTTCGAGGAGATGAAGGAGCTGGGCGACGCCAAGATCGACGAGAAACTTGCGGCGACCGTCACCGCCGAGGTGAAGCTCGATGACGACGAGGAGACCGGCGAGCCGGTTGAGGGCGTCGTCTCCGTCGGCAAGGACGGCCTCGTCAAGGTCGAGAAGTGCGAACATGCCTCCGGGGAGTGTTCGCTCAGGCGCGAGACCGACAAGGACCATCTCTGCGACGACTGCAAGAACGACGAGGGCGAAGCCAAGGAGTCCTGCGAACACTGCGCAAAGGTCGCAAAGTGGCGCGAAGCGTACATCGAAGCCTACGAGGCGAAGCATGGCAAGGGCTCATACGAGAAGGCGCTTGCGGAATTCAACGACAAGGCTGAGAGGAAGTGGCGCACGGATTCCGCCGCCGCCCGCGCCGCCGCCAAGAAGGACGGCAAGACGTACATTCCCAAAACGCTCTTCGAGGAGTCCGAGTTTGAGGAGTTGGACGACTCGCTTGTCCCTGCGGTCGTTGCGGCGAACGGCAAAGCCCCGGGCGATTGCGCGTGCTGCGGACACGCGGCGACGTGGAAGTGCGACTACGCGATGTACAAGGCGTCCAAGGGCGTTCCGGAGGTCGATCCTTCGGACTACGGCGTGTTCGTGCCTGGGGTCACCTCGCTTCTGGGCGACGCCATGGACAGGATGGGCGTGGGCGAGACGGTGAAGAGCCTCGTCGTGGACGGCGCGTGGGGCGGCGTCGCGACGGTTCTCGGTTTCGTGCCGGTGATCGCCATCGTGTTTCTGTTCCTTGCGTTCCTCGAGGACTGCGGCTACATGGCGCGCGTGGCGTTCATCATGGACCGCATCTTCCGGAAGTTCGGACTGAGTGGCAAGTCGTTCATCCCGATGATCGTGGGTAAGGGCTGCGGCGTGCCCGCCGTGATGGCGGCGCGGACGATCGAAAGCGAGCGGTTCGCGGCGCTATTCTTCCGCGACATGTGGTATGTGGCGCCGCTGATGGACGTGATCGGCATCGCCATCATCGTGCTGGGCGGCATCGCGCTCAAGAAATCGCGGTTCTTCGCCGGCGAGGCGGCGCCGTTCGTGATGGAGCTGCCGGCCTACCACATGCCGACGGTGACGGGCATCTGGCGGAATACGTGGACGCGCGTGAGGGGCTACATATTGAAGGCGGGGCTCATCATCTTCCCGGCGTGCGTGTTCCTCTGGTTCATCATGCACTTCGACTTCTCGCTGTCGCTTCTCGGCGACGAGGAGATCGACAAGTCGATCCTCGCGACTGTCGGCGGATGGATCGCGTGGCTCTTCTCGCCGCTTGGTTTTGGATCGTGGCAGGGCGCGGCGGCGTCGGTCTCGGCCGAAATCGCGAAGGAACAGGCCACGGCCACGTTGGGGCTTGTGTCGGCGAACATGCCAGGCGACGCGACGGCCATGCACGTCAGGTGGCTGTTCGCCTCGTTCAGCGACTTCCCGAAACTGGCGGCGATGTCGTTCATGCTGTTCAACCTCTTCGTGCCGCCGTGCATGGTGGCGATCGCCGTGACGTTCCGCGAGATGGGGTCGAAGGCGTGGGGCTGGTTCGCGGTGGGTTTCCAGCTGCTCGTCGGCTACATGCTCGCCCTGTCGGTCTACCAGCTCGGCGTGCTCATGTCGGGCGGCGGGTTCGGCGTGTGGACGGTGGTTGCGCTTCTCCTCGACCTCTGGTGCCTGTGGATGGTGTTCCGTCCGGCACGGAAGGCGAATGACGTGAGACGTTAGACGAGAGACGAGTGATGAGTGACGTGAGACGATAGACGGGAGACGAGTGAAAATGAACGTTCCTTCGATCATCATAGTCGCATTCCTGTTTGTTCTTGTCGGGCTGGCCGTCTGGCGGAACATTCGGAAGGGCGCGCCTTGCTCCTGCGGGAAGTGCGACGGGTGTAAGGGCGGGTGCGGTACTCATGCCGCTATTCGGGGAAGCGGCACTCTTGCCGCTTCTGCTGATGCCTTAGCCAATGCGGGAAGCGACAAGAGTGTCGCTTCCCCGAACGAAGCCGCACCGCAAGTTGCAAGGGTAAACAATTTATAGTAAAATAACAACATCCTTCGGCGCGCTGCGCGCCGGGGACAAAAAAGGAAAAAGAAAATGAACATCAAGACACTGACAGCGGCGGTTTTTGCTGCCGGTTGCACGTTCGGCGCTGTTGCCGCCGAACAGAAGGCCGTTCCCACCACGGCCGACACGAAGAGCGCCAAGCCCGTGGAGGTCGAGGAGACCGACGATCCGTTCGACAAACTCGTCTCGGCGGAGTTCAGCATCGGGTTTGACTCCCGCTACATGACGTACGGCATGATCGACGGCAAGGACCCGATCGTCATGCCCAGTGCGAAGGTCACGTTCTTCGACTGGGTGTACTTCGGCGTCGAATCGATCTTCGACGTGACGAAGGGCAACGGCAAGCGCGGCGGCTACGGCAACCGGGCTGGCCGCTGGACGACGCTCGACGCCTCCGTGGGCATTGCGCATGAGTTCGAGTTGAGCGAGAAGTTCGGCAAACTCTCAGTCGATTTCAACTACATGTACGAGTACATCGAGCGCTACCACAGCGACATGGGCGACACGCAGTACCTCAACCTTGAGCTCGGCCTCTCAGACGGCATCTTCTGGGTTGAGCCGACGCTCGCGATCGAGCGCGACCTGATGGCGGACGACGGCACCTACGTGAACCTCGAGCTCGGCCATTCGTTTGCGCTCATCGACGGCAAGGGAGAGGACGACGATCCCGTGCTCGAGTTCCGTCCGTCCGTCGGACAGGGCTTCGGCAACACGCAGCGCGTGCGCGGCTACAGCCCCGAGGAACGGACGTACGACCACGGCGGCATCATGGACACCTGCATCAAGGGCGAGTTCACGTGGAGGTTCGTGGATCATGTGTCGCTTTCCGCCTACATCGCCTACAGCGACTACTGGTTCGACAGCACGATGCGCCACTGCGCCCGCGAGCACAACGCCGAATGGGGCAAGGGCTGCGACCACTCCTGGAACTTCTACGGCGGTCTCGGCCTCTCCGTGGAGTTCTAATTTCCTGCGGCGCGCTCGGCGAGCGCGCCCTACCAAATGGCCGCGCTTGTCGCGGCAACATGACCGGGGCGGGATTTCCCGCCCCGCGTTTTTTTGGTATACTGTTGCCATGTTCAGCCAGTTCTTCATCAACCGTCCGCGCTTCGCGTTCGTGCTCGCGATTGCGCTCTCGCTCTGCGGCGTGATCGCCCTCATGCAGCTCCCCGTCGAGGAATACCCCGAGATCGCACCCGTCACGATCCGCGTGAGCGCCAGCTACCCCGGCGCGAGCGCGCAGGTGGTGGCGGACACGATCGCGCTCCCCGTCGAGGACCAGATCAACGGCGTGGAGAACGTCCTCTACTACTCCTCCACCTGCAACAACTCCGGATTCTACTCCTGCTCCGTGACCTTTGCAAGCGGCGCGGACTCCGACATGGCGCTCGTCAACCTCCAGAACGCCGTCAAGCGCGCCGAGGCGAAACTGCCGTCCATCGTGAAGCAGCAGGGCATCTCCGTGCAGAAGCGCAATTCGGACATGCTCGCGATGTACGCGTTCGCGACGGACGGGCGGAAGTATTCCCTCCAGCAGCTCGGCGACTTCGTGGAGCAGAACGTGAAGGAGGCCGTGATGCGCCTCGAGGGCGTGTCCGTGGCGGAAGTGGCCGCCTCGCAGGCGTACGCGATGCGCGTGTGGCTGAACCCCGTGCGCATGAGCGGACTCGGCATCTCGATCTCGGACATCTCGCGCGCCATCGAGGCGCAGAACGTGCAGGCGGCCGCCGGCACGGTCGGAAGCGAATATTCAAACCGCTACCTCTCCTACAAGCTCAACGTGGACGGCCGCCTGAAGACGGCGGAGGAATTCGCCGCGATCGTGGTGCGCAACGACCCGGAGACCGGCGGACAGGTGCTGCTCGGCGACGTGGCGCGCGTGGAGATCGGCTCGAAGAGCTACGCGGGACGGAGCGCGTTCAACGGACGCGAGTCGATCGGCCTTTCCGTGTACAAGACCCCCGAGGCGAACTCCCTGGAGGTGGTGGACCGCGTGAAGGCGACGCTTGACGACTGGATGAAGCGTCTCCCCGAGGGCGTTACGTGCGAGATCGCGAACGACGCGACGGCGTTCACGCGCGTGTTCATGCACGAGATCGTGGCCACGCTTTTCATGGCGCTCGGCCTCGTGGTGCTGATTACGTGGCTGTTCCTCCAGGACCTCCGCGCCACGCTCGTCCCCGCCGTGGCGATTCCGATCTCGCTCCTCGCGGCGTTCGTCTTCATCTGGGCGTTCGGTTTCACGATCAACATCCTCACGATGTTCGGACTCATCCTCGTGATCGGGTCGCTTGTGGACGACGCGATCGTGGTGGTGGAGAACACGCAGACGCTGATGGCCGCGGAGGGGCTTTCCGCGAAGGAGGCGGCGTCGAAGTCGATGCGCCAGATCACTGGCGCCGTGATCGCGACGACGCTCGTGACGGTGGCCTGCTACATCCCGCTCGCGTTCTACGGCGGCATGGTGGGGAAGATGTACATCCAGTTCGCGTTCACGATGTGCGTGGCACTCTGTCTCTCCACCTTTGTGGCGCTCACTCTCTCGCCGGTGCTCTGCTCGCTCCTGCTGCGTCCGCCAAAGGCCCGACCGCCGCGTCTCTTCGCGCCCGTCAACTTCGTGATCGACGGCGCGCGGAAGGGGTATCTTGCCGTGGTGCGCCTGCTCGTGCGCCACGTGGTGATCTCGGCACTCCTCTTCGCGGCGGCGGCGGGCGGCTGCTGGTTCCTCAAGGACTGCGTGAAGGAGACGCTCCTCCCCGACGAGGACAAGGGCATGATCATGATGGACGTGGAGCTGCCGCAGGGCGCCACGCTCGAGCGCACGAACCGCGTACTGGACGACATCCAGAAACGCATCCAGGGCGTGCCGGGCGTGAAGGGCGTGATGCTCATCTCCGGCAACGGGTCGATGTCCGGCAGCGGCGAACACTGCGGCATGGGCGTGCTATTGCTCGACCACTGGGACGACCGCAAGACGCCCGAGACTCAGGTGGGGGCGATCATCGCCGAAATCCGCAAGCGCACGGCGGACGTCTACGCCGCGAAGGTGACGTGTTTCACGACGCCCGCCATCAGCGGACTCGGCCGCCTCGGCGGCGTGGGGTTCAACCTCTGCTCCGACACCGGGTCTGACGCCACCGCGCTTGCCGCCGCCGCGCAGGCGTTCGTGCGGCGCATCCAGGAGCTTCCCGAGGCCGGGCGCGTGACGTGCGGCTTCCGCGCGGACACGCCCCAGCTGCGTCTCACGCTCGACCGGCAGAAGGCCAAGTCGCTCGGCGTGGACCCGTCCACCGTGTTCTCGACTCTCCAGAACAAGCTTGCGAGCGTGTACGTGAACGACTTCAACAAGGACGGCCGCGCCTACGAGGTGCTCGTGCAGTCGCAGGCGGACTTCCGCGCGACGCCGGAGGACATCGCCGACCTCCACGTGCCGGGCGCGAACGGCGCGATGGTGCCGCTTTCGGCGATCGGCACGGTCGCCTACGAGATCGGTTCGCGCGAGGTCACGCGCTTCAACAAGATGCCGTCCGCGAGCATCAACGCGCAGGTCGCCCCCGGCGTCGCGCCGCTTGAGCTGATCTCCGCGATTGAACGTGCGGGCGCGCCGGAGGGCTATCACGTCGAGTGGAGCGAGATGTCGCTCCAGGAGAAAGAGAACCAAGGACGTCTCGGCCTGTTGATGGGACTTGCTGCGCTATTCGCGTACCTCTTCCTCGTCGCGCAGTACGAGAGCTGGACGATTCCGCTGCCCGTGATGTGCAGCGTCGTCTTCGCGCTCGCCGGCGCGTATCTGGGCCTCTGGATCACCGGCACGCCGATGAGCATCTACGCGCAGCTCGGTCTAGTGATGCTGATCGGGCTTTCCGCGAAGAACGCGATCCTCATGGTGGAGTTCTCGAAGCAGCAGCGCGAGGAGGCGGGGCTGCCCGTCGCCGACGCGGCGTTGAAGGGGGCAGACCTCCGCTTCCGCGCCGTGCAGATGACGGCGTGGAGCTTCCTCTGCGGCGTGCTGCCGCTCGTCCTCGCGACGGGCGCGGGCGCAGGCTCCCAGAAGGCGATCGGCATATCTACGTTCTCGGGAATGCTCGCCGCCACGTTCGTGGGCATCTTCTTCACACCTGCGCTCTACGCGCTGTTCCAGCGCCTCCGCGAGTTCGTGAAGGGGCTTCTCCGCCGCTCATAGCATTGCCAGAGGGGGCGGGATATGGTAGAATATGGGTCGTGAATTTGCATCCCATAGTTGAGCGCCTGCTTGAGAAGCGGGGAATATGCGCGGAAGAACGAGAGGAGTTCCTCGATCCGTCTCTTGCGCGTCTGGTGCGCGTGGACGCGCTGCCGGGCGTGCGGGAGGCTGCGGAGGTCATTCTGCCGTTCGTGCGCGACGGACGCAAGATCGTAGTGTACGGCGACTACGACTGCGACGGCGTGTGCGCGAGCGCGATCCTCGTCTCGGCCCTGCGTCGCCTCGGCGCATTGGCGGATGCATTCGTCCCCGACCGTTTCAAGGAAGGATACGGCCTCACCGCCGCGGCGATCGGACGCCTTTTCTCAGAACACCCGGACGTAGGGCTTGTGGTGACGGTGGACAACGGAATTTCCTCCGTGCGCGAGATCGCCGACATCAAGGCGCGCGGCGTGTCGGTGGTCGTGACCGACCACCACCTGCCTGGTCCTGACCTCCCCGCCGCCGACGCGCTCGTAAATCCCCGCGTGGCCGCCGCACCGGGCTGTGCGGACCTCTGCGGCGCAGGCGTGGCGTTCTTCCTGGCCGGAGCGCTCGTGCAGGCCGCCCAGGCGGCAGGCCTTTATAGCGGCGGAAAGTTCGCCGCGCCGCTGCTCGTCCTGGCGGGACTTGCCACGGTGGCGGACATCATGCCGCTCCGGGGACAGAACCGCATCCTCGTGGCGCAGTCGCTCGCGAACTTCTGGCGGTGCGCCCCGCTCGGACTGAAGGAGCTCATGCGTTCAGCGTCCCGCGTGGCCTCATCGACGCCCAACGCCCGCGACTATGGGTTCCTACTCTCGCCGCGCATCAACGCGACGGGCCGTCTGGAGAGCGCCGCGCTCGCCTACAACCTCCTGATGGAGCAGGACCGCGAGGTGGCGCGGAACCTCGCCGTACGCGTGAACGGCATAAACGGACGCCGGCAGACGGAGGAGCGCGAGCTCGCGTTTGCGTTGCAGAGCCAGATCGCATCCGGCCGCCCGGCCTGCGTGGCGCGCCTTGAGACGGGCAACACCGGCGTTGTCGGCATAGTCGCGGCGCGCTTGATGGAGCGGCTCGGCGTGCCGGTGGCCGTTGCGGTGGGCGATACGGGCAGCGTGCGCGCCCCCGACGGGTACAACGTTCGAGACGCGCTCGCGGCGGCGACCGACGCGCTGGACCGGTTCGGCGGCCATGCTGCGGCAGGCGGGTTCACGGTGAAGGAAGGACGTTTCGAGGATTTCCGCCGACTCTTCACCGAGGCGTGCGCCGCGCAGTATGCGGAGGCACGCGAGGCCATTGAACGCGCCAAAGCCGTGGAGCCAGACCTCTGGCTGGAGCCGGGCGACATCACGATGGAGCTGCTCGACGCGTTGAACGTGCTTGAGCCGTTCGGCGAGGGAAATCCGGAGCCCGTGTTCGGACTGCAAGGCGTGCGTTTCTCGGACGCGCGTCCGATAGGCGCGGAGGGACAGCACGCAACCTTCGCGTTCGTAAACAAGGCGATCCCGCGCGCTGTCTGGTGGAACCACGGCGTGGACGTGGAGGCAATCCGCGCGCACGACGTTCCGCGCGACGTGCTGTTCACGCTGATGGAGTCCGATTTCGGCGGCGATTCCCATCTGGAGCTGAAATTGCTTGCCGTGCGCGTCCACGGGCAATGATTTTACAAAATCAGAACAGAAGTGCGTGGGAAATGAGAACGAAATTCGTTAGGCCAGAGATTGGCTCAGGCGGGGACGGGCACACTTTCCCGGGGGCGGCGTATCCGTTCGGGCTTGTGCAGCCCTCACCTGACACCGGACGCGAGGGATACCGCTACTGCGCCGGGTACCGTTACGAGGACGACCGCATCCTAGGCTTCTCGCAGACGCACCTAAGCGGTACGGGATGCGGCGACCTCGGCGATATCCGGATCATGCCGTTCGCCGGTGAGGCATCGCCCAACGTCTCGTCCGCGTTCCGCAAAGAGACTCAGGCCTGCACACCTGGCTACTACGCCGTCACGCTCGACGACTGTGGCGTGCGCGTGGAGGCGACTGCCGCCGCGCATACAGCGGTCTATCGCTTCACAGGCGTGGGGGCGAAGGCGATGCGGCTTCTCCTCGACTGCCAATGGGGCATCGGCGGGAAGGTACTCGCGAAGACGATTCTTTCAAGCGACGTGCGCGTGCAGGGTAGGCGGATTGTCTCCGGCACCAACGTGCGCAAGCACTGGGTGGAGAGGCGCTATTCGTTCGTCATCGAGACCAACCGTGATTTTGAGGTGCCTGTTACGCTTGAACCGCTCTCTCCCGATGAGAAGGCACCGCGTCTGGTGCTTTCGTTTGACGCAGGCGACGAGCCGCTGGTAGTCAAGATCGGGTATTCGCTTGTTGACAAGGAGGGTGCGCGCCGCAACATGGACGCGGAGTGCCCTGGATTCGATTTTGAGACGGTGCGCGCGGCGGCGGAAGACGAATGGGAACGCCAGCTCTCGCGGATGGACGCCGAGGGAACGGACGACGAGAAGACTAACTTCTACTCTGCGCTCTACCGTCTGCTCATCCAGCCCGCCAACATCGCGGATGTTGACGGACGCTATCGCGGCGCAGACGGCGAGGTGCATATCGCACCTGGCGGGCGCTATTATTCGACGCTTTCGCTCTGGGACACGTTCCGCGCGGCACATCCACTCCACACGTTGATCTCTTCCGAAATGGGGGATGATTTTGTCGAGACGATGCTCGAACACCAGAAAGCGGCCGGTTTTCTCCCGATATGGACGCTCATGGGGCGTGACAACCAGTGCATGATCGGTACGCATTCGGTGCCGGTCATTGTCGACTGGTTCCTGAAGACAGAGGCGATTTCGCGCCCTGCCGCGCCAGGCGGGGCGGATGCCGCGTCGCTTCATGCGCGTGACCGCGCGTTCTGGGAGGCGGCGTTCGCGTCGATCAAGGACTCGCTCACCAACCTCCACGCGGGACGCCTCCTCGAGGACTGGCCCGCCCTCGACAAGTACGGGTACTACCCGAACGACATAGTGACGAGCGAATCCGTCTCGCGTCTCCTTGAGTGCTGCTACGACGACTGGTGCGCGGCGCGGATGGCGGAGCGTCTCGGTTTCGCGGACGACGCGGCTTTCTTCCTGAAGCGTTCGCGCAACTGGCGGAACGTGGTTGATCCCGAGACGCATTTCGTGCGCGGACGCGACACCAAGGGAAACTGGACTACGCCGTTCAACCCGCTTGCGCTCGGACGCAACGCCGGGACGGGAAGCGACTTCACGGAGGGGAACGCCTGGCAGTGGACATGGCACGTCCTGCACGAGCCCGAGGCGCTCATTGAGGCTGTTGGCGGTAAGGAAGTTGCAGGCGAACGGCTCTGCCGTCTCTTCACGCTCGAGGCCGACGAGTCCGAGACCGGCACGTGCGACGACGTGACGGGGCTCATGGGACAGTACTGCCACGGCAACGAGCCGAGCCACCACGTCATCTACCTTCTGCGGTATGCCGACCGCGCGGCGCGTCAGGCGGAGCTGGTGCGCGACGTGTTCGAGAAGTTCTACGTCAACAAGCCAGACGGGCTTTGCGGCAACGACGACTGCGGGCAGATGAGCGCGTGGTATCTCTTCTCCGCGATGGGCTTCTATCCGATGAACCCCGCGAGCGGCGAATACGTGCTTGGCGCACCGCAGTTGCCTAAGATAGTGCTTCACCTACCATCTGGAGCTGGCAAGACCTTCACCATCATTGCCAAAAACCTCTCGCCCGAAAACAAATACGTCAAGTCAGTCGCGCTCAACGGCGTGCCGCTGGAGGGCTTCACCATCCGCCACGAGGATATCCTGAATGGCGGTAAACTCGTGTTTGAGATGAAATGCTGATTTCCCGTATGGCGAGCGAAGACGTAGAATCGCAGCTCCTTTTGGGAAATGTTGGCTTTGCGGGCAGGGCATAATTTTGGTACAATAATCGCCCACAGGAAAAGAGAAGGATTTCTTAATGAGAAAAATAAATATGTTCGCGGCTTGCATGATGTGCACGTGCTTGGTCTGGGCGCAGGATGCCGCATCATTCCAGCAGGAGATCGCTGAAAAGGCGAAGGGACTCGAGATTGTGGGAGGCGGCATCCCCGGCGTGATCCTGGTGGCGGGCGAGCCGGCATTCCCGCTAGTCTGGGGACGCATCGGCAATGCGCGCGTGCCGGTGGCGGCTGCCACCCGCATGGGAAATGGACGGGTTGTCGCGTTGAGCCACCAGCTGTTTGTCTTGGAGGAGGGGATGAAGAAGCCGTCGAATGCGGCGTTCGTGCAGTCGGCGCTCAGGTGGCTCGCAGGCGTGGAGCGGCCGAAGACGCTTTACTATGACGCGCGCATGAGGGGTTATCGCAACACGCTTGCCCAATGCAAGGATTCGCAAATCGAGGTCATCAACAGTCTCGATCAGCTGAAAGACATCGTGCTGCCCGCCGTAGTCCTGCTCAGTCCCGAGTCACATAGCTTGAAGGACATGCCGAAGGTACGTGCGTTCATCGAACGCGGTGGCGGCGTTCTCTGCTCCGTGGTCGGATGGGGATGGTATCAGATTAATCAAAAGTCGTTCAAGACGGAAAGCGCGTTCAATGCGTTGCTCGGTCCGGCCGGACTCTACACGGGTGACTACTCGGCTTCGCCCGTCGAGGGGAAGTTCTTCAAGGCCGTGGGGCGATCCGCGCTCCCGATGAGCTGTGCGGAGGCGCTGCAGCTGGCCCAGGGGACGAGTACGCTGAAGTCCAACGTCCATTCGGCGCGCCAGGCGTCGTTCCTTCTCTCGGCGTTTTGGCAAATTCTGCCGGATAATGAGCGACGTTACAGGCCGCAGATCGTGGACATGTTCGGCGGAGACCGTCCGCTGCCCGTTCCGTCGCCCGAGCATCCGATTGGCGTGGAGCGGCTGCGCGACCGGCTGGCGCTGACCGCGTTTCAGGACGACTGGCAGAGGGAGCCGGCGAAGGTGTGGCCCGCACATCCGGCGGCGAAGATCTATCCAGGCGTACCGGAGTCGAAGCAGCACGAGACGCGTACGGTTGCGGTGGATCTCTCGGTGCCGCGCTGGCACGGGACGGGACTGTTCGCCGTGGCGGGCGAGCCGTTGACGGTCACGCTTCCGCAGGGGATGGAGAAGGCGGGGCTGCGTTTGCGGATCGGCACCACAACCTGCCGTGTGACGGCGCATGAGAAGTGGAGCCGCGCGCCGGTGGTGGATGTAGAGGTGCCGCTCAACAAGACGGAGACGCGCCTGTCTTCGCCGTTTGGCGGCATGGTGTACGTGGTGGTGCCCGAGGGGAAGACGGGGACGGTACAGGTCAAGATCGGACCGGCCTGTCCCGCGCCCTGGTTCGTGAAGGGACGCGACACCGCCGCGTCGTGGCGGGAGACGCTCCGCAACCTGCCGGCGCCGATGGCGGAGATCGAGAGCGACAAGGTCGTCTTCACCGTTCCGTCATCCCTCATCCGCAAAATGGAAGATCCCCTGCCTTTGCTGGGGGTCTGGTCCGAAATCATGGACCTTGACGCCTGGCTGACGGTGATTCCGGCCAAGCGGAGCTCGCCGGAGCGGTTCTGCATTGACAAGCAGCTGTGCGCTGGGTTCATGCACGCCGGGTATCCCCTCATGGTCCCGTCAGGGAGCGCGCATCTGCTGCTGGACGCGCAGACGGTCCGGTCGGGGAATGCGGAGAACGTCTGGGGCTTCTTCCACGAAATGGGGCACAACCACCAGAACAACGACTGGACGTTTGACGGGACGGTCGAGGTGACGGTCAACTTCTTCACGCTTTACTGCATGGAAAAGATCTGCGGCTTCAAGCCACGCCAGACGCGGATGGGGAGCCCGGCCATCAAGAGAAAGTACGAGGCCTGGTTGGCGGCGGGGCATCCCTTCGACCAGTGGAAGTCCGATCCCTTTCTGGCGCTGGAGTTTTTCCTGCGCCTGCAGGAGCGGTACGGCTGGGAGGCGTTCAGGAAGATGTTCGCGGAATACCGGACGCTTCCGAAGAGCGAGCGTCCGAAGAACGACTACGAGAAGCGCAAGCAGTGGGCGCAGAGGTTCTCCCGCATCGTCGGGGAGGACCTCTACGAGCAGTTCAACATGTTGCGCAACCCCGGCGAACCGCCATTCACGCCTCCGCAAGACGACGGACAGAAGTGACGGCAGAGGGCGGCGGAGGTGGCATCTGTAAGCTTTGTTTCGCTTCACCCGTCGTCGTTCCTGTAGCGCAAGGCGGTAAAATTGTGATATACTATCCTTCCACATCCAGACAGGGCTTTTCAGTATGGCGCATGAACTGGCGGCCCAAACAAGACAGGAGAAGAAAAATGAAAACTTTTGGTATGCGAGTTGTGCTGATTGGTGCGGCGGGCTTCATCGTCGGCTGTTCGTCGGGTCCAAAGTTCAACGGCCCCAAGCCTGGCGAGACGTGGTACGTCTCGACTGAGCGGGCGATCGTGCGGCAGTCGCCGAGCGAACTCTCGCCGGCGGTGAAGACGCTGGCCTACAAGGATCCTGTCGCCGTGGCGAAGGACGTGCGCGTGTCGCCGCCGTTCACTGGCGACCGAAAGCTTTTCCCCGAAGAGCTGATCCCCGGTTGGGTGCAGCTGAAGGGCGGCGGTTATCTGGCCGTGCCGGGACTCGCGCGCGATTGGCTGATCGCGAACCAAAATCCCGCCGAGGAAATTTCTGCCGAAGGAATGACGGTTGCGAAACGGGGGTTCTCTGAATCCGAAGACGAAGTGGAGCTGACATCGATGCGCGGCGCCGCAGGTGCGGGCAAGGCGGCCGCCAAGGCTGATCCAGCAGCGGTGGCGCGCGTGCTCGCCGCCTACAAGCCGATGTCGGACGCGGAGAGGGCGGAATTCATCCGCGCCGGCGGGTTGCAGGGGAATCCGGTGAAGCCCGAGGTGTTGCAGATCGAAGGGCCCAGTGCCGGGACGTCGTTGCTGGCGGGAACGCAGAAGCTCGGCGCAGTCGGCCTTGGGGTGGTGGCGGACGCCGCCGGGCGGTCGGAAGGAGAGGGTGCCAAGCTGGTCTCAGCCGCAGGCAAGACGGCGTCGGGCCTTGTCTACAGCGAGATTGGCCCCGTTCAGGAGTTCCAGCTGGGCCGTGCAGTTGCCGCACGCGTGCTTCCGCTCTACCCGGTTCTGCCGCAGAATGACCCGCGCACGGTCTACCTCAACAAGCTCGGACACGCGATTGTCGCGGCGTCTAACGATCCGATGCCGTACCATGGCTACTGCTTCGTGATGCTTGACAGTGAAGAAGTTAACGCATTTGCGGTTTCTGGCGGTTTTGTGTTCGTGACCACGGGCATGCTGAAGTTCCTGAAGGACGAAGACGAGCTGGCGGCGATTCTCGGACACGAAATGGGCCACATCGAGTTGCGCCATGGCATGCGCGCGGTCGGTACGGAAAAGATTCTCAGGTTGTTTTCTTTGCTGAAGGAACTCGGCTCCGCAAAGGAACAGGGGAGCGCGCAGGATCTGTTTGTGGCCCAGGTCAGGCAGTTGGTCGACGAGGTGTTCGAAAAGATGTTCACGTCTGTCCGCAACGGCTACGGCATCGAGACGGAAAGTCAGGCCGATTGGCGGTCCATCCAGCTGTCGCACGCGCTTGGCTACGATACGAAGGCCCTCTATGAGATCCTTGAGCGCTTCAAGGCGACGAAGGGATCGTACGGCGGTGCCAGCTATCCGGCGGAGCGCGGCAAGGACGTGCTGAAGTACCGTCAGCAGCTTGGATGCCCTGACGGGGCCGTTTCCGGACGTGACGTGCGCGCGGCGCGCTACAAGGCCGCAGTAGGTATGTGACACGGCATACGGGAGGCGTGCGCGCCATGGTGTCAGACCACGACTTGGAACAGGACAGGAGAATCGGCGCCAACACCGAGGCCATCGCGTTGATGGTGCGGTACATGCGCGAGTTGCGTGACCACTTCGAGCCGTTTATTGGCCTCGCCGAGAAAGTGTCCGAGAAGTGGGCGAAGCTCATTAAGCTGGTCAAGGTGTTCGCCAAGCTTGGTGTCGTTGCCGTCATTTTCTTCAAGGCGGGCGGCTGGTACCTGAATAAACGCCATCTACACAAGATGGCGGACAGGTACGCCGAGGTCGCCCGTCGGCTCTACTATTCCGAGAACAATCCTGAAGTGGCACTGCCGTTTGTGGACAAGGCAATAGAGATTGAGAACGAGAACCCGGACTACATTTTTTTCCGGTCGTACATCAAGGGAATGGCCGCCACGCGTAAACTCCTCAACCTTGGAAGGCCCTTCAACAAGCAGGAGCTGGACCAGGCGCATCAGGCGCTCGCGGAGGCCGTGTACTTGCAGGGGTTGGAACCGAATCGCCCGGAACCTTATATTCTCCAGGGGCAGATTCTATCTGCGTTGAAAGAACCTGTACGAGCCAAGGAGGCGATCCTCAAGGCAGTCGAGCTTGACCCGTCTAGCGACTTCGCCCACGTCCGTCTGGCCATGGTCCAATTGGATGAAGAGGACGTGGCGGGTGCCGGGAAATCGCTTGACCGCGCGTTGGAACTAAATCCCAAGTCGAAGTGGGCATGGCTCTGGAGGGGCATCCTCGCAAACGACTACCGAAAGGACAAGGCCGCCGCGCGTGCATGCTATGAAAAAGCCCTCGAACTCGATCCACGGTTCGATATGGCGCTCTACAACTTGGGGGCGACCTGGCTGGACGGTAAGGAGAAGGACTACGCCAAATTACGTGAGTTCATGCTGAAGGCGTTGAACATCAACCCGGACTACAAGGAGGCCTGTTACCTAATCGGCTGGACTTACGGCGATGAGGACAACTATCCCGTCGCGAAAATCTGGATGGACAAGGCTGTTGCGCTCGACAGCAGTTTCCTGGAAGCCTATAAGTGGCGCGGTGTCATCAATGCAGAGATGGAGAAGTACGAGGATGCCGTGCGCGACTACAATTCCGCTATCCAGCTCGACCCGATGAACGCCGATCTGTACGTCCGGCGCGCCCGGGTAAACGAGAAACTCGGGCGGATCGACGTCGCCCTCATCGACCTCCGCTTCGCCTACGATCTCAAACCCGATGCGCCCCGTACGCTTATGTATCTCGGCGACGTGTACGTGAAGACGGGTCAGGTAAAGTTGGCGTTGGATTATTACGACCGGACAATTGCCCTTAAGCCGACCAGCGACGACGCATACGCCCGAAAGGCTGAAGTTCTTTTCGGACTTGGACGGAGGGAGGATGCGTTGGCAGCCATCGAGAAGGCCATAGAGGTCGCGACCAAGAAACCAGAGCGGTTCTGGTTGAAAAAGGGCGAATTACTTGAAACGCTTAAGCGCCTGGCCGACGCGCGGGTTGCTTACGCAAAGGCCAGGACACTCAATCCGAAGCTGCTGGTCGCCTGGCGTAAGGAGATGGAGCTCGCGCAGGCGGTAGGGGATTCGGCAGCCGCTGAGGCGGCAAAGGCCAAGTATCTGGAACTTGACCCAACGGGCAAGAAGTGATTTTCACGCGGTGCCAGAAAATCTAGTTGGTGACCGCATCTTAAGGAGAAGCAGATTCAAATGAACACAGTTCTTATCGGCTCCCAGTGGGGAGATGAAGGGAAAGGAAAAGTCATCGACGTCCTTACGGACAAGGCGGACGTGGTGGTGCGCTACCAGGGCGGCTCGAACGCCGGCCACACCGTGATCGCGGAGGGCAAGAAGCGCGTGCTGCGCCTCATTCCGAGCGGCATCCTACACGAGGGCAAGACGTGCATCATCGGCAACGGCGTGGTGATGAACCCGCTCGACCTCATCGAGGAGATCGAGGCCATGCGCGCCTCGGGCGTGGAGCCGAAGGGACGTCTCTTCATCTCCACCCGCACGCAGATGGTGATGCTCTACCACCGCGCGCTCGACAAGGCCGAGGAGGCCGCCCGCGCGCCCGGGAAGAAGATCGGCACTACGGGCCGCGGCATCGGTCCCGCCTACGCCGCGAAGGTGAGCCGCACGGGGCTCCGCTGCGGCGATATGCTGCGCGACGACTTTACGGACATCGTGCGCGAGCAGGTGGAGGAGACGAACCGCAAGCTGAAGATGCTCCGCGCTGAGCGCGTGGATGCGGGCGACGCGCTGGAGGTGCCGGGCTGCACGGTGACGGACTACCAGCTCGACGCGGACGAGTTCGCGCGCATCTACGCGGTCGCGAAGGAGAAGCTCTCTCCCTATATCATCGACACGGTCCCCTACCTCCACGCTGCGAAGGCCGCTGGAAAGTCCATCCTCTGCGAAGGCGCGCAGGGTACGATGCTCGACATCGACTTCGGCACGTATCCCTTTGTGACGAGCTCGAACCCGACCTCCGGCGGCGCGTGCATCGGCTCGGGCCTTTCCCCTCGCGATATCGACTGCGTCGTGGGCGTGGTGAAGGCATACACGACGCGCGTGGGCGAAGGGCCGTTCCCCACCGAGCTCTACAACGCCGTGGACATGCAGGATCCCGACGGCAAGGCGATGGCGGAGCGAGGACACGAGTTCGGCGCCGTCACGAAGCGTCCGCGCCGCACGGGCTGGTACGACGCCGTGATCGCGCGCTATGCGCAGCAGGTGAACGGCGTCGATTACTGGGCGCTCACGAAGCTCGACGTGCTGGACACGCTCCCCAAGATCAAGATCTGCGTTGCCTACGAGCTGGATGGCAAGCGGATCGACACGATCCCGTCCTCCGCGAGCGACCTCGCGCGCGTGAAGCCGATCTACGAGGAGATGGACGGCTGGATGTGCAAGACGTCCGACATCACCCGCATTGAGGACCTTCCGCCCAAGGCGAAGGCATACGTGGACCGTCTCGTGGAGCTCTCGGGCGCAAAGCTCGGCATCCTCTCCATCGGTCCCGCCCGTGAATCAACCATCCGGATCGCGCTGTGAGTGGATGTGTGATTGGGAGAAGCCAACGTGAAAGCCATCAATCGAGATAAGGTTGACGCGTGGAAACGTGATATTGAAGAGTCCGTCGACTTTTACAATGAATGGTTTCTCGCCTTTGCTCCAACCACTTTTAGAGAGGCGCACATGGGATTATGACGCTGAAGGAAAAAGAGAATGTTCGCCTTGATTTGCAAACGGCCATTGATGCGAACAAGACACTTGATGAGCGACGGAGGATGGGGCAGTTCGCAACCCCTGGGGCTTTGGCATCCGCGATTGTACGGGAAACGGTTCCCTATCTGAAGGGAAAGGGAAGATTGACGGCATTGGAGCCGTCTATGGGAACGGGGGCTTTCGTTTCGGCGATGTTATCTGTGCTGGGGAAGAGACTCGTGAAAGTACGGGCGTGTGAACTAGATGATGACTTTTATGCGGCTGCCGTGAAGTTGTGGGGAAACTCCAAATGCGACATTCAAAAGGGCGACTTCACAGCGGCGAAACCAGAGCGCGTGGCAGATGTGGTTTTTGCCAATCCTCCGTATGTACGGCACCATGCGCTTGGTCCTGAGCGCAAGCGGCATCTTCAGTCATTGGTGCTGCGTCGCGTTGGACTTCGCATTTCAGGACTCGCCGGGCTGTACTGTCATTTTCTGCTTCTTTCGCGGGCGTGGATGAGGGAAGGGGCCGTTGGCGTCTGGCTGATACCATCTGAGTGGATGTCAGTAAATTATGGTGAGGTCTTACGCACCTTCTTCACCCGATGTGTCAAGTTGCTGCGTGTCCATCGGTTTGACACGGAAGACGTCCGTTTCGATGATGCGCTTGTTTCCTCATGTGTTGTCTGGTTCGCGAATCTTCCTCCTGATGGAGAGGACGTGCTTTTCACGGGCGGTCGGGATATTGAAAGACCGACGACGAGGCGAACCTTCAGGTTGGACGAACTGCGGCGAAATGCGAAATGGCCACCGTGCCCCAGATGTTCTTCTGAGAGTGGGTTGCGTTTGGGAGACTGTTTTGAAATCCGTCGGGGCATAGCTACTGGAGACAACAATTTTTTTGTTCTAGATGAGGAGTCCGCGCGTGCGAAATGCATTCCTGGCGATTTCTTGAAACCGATCCTTCCCAGTCCGCGGCATCTGAAGGTTGAGCATGTTACGGCGGACGACCTCGGCATTCCCGCCAACGCCGACAGGCGTTTTCTTCTGGATTGCACCGGATATGAGATGGAAGAGTTGCCGATGCCGGTACGCGCCTATCTTGAGTCTGGCATTGCCGAGACTTCCCATCGTAATCTCTGCGCGTCACGGAATGTTTGGTATGCGCAGGAGCAACGTGAACCGGCGCCGATTCTGTGCTCGTACATGGGAAGGGGCAGTGGCGCGGGCAGCCCCCCCGTGAGGTTCATTCTCAATGACTCGCGTGCCATCGCCACAAACTCGTTTCTGATGCTTTACCCCAAGGGTTTTTTGGCTGAGTACCTTGGCGATGACGGTGAGCGGCGAGAGGAGTTGTGGAACATGCTTCTGGAGATATCTGCGGATGAAATCACGCAGGCAGGACGTTCTTACGGCGGGGGATTACAGAAGATAGAGCCAAAGGAACTTGGAAATGTTCCGTGTCGCGCCCTCGCCAAGTGGATGGGATACGAAAAAAAGACAACGTCATCGCGTCAAATGGAGTTGCCATTATGAATCATGTTATGCATCGCACGTTAACAGGGATGTCCGTCGGAGTAGGAGTCATCGCGCTATTCCTGTGGTGTCCGCTGCGGGCCGTTGGCGGGATTGTGCTGTTACTTTCGTGTCTCGCGCAGCTGGAGTTCTACCAGCTTGCGAAGAGATATGAGCCGGTTACGTGGCTTGGTATTCTGGCAGGTGCGGCGTGGATCCTTTGTACGGGATACATGGACGCGAACGAGCTTTCGGGGCCGGTGTGCTTTTTCACGCCGTTTGCGTTCGTCATAGCGTTTTTCGCGTTGTGTACATGGGTGCTGTTCCGCCAGCGCTACGCAAATCCTGCTGGATCAATCGCATCGACCATGCTCGGGTTCTTCTACGTGCCGTTTCTGTTTTCGTATTTCCTGAAGGTCATCGACCTTGGTGCCGCGCCGGACGCGCCGCGCATCGGACTATACACACTGACGGCGAAGTTCTCGGACACGGGCGGGTTCGCGTTCGGCATGGCGTTCGGGAAGCACAAGATGTGTCCGTCGATTTCGCCCAAGAAATCATGGGAGGGCTTGGCGGGTTCGATGCTCTTCTCGGCGGCGACGGCATGCGTGTTTCTCGCCATAGCGCGCCACCATGGGTGGGGTGCGGTCGTAAACGCATGGAACTTGCTGACGTATCCGCTTGCGGCTGCTGTCGGGGCGTTGATCGCCCTGCTTGCCACAGTGGGGGACCTGATCGAGTCCCGCTTCAAGCGCGCGTGCGGTGTGAAGGACTCCGCCACGTTCATGCCGGCGGGCATGGGCGGTTTCCTCGACATGTTTGATTCGATTCTCTTCATTCCCGCGTTGCTCTATTTCCCGCTTTTCTACCTAAATGTTTATTCGTGACGTGTTTATGGTTCACAGATGCGGGGCAATATGGTATAATTACACAATTCATCACCCCAAAAAGGTAAAGGAAAACATGTCGAACAAATTAATGTTTGCGACGCTGGCCGCTGCGTGCGCGTTGGCCGGCTCGGCGGATACGCTCGTGTTCAAGAGCGGTTCCCGTCTTGAAGGCGAAGTGGTGCGCATTACTGACGGCGAGGTCACCTTCAAGTCCGATGACGTTGGAGAGGTGAAGGTAAAGCTGGACAAGCTCTCCTCCATCGATACGAAGAAATCTGCGACCGTCCAGTATAACGACCGTTCGCGCCGCGAAGGCGTGGTGGCCATGAAGGACGGCAAGTACACGCTCAACAAGGAGGAGCTTGACATCGACGACGTCAAGGCCGTCAACCCCGAGGAGGAGGCCTGGCACGGCAGCATTGGCTTCAGCGGCACGGCCGCGCGCGGTAACACTGTGAGCGAGAAGGCCACGGTGCTTGCCGACCTCAACCGCCGCTGGGAGAAGGACCGCCTGACTGCTAACTTCGGATACTACTTCGCTCAGAACGGTACGAGCCGCTACAACAAGGAGAAGACCGAGGACCGCATCGACCTCGGCTCGCAGTTTGACCACTTCTGGGTGACGAAGGTCTACTCCTACGTCAACGGTAGGTACGAGCGCGACGGCATCAACAACCTGCAGTACCGTTACCGCGCAGGTACGGGTGTCGGCTACCAGTGGCTTGACGGGCAGTCCTTCGAGTCCACCGGCAAGTGGTCCTTCAACCAGGAAGTTGGCCTCACCTACATCAAGGAGAAGTACGAGCATACCAAGGATGACGACCGCTGTGCGTTCCGTTACGCGCACCACGCCTCCTGGACGCCCCGCTGGGTCGACAAGCTCTCCTTCACTCACAACCTGGAGTACCTGCCCGACGTGAGCGACTGGGCTGATTGCTACTTGATCGACGCCGACGTCGGCTGCGAATACGCGCTTGATGCCGCGTGGACGCTCCTCGGTAAAATCGAGTGGGACTACAACTCGGCTCCCGGTCCGCACACGAAGAAGAGCGACTTCCGCTACACGCTCGGCCTCGGGTACAAGTGGTAATCGCCTTTGCATATCCACCGCTGCCCTCGGAGAGGGGCGTCCCGCTCCTCTCCCAGAATCGGCAGTTCCAGTGGTTTTCGCGCCCCACCTACATTTTCCCCGTCGTGCCCGCAACTGCGGCCACGATGGCGAAGAAGGCGGGGCACGATGCTGTTTGGTTGGACGGCATCGCGGAGGAGTGGACGCCCGAGGAGTTCGAGCGACGGCTCGCCGACGCGAAGCCGGACCTTGTCGTTGTTGAGACGAAGACGCCCGTAGTCAAGCGTCACTGGAAATGGGTGGAGGCGTTCAAGTCCACGCCCGTCGGGGCGCACGCGAAAGTGGTGCTCGTTGGCGACCACGTGACAGCGCTGCCGGACGAGACGATGGCGGCGTGTCCCGTGGATTATGTAGTAACTGGCGGCGACTGGGACTTCCTCGTGATGAACCTTGTCTCGTCCGGCTTCGATCCGGCGAAGTTCGAGCCGGGCATCTGGTACCGCGAGGACGGCGAGGTGAAGAACACGGGACGCTTCCAGCTTAACCACGACTTAAACGCCGCGCCGTGGATCGACCGCGACCTCTGCCACTGGAAGCTCTACGCCGTGAAAAACGGCAACTTCCGCCGCACGCCCGGTACCTACATCATGTCCGGCCGCGACTGCTGGCACGCGAAATGCACGTTCTGCAGCTGGACCACGCTCTACCCGCATTACCGCACGCGCGACCCCATCGACGTGGTGAACGAGATCGGCGACCTCATCGAACGCTACGGCGTGAAGGAGATCATGGATGACTCTGGATCGTTCCCCGTGGGCGCGTGGATGAAGACATTCTGCGAGGAGATGATCAAGCGCGGCTACAACAAGAAACTGCGCATAGACTGCAACATGCGCTTCGGACGCCTTACGTTCGACGACTACAAGCTCATGCGCAAGGCCGGATTCCGCCTCGTGCTCTTCGGCGTGGAGTCCGCAAACCAAGATACGCTCGACCGTTTCGTCAAGGCATTGAAGGTCGAGGACGTCGAGAAGGGTGCTGAGTGGGCGCACAAGGCGGGTCTCGACGTACACCTCACGTTCATGTTCGGACACGCCTGGGAAGGTCCTAAGGAGATTGCCAACACGGTGTGCCTCGCGCGCAAGATGCTCGCGAAGGGATGGGCGTCAACGCTCCAGTGTACGATCACGATTCCCTACCCCGGTACGCCGCTTTTCAAGCAGCTCAAGGAGGCGGACGGCCTCACGACGCTCGACTGGGACGAATACGACATGCGGCGGCAGATCACGAAGACGCCGCTCGTATCCGAGGACGAGATTAAGAAGGCCGTGCGCAGGGTATACAGCGGCTTCTTCCAGCCGCAGGCTCTTCTGCGTCGTCTGCTCTCCACCCGTACCCTTTTTGACTTTGGTTTCTACTACCGCGGAATCCGATCGCTGCTCGGGCACCTGTTCGATTTCCGCAAAACATAAGGAGGCTCCATGCTGACACTAGGAATCGACTCGTCCACGCAAGGGACGAAGGCGGTCGTGTACGATACGGCCGCGGGGCGTGTTGTCGCCTCGGCGGCGTTGAACTACGGAAAGGATCTGCCTGAGTTTGGCTCGCCAGACGGTTTCCTGCCGAACGCCGATGCGCGCGTGCGGCGTGCCAACCCCGCGATGTGGGTGAAGGGACTGGAACTCGTGCTGGCGCGTCTGCGTGACGGCGGCGCGCCGATGGGCGAGATTGTCGCCGTCGGTGGCGACGCCCAGCAGCACGCGACAGTGTACCTCGCCGCCGACGGAAGCTATTCCCGCGCGGAGAGCCCTATCTGGATGGACTCCTCCACGGGCGCTGAGGTGTCGGCGTTGGACGCCCGCTTCGGCGAGTCTCTGCGTGTGCGTACCGGTTCGCCCGCAATCGAACGTTTTGCCGCCGCGCAGGCGATGAAGTTCGCGAAGGAAGACCCCGAAGCGTGGGCGCGCACGACGCGTGTCCATCTGCTTAGCTCGTATCTGACGTCCGTCCTGACTGGCACGGACGCGCCGATCGAGACGGGCGACGGCGCGGGCATGAATCTCATGAACCTGCAGACGCTCGCGTGGGACGAGGAAATCTGCGGATTCGCCGCACCTGGGCTGCTCGCGAAACTGCCGCGCATCCACAAGCCGGGCGACGCTCCTCTCAAACTTGCGGAGAGGTTCGCGGAATTCGGTCTGCGGCCCGGCATCCCCGTGGCGCCGTTCACCGGTGACAACCCTGCCTCGCTCGTTGGATGCGGCGCGGCGACGCCTGGTTGCGCGGTGATTTCGCTCGGCACTAGCGACACGTTTTTTGCGGCGATGCCGGACTTCCGCACGGATCCGGACGGCTACGGACACGTTTTCGGCAACCCGGCTGGCGGGTTCATGTCGCTTTCCTGCTTCAAGAACGGTTCGCTTGCGCGTGACCGCGTGCGGCGCGAATGCGGTGCGGACTGGACGTTCTTCGACGAGACGGCATTTGCGCTCACGCCCTCCGGCGACGGCGGCAAGCGCGCTTTTCCATACTTCGAGACGGAACTCACGCCGAAGCATGACGCGACGGGCATCGAGGCGAACTTCGACTGGAACGCCGCCGCGCCCGAAGTGCGTATCCGTGCCATCGTGGAAGGGCAGATTGCGAACATGCGCGAGCGGACGCGGTGGATCGGCGACTTCAAGACCATCTACGTGACGGGCGGCGCTTCGTGTTCCAAGGGCATTCTCGCGACGATCCGCGAGATATTCGGCGCAGACGTCCGGACGCTCGAAGTGCCCGATTCCGCGGCATTGGGCGGCGCTCTGCTTGCTGCACGGGCGATTGAAACGGCAAAGTAAAAGGAGATGAAAAAATGACAGCACTAGACTGGACGATGATTCTGGCATACTTCGCGCTCCTCGCGGGCGTGGTGGTGTTCACGATGCGGCGCAAGCGCATCGAAACGGAGAAAGACCTCTTTCTCGGCGGACGCAGCGTCGGATGGCTCGCAATCGGCGCATCCATCTTCGCCGCGAACATTGGATCGGAGCACCTGATCGGCCTTGCGGGACAAGGTGCCTTGACGGGTCTTTCAATGGCGCACTGGGAATTCCACGCATGGGTGCTAGTGATGATGAGCTGGGTGTTCCTGCCGTTCTACTACAACTCTGGCGTCTCTACGATGCCGGAGTTCCTTGAGCGGCGGTTCGGACCAAAAGCCCGCTGGATACTCTCCCTCGTATCGCTCGCGGCGTACGTCCTTACGAAGATCTCCGTTACCGTGTACGCGGGCGCGCTCTTCTTCGAGGTGATGATGCCAGAGGTATCCCTTACGATTGGCGGCACGGTGGTAAGCTCGTTCTGGATCGGCGCGGTGCTGACCGTCGTTCTCGCGGGCGTATACTCGTCCATCGGCGGACTCTCTGCTGTCGTCTACACCGACCTCGTGCAGACGTTCATCATCCTTGCCGGTACGTTGTCCGTGACGGGCTTTGCGCTCTACCACCTCGGCAACTCGGGCGTGCCGCTTGCGGACGGTGCAACGGCGCATGGCATTGCGGACGGCTGGGCGGTCCTGAAACAGACGATCAAGTCGACGGGCAACGTCGAGCAGTTCGGCCTCTGGCACTCGCTTTCGCACAATTCACTCCCGTGGCTCGGCGTTGTCGTCGCGTCCGTAACGATCGGCGTGTGGTACTGGTGTACTGACCAGTTCATCATCCAGCGCACGCTCGCCGCGAGGAACCTCACGAATGCGCGGCGCGGTGCGCTCTGGGGCGGCTTCCTGAAGCTCGCGCCGGTGTTTCTCTTCCTCGTCCCCGGCATGCTCGGCTTCGCGCTCCACCATAACCACGTGGTCGTCAACGGCGCGCAGTTCGCGATTCCGCTCAAGGAGGGCGGCGCGCTGAACGGCGACGCAGTGTTTCCCACGCTCGTGCAATCGCTTCTGCCCGTGGGATTCCGCGGACTTGTGGTGGCCGGCATGATCGCCGCGCTCATGAGTTCGCTCGCGTCGCTCTTCAACTCGGTCTCGACGCTCTTCACGGTCGACGTGTACCAGAAGCTCAAGCCGGAAGCCTCGCAGCGCCGTCTTGTCACCATCGGCCGCGTCACGACGGTCTCCATGACGGCGCTCGGCCTTCTGTGGCTCCCGATCATGAAGTCCATCGCAGGTGGCGGACTCTACAAGTACATCCAGGCAGTGCAGTCATTCCTCGCGCCGCCGATCGTCGCCGTGTTCGTGCTCGGCCTCTTCTGGAAGCGCATGAACCTGAAGGGCGCCGTGTGGGGACTTTCAGTCGGATTTATCCTCGGTATGGCCAAGCTCGCCGCGAACGCCCTCTGGGGCGGAACAGAGGGATGCGCGTTCATTCCCGACTTCTACTTCTCCGGCATACTGCTCGCGCTTTCAATCGGCATCGTCATTGTCGCCTCGCTCATGGCGCCCGCGCCTGATGCGGCGCATCTGGACGGACTCAACTTCAGCTGCCTGTCGTCCGAATACCGCAAGATGAACCGCGAGTCGTGGAACTGGGTAGATGTGGTCGCGTCGCTTATCGTCGTCGGCTGCGTCGTTGCCGCTTACGCATACTTCTGGACCTGGCTGGACTAAAACATATAACGGAGACTGCTCATGAAAAATCCCTTTTGTCTGACTTTGATTGCCGCGGTGCCGTTTGCCGCATGCGTGGCGGGAGGACTGGGGTTTCCTCAGCCCGGTGAGGTCGCGGCGAAGACAATCCGCTCCGATTTCAAGGCGCCGCCACCCGGCTACGGCGAGGTGCCGTTCTGGTGGTGGAGCGGACGCGAACCGCTCAACAAGGAGCGGCTCCTTGAACAGATTGAGGAAATCCACAAGGCTGGCATCGCCGGCGTGCAGGTGAACTACTCGCACTACCGTTCGGGGGCGTGGCCGACGCAGGACTCCACGCCGGCGCTTTTCACCGACGAATGGTGGGACTTCTTCTCGTTCGCCGCGCAGGAATGCGGCAAGCGTGGCATGGGCATTTCGCTCAGCAACTACACGCTCGACTTCCCGGATGCGGAGAACCTCTGGCGCAAGCTCAAGATCAGCACGCCTGAAATGTATGCGACCGAGCTTTCGTACGTTAACGGGAAGATCGTCAAGCGCAAGGTTCCGCGCACGTACAACCCGCTCCATCCCGAATCGGGCAAGCGCGTGGTGGAGCGCTTCTTCAACCCGTTCATGGAGAAGGTGCCGGAGCATCTGCGCGGTGGGCTCAACTATTTCTTCCAGGACGAGCTGATCCTCAGCCGCGACATCCTCTGGCTGTGGTCGGACGACCTTCCCGCCGAGTTCAAGAAGCGCAAGGGCTACGACATCGAGCCGATGCTGCCCGCGCTCTTCGGCGATCACGGTCCCGACACCGCCAAGGTGCGCCTTGACATGAACGACGTGATGAGCGCCCTTGCCTGCGAGCGCTACTACAAGCCGATCTACGACTGGCACGCGAGCCGCGGCCTCATCTACGGCTGCGACCAGGCGACTCGCGGACGCCATCCGATGAACAATTACATCGACTACATGCGCGTGATGAAGTACTTCACCGCACCCGGATTCGATACGCCCGGACGCTCCGCCGACATCATCAAGAACAAGGTCGGCTCCTCCATCGCGCACCTCTACAACCGTCCGCGCGTGTGGCTCGAGGGCTACCATTCGCAAGGCTGGCAGGCTTCCACGACGACGATCTTCGACTCCACCTGCCACAACTACCTCTACGGCTCGAACCTCCTCAACCTCCATGGCCTCTACTATTCCACCTACGGCGGCTGGTGGGAGTGGGCGCCGCCGTGCTACCACTTCCGCATGCCGTACTGGACGTACATGAAGACGTTCCTCAAGTACTTCGAGCGGTTGAGCTACGTGCTCAGCCAGGGCGTCCACGTGTGCGACGTGGCGGTGGTGAATCCGCTCGAGCCGTGCGTCTACAACAGGAACAGGGGGAACGTCTCCGTCGGCGTGGCCCACGACATCGTGCGCCGTCTTGTGACCGAGGCGCAGACGGACGTCGACTTCATCGATGCCGATTCGCTCGCACGGGCGACGGTAGGGCGGTCACCCCGTGACCGCCGCGAGGAAGGACAGCAAGCGTACAACAGCAAGGTGACGCTCAATGTTGCGGGCGAGGCATATCGGGTCGTCGTCGTGCCGGACATGATCGCCATCCGTTCCTCTACGATTGAAAAACTTCTGGAATTCAAGCGCGCCGGGGGCGTGGTCGTGTTTCTCGGCACGAAGCCGCAGTTCACCGACGCCCCGCACACGGAGAAGGCGAAGATCGACGCGCTCGTCGCGGAGCTGGTAGGGCGGTCACCCCGTGACCGCCGTGCGGATGGACAGCAAGCGTACGACAGCAAGATGCCCGCCAAGCCCTCTGCCGAGCAGCTGAAGGCGATTGCCAACTCCGTCGGCACGCCCGACTTCCGCGCGCCCGGCGAGGCCAAGGCGCTCCACCGCCGCGTGGGCGCGTACGACGTGTATTTCATCTGCGACTTGAAGGAAACGGGCGACTGCACGTTTCGCGCCACGGGCATGCCTGAGCTGTGGAACCCCTGGGACGGCACGCAGAAGGCGCTAACGGACTTCAGGCGCAACGCCGACGGCACGACGACCGTGAAGATCGCGGGCGACGGCGCGCCGCGTCTTGTTGTGTTCGCGAATGGGGACAACAAGCGTACACCGGCAAGTGGGAAAACAGCAAGCGTACAACAGCAAGTGCAGAGCGCTCTCACTCTGGACGGTGAATGGGACTTCACGCTCAAGCCCACGCTCGACAACAAATGGGGCGACTTCCGTCTGCCCGTGCGCGAGCGCTACATCGGCGCGGAGATCCGCCGCGTGAAGATGGTGGATGCGGAAAAGCTCAACCTCCCCGCCGAAATGACGGTCGGTTTCGGTCCGCAATTTCTTGATGGCAACGGCTCGCCGTTCCTCTTCTCATGGCGCGAAGGCGTGGAAGGCAAGCCGGGCTTCCAGAACTGGCACCACGGCCTGAACGGCATCGTCGGCGACGACTTCTTCGTGCTGGGTCCGTACAACATGAGGCTCTACGACGTTGCGCCATCGCGTGGCGCGAAGCCCGGTGCGGCGTACAAGACCTTCGTCTATGCGCCCTGTGCCTGCAAGGCGAAGCCCGTTTCGCACGGCGTGGAGCCGAAGTCCCTTACGCTTGACGGCAAGGCGTGTAAGGTGGGCGAGGAGGTTGCGCATGCGGCGGGTTATCATGAGCTGGTCGTGAGCTACGATAAATTTGGACGCGCCGCGCTCGTGATGATGCGCACGGACATTGCGAGCGAGCCGTCGAAGGTTCCGCTTTCGATGCGCTGGTACAACGATCCTGCTGTGCTGCCGTTCGATCCGTTCGGCGGCAAGGTCAAGGAGGGCGTGTACACGGCGACGCTGCCGCCCGCGTGTGAGGCGATTGAGATCACGTTGCGCGGGACGTTGCTTTCCGCCAACATCGCCGGCGCGGATGCCGAGGTGGCGCTGGTGGATGACGGCGGGCGCGGGGCGCCCGCCCTACTGGACAACGTGGTAGGGCGGTCGCCCCGCGACCGCCGAGAGAAAACCTATCGCGTGAAGCCTCGGTTGGCGAACGCGGGTGTGGCCGCGCTCACGCTCAAGGTCGCGCATGAGCCGGGCTTCATCGGCGGCGCGGCGTTTACGGAGCCGATGCGCCTCACATGCGGGAAGGGCAAGATCGCGCTCGGCAACTGGGCGCTGATTGCGGACGGCCTCCGCTTCTACTCGGGCGGGGCCGTCTATGAGAAGACCTTCACGCTCACGAAGGAGCAGGCGGCGACATCCACAACGCTCGACCTCGGACGCGTGGGCGCGTGCTGTGGCGTGTCGGTGAACGGCGGCGCGGAGAAGGTGCTGTGCTGCCCGCCGTGGCGCGTCGAAATCGACGGGCTCAAGGAGGGCGCGAACACGATCAAGGTGACCGTCTACAACACGCTCAACAACCACTACCAGACGATTCCCACGCGCTACCGCACGACGGTCGAGAACGAGCCGTCGGGTCTGATTGGTCCTGTTGCCATTAGTTTCGGTGGACAGCAGCTTAAATAGTTACCTAGGAGGCAGACACGATGAAAGCAGGGTGGAGATGGTTCGGACCTTCTGACGCGATTTCTCTTCAGGAAATCCGCCAGGCGGGCGTGACGGATGTGGTAACGTCGCTCTACGAGCAGCCCGTTGGCGCGGTGTGGCCGCTGGCGCGCATCCGCGAAACGGCGAAGGCGTGCCGCGACAACGGCATGACGTGGAGCGTGGTGGAGTCCGTGCCAGTGCATGAGGACGTCAAAAAGCGTACGGGCAACTGGCGAAAGTACGTGGAGAACTACAAGAAGAACCTCCGTAATCTCGCAAAGTGCGGCGTGAAGGTGGTGTGCTACAACTTCATGCCGGTGCATGATTGGGCGCGGACGAACCTTCACGTGGTCCTGCCAGACGGCTCTGTCACGCTTGCCTACGACCAGTACGAGGTCTGCGCGTTCGAGATGTTCGTGCTGAAGCGTCCGGGACTGGAGAAGGACTACGATGCTGCCACCCGCGCGCGTGCGAAAAAGGTGTGGGCGAAGGCGTCCGAAAAGGATAAGAAGCGTATCACGCACGCGCTTCTTCTAGGTCTGCCCGGCACGACGGACGACGCAACGCCCGATGGGCTGCGCCACGAGCTGGCGGAATACGCCGGCATCGGCGGTACCACGCTCAAGCAGCACCTCTACGACTTCCTCAATGAGATCACGCCCGTTCTGGAGGAGACTGGCATCGACATGGCGATTCATCCCGACGATCCGCCGTTCCCGATCTTGGGGCTGCCGCGGATTCTTTCCTCTGCGGCAGATATCCGCGCAATGGCGCGGGCGTGTCCGTCGCTGCATGTGGGCGTGACGCTCTGCACGGGTTCTCTTGGCGCGAACCTGAAGAACGACGCCGTGAAGATCTTCCGCGAGTTCCACGACCGCATTCACTTCTGCCACTTCCGCAACCTGATCCATTCCGAACCGGGTGTGTTCCGCGAAAGCGATTCGCACCTGTTCGGCAACACGGACATGCCCGCGCTGATGCTCGAACTCCTGAAGGAAGAGCGGCGGCGCGGCAAGGAGATTGTCCTGCGTCCCGACCATGGGCGCATGCTCGACATCGACAAGGGCCGCACATGCTACTACGGCTATTCGTATGGAGGACGTCTGATCGGTATTTCCGAGTTGCGTGGACTTGAGACCGGCCTCAAGTACATGCTCAAGAAGCCCAGTCTGCTTCGTACTGCGCCTGCTTCGCGGTGTTGCCGGCAGGGTCGATGACGCCGGCGAACGAAATGCCGGAGCCGCTGTTGCCGAGACCGGTGTTCTGCTTGAAGAGCAGGATGTAGTTGCGGTAATGCGTCTTGTCGAGCGTGGGGCAGCGCGGCGCGTTCTCGAAGAACTTCGTCGTCGTCTCGCAGTCGCGGCCAAGTCCGAACGCATAAAGTTTGCAGCAGATGCCCTTCGAGTAGTACGTGGAGGGGTCGTTCGGGTCAAGTCCGTCCACGTTGTATGTGGAGGCGTAGTCTAGCCCGAGGTCGCGGTAGATCGTCTCGCATGCCGCAGGGTTCAGCACCGCCACGGCCGAGCCGTTCGTGAGGACCACGGGATAGCATGCGGAAAGATCCGCCCTGTGGCCAGGACCGCCGCCCGTCGAGTGGAGTCCCATCTGCGTGTAGTAGGTGCTGGCGTTCCAGTTGAGGACTTGCGTCGCCTGCCCGTTTGAGTAGTTGTGGCGCGAGACGATGCTCACGCCCGCTTCCTTGAGTGCGGCGACATCGCTCTCGGTGAGGTAGTAGATGCAGAGTTTGGCCGGAGTTGTGGTGCCGCGCGACGTAGTGGCCGTGGCCAGAGCCTCCAGACCCACGTTCTGCTCATGGGCGTCCGATATCGCGGCGATGGCACCTGTTCCCACGCCTGCCGCGTTGTTGACGGCCGTGGTTGTCTTGATCCCGCAGTAGATGCCGGGAATCACGCCGCCACCCGCGTCATACCACGAGTCCCGTACATTGTACGTACCCTTAGCACCCTGCGGGTCGCCACCGCCCATGGCGGAGTCGATGAGCGATTCCGCGTACGCGAACATTCCCTTTTGCGAGTCGCCCTCAAGCCGTGCGATCTCGGTGTTGATCGTGCGCGTGATGTTCTTGATGTTCGCGACGTTTGCGCGTCTCGCCGATATTTTCCGGAGGTCCGTGAATTTACCGATGGCGATTACAGAGATAATCGCTATGATTGCCACGATGAGGATAAGTTCAATCAACGTAAAGCCGGATTTTAACCTTATTTTCATTGCATGGTTCCTTTATTTTGCGCATGGAGCTCGGGTTTTACATGCGCTTGATGACGTGCTGGGCCGCGCGCACGGTGTTGCCTTCGCAGTCTATCACGCCAGCAAACTCGGGAATAACCTGTGAGACGGATCCAGCTCCGATCGTCTTGAGGCGGAAGAGGAGGATGTAGCGCGAGTAGTAGCGCTTCTGGACGAACGTTGCGTATGGCGCGTCTTCAATTCCTGCGTCCGACTTGCCTATGATAGAAGCCGAATCGCCGAGTCCAAACGCCAGTAGCGGACCGCCTTTCGCCGCCACTTCTGCGCGGACCTCGCTCTCGGTGTAGGTCTCGCCCCAGCTCTTCGTGTTCATCAGCTCCTGTCCGCAGGCCTGGTAAACGGTGCGGCCAAGGTCGGTCATTGGGTTGATGGCCACAAAGCGCATGGAATTCGTCACGAGCGTGGCCACGCAGAAAGATGCGTTCGGGTCGAGGCCGTCGGAGGCGTTTGGAACGGTGCCGTCGCCGTAGGCGCGGTCCTTGTTGTAGTGCATGCCCGGGAACGCCGTCTGCGCAACGTCCGCGTAGGCTGTCGCCGCCATTACGTGCCTGAGGCCAAGGCGCGTGTTCAGTGCCTCGGCCTGTGCGCGGTTGAGCGTGTAGAGGCAGAGAATCTTTTGAAGGTCGGGCGTGATGCCGCTGTTCTGCTCGATGCGCGCGGATTCGTCGTCGCTCGGCCCGAGGTAGAGTCCGTTGCGGGACTCCGCCGTTGAGACGGCGGTGAAGTCGAAGTCGCCCTCCGTGCCGCCTGTGAGCGGGGCGCCGCCGTCGCCCGCGTAGAGGAGCGAGTCTAGCCTGTTCAGACGTCCACCGTTCACGAGGTATGCCTCAACCGCACGTTCCACGGCCTTCTGGTTGGCGAGCGACACCTTGCGCGCGGATACTTCGCGCACGCCGCCGAGCTTGCTCACGGCCAGTGTGGAGACGATGGCGATCAACGCGATCACCATGAGCAGTTCGATTAACGTGAATGCCTTTTTCATACTTTTGATTCCTTTGCTTCTCTTATTACTTGATTAAACGATTTGTCGCGACGGAGGGTTCACACTAAAACTGAGGTAGGGTTTTCAATTCGTCATGTTTTTGACGTCGTTGGTGACGTTGTGCTCTTTGACGGGCTTATGGACGCCCATGGAATCGCGTCCGTCTGCGGCCGGATGGGCGGAGAGCGCCTTCATCAGCTCGGAGGAAATCTTGCCGCCCTCCATCGGCGTGAGGATGACGTGCGGTTTTATGAGGACGATGAGTTCCGTGCGCTTCTTGACCTTCTCCGTACCGCGGAAGAGCCATCCGAGAAGGGGAATAGATCCAAGAACGGGCGTGCGCCAGTAGGTTTCGCCTTCAGTCTCCTTCACGAGCCCTCCCGCCATGATCGTCATGCCGTCCTTCGCGACGAACGTACCGGCGAGCGAGCGTGACTCGACGTACTCGATGGCCTTTGACGCACCGGTGCCGCCGTCCACCGGGATGTCCACTTTCGCGGGACTCACCTCGCTGTTCTCCTGAAGGAGGCGGAGCGTCACGGTCTTGTCCGCGTTGATGTTGGGCGTGATGAGGAGCATCGTTCCAACGTCCTCCTTCGTGATCTGTACGGTCATGTTCCCCTGTACGATGCCGCTGTCGGAAACGACAGTGTCGCCTCGCGTCCAGCCGCTGACGAGCGGGTATTCCTTTCCGCTGAAGATGCGCGACACTTCGTTGTTCGCGACGAGCAGCGTGGGAGTGGCAAGCGTCCTGACCTTGCCGTCCTGCTGCAGGAGCTGTATCTGTGCGGAGATGTTGTCGGCGATGACCCTGAACGTGAATGTGGGGTCGTATGAGGCCTGGCTTGCTTGGAGGACGTCGGCGAAGATGTTTGCGGCGTCGGACGTGCCGCCGTTGTGTCCGACCACGTGCGTGCCACGGTTGAAGGAATACTTGAACGTTGCCTCGTAGTTGTCGTCCACATCGATCTCCAGCACCTTCACCTCCATGAGCACCATCGGCGTGGGGACGTCGAGCTTCTTCACGAGGCCGCGGATTTCGTCCATAACACGCACGTCGCTCGTGCGGACAACGAGCATGTTGTTCTTGCGGGAGAGGGAGACGAAGATGTTTGCCGTGGCGGATGTGGCCTGGGCGCGTACGCTGTCGAGCAGGTTCGTGTTGCCGTTGCGGTAGGCGCCCTCCATGAGGCGGGCGTCGTCGGCGCCGAGCGGGAGCTGGTCGCCACCGAGCCTGTTGCGCTGTCGGTTGCGCTGGCGCAGCTGGTCCCACTGCGTGAGGCGCGATGTGGCGCCGCCGCGCGAGAAGGAGAAGTTCCCGCTGCCCGAGCGCGAGCCGGTGCTGGTCGTCTGCGGGGCCTCGAGCGACATGAACTGCGAGCCGCCGTTGTCGTCCAGCACGCGGAAACGGCGGAAGCGGCGCGAGAGGTCGTATTCGTCGTCCTCGTCGAACTCCTCCTCGCCGAGCGAGATGAGGGTGCGGTCGGGGTAGAGTCCGTAGATGACGCTAGCCACCTCGATGACGTTTGGATAGAGGAGCGTGAACATCTCGGTGGATTCCTCGCGGAAGGTGTTGAGGTTGTCGGAGTACTCGTCCATCGTCATGATGCGTATCACGCTGCCGTTCGGCTCGCGGCGGAACCAGAGTCCCGTCGCGCGGCAGATCTCCTCCACGGCTGCGTCGGCGGTGACGTTGCGCAGGAAGATCGACACGGTCTTCTTCGACGCGGCGTCTGAGACGGATATGTTGACGCCCGCCTGGTCGGATACGAGGCGCATCAGGCCGCCGATCGGCACCTTCTCGCTTTCGAGGTAGGAGAGAAATTCGGGCGGCGGGTTGGTGGGCGCGGCAAGCGGCGTGAACGAGCCGGGCAGGAACACGCCCGCGCGCCCGCCGGATGTGGCCAGCTCCACTCCCAGCGGCGTGACGGCCTTGATGGACACGTCCACCTTCAGTCCGTCCACGGTCTGCGCGAGCCTGCTGCCGCGCCGCACGGCCGTCGCGCGCTCCGCGTTGGGTCCGACCAGCGCCACGCCCTCTCCCGCCGGGCCCACTATGAGCGCGTGCAGGCGCATGTCGTCCGCCTCCGTGAGACGCTGCCGCAGCGCGTCCGCCATGGCGTCTGCGGCCACTGTCGGGTCCGGAGCTGCGAACGCCGGCGACACGGCGATCAGGATGAGGGACGCGAGATATGATGCGTGCGATGTGAACGTTGCCATTTTCATTTCCTCAGTTTGTTCCAGCGATGGCGAAGAGCGCCATGAAGAACGCGATGTACACGAAACCGACGATGCTGCCGGTGATTACGATCATGACCGGTTCGATGAGCATGCCGAAGCGCTTAACGGCGAGCGCGAGGAGCATCTCGTGGAAACGCGCCGTTTCGCCGAACGCCTCCGGCAGCGAGCCGCTCACCTCGCCGACAGCCGCCATGCGCGCGAGCATGGGCATGAACTCAGTGGCCGGCGCGAGCGATTCGGAGAGCGGGAGGCCGCGCAACACCCCGTCGTGCGCGGCTGCTGTGCGTCGGCGGAACCGGCGGTTTGACATCAGGCGGGCGCCGGTCGCGAGCGCGTCGAGAAGCGGCACTCCGGACTCCAGCATGATCTGCAGCGACCGTGCGAGAAGCGCGGTGCCGGAAAGGCGCAGGATGCGTCCCGTTATCGGAATCTTCAGCAGCATCACGTCCTCAAGTTCGCGTCCGCCCTCGTGCATGCGAACCACGCACCACGCCGCCACGGTGCCTCCGATGCAGGCCAGTATCGCAAGGCCGTTCGCGTTCACCCACGCAGAGAAATCCATCAGCGACTGCGTGAGCGACGGAAGTTCCGCGCCGCCGGCCTGGAGGAACTCCGCTATCTTCGGGATCACGGCCACCACCAGGTACACGCTCACGGCCGTGGCCATCAGCACCGCCAGGACCGGATAGAGAAGTGCGTTTACGACGGCGCTCCGCAGGTTGCGCCGCGCCTCCATCTGGTCCGCCGCGCGCGTGACGGCATGTTCCAGCTCGCCGGACTTCTCGCCAACTTCCGCCAGCCGCACGACGATTTCGCCGAACCGCTTAGGTTGCTCGCCGAGTGCCTCCGCGAACGAGCCGCCCTGAAACACGTGTTCCTTTACGCGCATCCAAGTTCTCTTCGCGCGCGGGGAGAACGCCTGGTCCTGTACGGTCGCGAGACCCTTGAGCAGGGTGACGCCGCTGCGCAGCATAGACGCGAGCTGGCGAAGGCCCATCTCGATGTCGAAACCCGTCACGGGTTTCAGCCACGAAAGGTGCCAGAAGGGGGGCAGCTCGCGCGCCATGGCCTCTTCATGTACGTCCAGTACCAGCAATCCCTCAGAGCGGAGCTGGGACATAAGCGCCTCGCGCGTCTCCGCTTCCCGCGAAAACGTCCGCCTGACACCTCCCGTGTCCTTTGCTGTCACCTCAAAGCGCATTTTTTATAAGTTAAACGATGCTTGTCCACCCCCGGTTCACGGGTACGATTACGCGAAAGGCATGATTGCACAGGGGGTACGTATGCCTTGGGCGGTATATGCGAAGCGTGGTTGAATGTGTGACGTACAATCACTCAGTAATCTTTGCTCTCTGTCTCTCTGCGCCTCTGTGTGAAACTGTCGGTTAGTGTCTATTTATATAAGGTCGCGCGCGCGCGCGAAGCAGAAAACTCTCCGATCTATTCCAAGCGCATTGACTCGAGGACACGATTTGGAAGGTTTTGGTGCGCACCATTTCATGCTCCGCTGCGCACCATTTGATGCTTTGGTGCGCACCAAAGCAAATTAAGCTGCAAACCGGCCTTTCCCCACGAGGCGAGTGTGTCAAAATGACACACCCAATCGAAGGAGGTAGGCACTTAGTCGGAGGAAGGATAGATCTGGGTTGATGACTGCTGCTGAGGAATTTTGATAAATACGGAATGCGAAATTGACAATTAAAAAAAATAGATATAATTATAACTTACCAACCCTGATTAGGAGAATGACACTATGGCAAAAAATACTCTTTTTCGTAAAGCAACGGTCATCGCGATTGCGGCGGGCGTAATACTCCCGTCCTTTGCGGACAGGACCCTCAACGACGGCCTGGTCGCCTATCTGCCGTTCGACAACTCGATGACGGAGAACGCCGTCTCGGGAAGTCCCGTCGCGCCGGAGGCTTCCACCGCCACGGCGCCGGCGCTTGCGAATGCGGGCATGGTCGGCAAGTGCCTGAACATCCCCAGCGGCGCGTTCGTGAAGCTCACGGGTTCCGACTCCGTGACGCTCGCGAACAGCTCGCTCGGCTTCGAGGATTCAAACAGGAGCTTTACCGCGATGATCTGGGTGAAGTACGGTAACCAGTCCGGCGACCCGTCCATCTTTGGCAACAAGACATGGTCAGGCGGCGCCAAGGGCGTGATCATCGCAGGTCAGGACAAAAACACGAAGGTGAAATGCAACGTCGGCAACGGTTCTGCCAGAAAAGACGTGTATTTCACGGGCGAAGGCTCGGGTGTCTGGACATTCTACGCCATGGTTGGCAATAACGGTTCGTTCACGGTCTATCACGGCAAGAGCGACGGGACGATCAGTTCGCAGACCATGTCGATAGCCAACTTCACGATGGCAAGCACCTATCCGTTCTACATCGGGCAGGACGGTACGGGGAACTACAGCAGTAAGTTCGTCGGTCAAGTTGACGACTTCGCGCTTTGGAATCGCGCGTTGTCTGAAGCGGACATCCGCCGCATCCACACGAGCGGAAGGGCGGGCAAAAAACTGGCCGATCTCTTGCAGAAGATCAACGACGGCTTGGCCGTCTATATGCCATTTGACGAATCCACGTCGGACAACGTTGTCGTCGGTAGCACCGTGACGCCGGAGGCGTCCACCGCCACGCCGCCGACGCTCGAAAACGACGGCGTGATCGGCAAGTGCCTGAATCTGCCGAACAGCGGCAACGGCGCATTCGTGAAGTTGACCGGCACCGACACCGGCTCTCTGGCGTTCGATAATGGCAACAGGGATTTCACTGCTGTGATCTGGGCGAACTATGGAAAGCAAACGTCCGATCCAGCGATATTAGCCAACAAGAACTGGACAGGCGGTGGCAGCCTCAAGGGGATTGTGTTCTTTGCAGAAGGGAATACGCAGAACGCCAAGTTGAATGCCGGCAGCGGTTCCGCCAGATTGGATACGAACAGTTTGGCCGGTGAAGGAGCTGGAAAGTGGACTTTCTACGCAGTTACCTGCAGAGACGAAAAGTTCACGGTGTACCAGGGAAAGAGCAACGGGACATTTAACTCGGTGACAGGTTCGCGGTCCGGTTTCAGTCTGGAAAGCGGCGAGCCGTTCTACATCGGGCAGGACGGAGAAGGGGACTATCCGTGCAAGTTCGTCGGCAAGTTTGACGACTTCGCGCTCTGGACGCGCACGCTTCAGATCGGGGACATTGCACGCATCTACCAGTATGGACATTCTGGCGCTTCAATTGGCGATCTCCTGCAGGCTGTTACCAATTCGTCCGTCTCCACTGTATTCGTCGCTTCAAACCTTGAGGGCGCGGAAGGAACGGAGCCAAACGGCTTCTACCTTGTTGACGGATCGCGCACGTTTACGGCACCTGCGTCCGTGACTGTTGGCGGTCATAACTACGCCCCGCTGGGCTATACGCTTGAAATCTTCAACACCGAGACGGGTGTGTGGGAACTTGACGGGCAGGGCGTACACCCAGGTGCTTCCTACACCCACACGAGCAGTGCGGATGACATTGACACGCGCATCACGTGGCAGTGGGCCGATTCCGACGTGCCAGCAATTGCTGTGTGGACGGGCGGCGCGAACAACAACGATCTCGCCGACTCCGGCAACTGGAGTTGCACGAACGCGCTCGGTGTGGCCTTGTCGGATGCGGTTCCTGACGGGAATACGACCAAGTACATTCTCGCGGCGGATGCGGACTGGAGCGCGGCAACGTTTGCGCTCGCGGCCGGCGTGGCGTTCGACCTGAACGGCCACAAACTCTACGTTCCCGGATCTTTTGCCTCGTCAGGTCTTGTGGGAACTGTTGACTATGTCAAGAACGGCAGTTTCGAAGAGAACAACAACATGAGCAGCAGCTACATGTACAACGCTGCTGCCGCTGGATGGACGGGAGGCCGGGGTGTTGAAAAGGGCAATACCTTCAAAGCCGTGTCCGCGCCTAACGGTTCGGCTGTCTGGTTCTTCCAGAGCACTTCGCAGGTTTCAACCACGGTCACCGTTCCCGAAAGCGGATACTACACCGTTTCGTTCTACTATGGCGGAAGGTCCGGGCATACCGGCGGCGTGATTCATCTTGACGTGGACGCGGTACAGGACTGCACGAAAGTCACCTGTTCAGGCACGGCTGCCACCCAGACGAGAGTACCCAACATGTTCTTGACGAAGGGCGACCACACAATGACATTCCGCCACACGTACACATCCGGGGACATTTGCTCCTGGATTGACGCGGTGTCCGTCAAGCGCGAGACGGCCGTCTTCGACAGTTCTTCCGATGCGGCGAATCCGGGCGAATTGCACATTGCCGTCCCTGCGGACACGACGCTCGACGACTATGCGTATCTCATGTATGGCAACATGCGTGTCGTCAAGGAAGGCGCGGGTACGCTGTCCGTCCCGACATCCAGGTGGTACTTCATCGGCGGAATCGGCGTCCAGGCGGGCACGCTCTCCATGCCCGGCCCTGTGGCGTTCGTCGAGGGAGGCAGCCTTGGCGACATCAAGGTCGCCTCCGGCGCGAAGGTGACGATCCCCGCCACGGACGGTCTCAGGTACGGCGAGGTGTTCACGCTGGACGGTGGCACGCTCGAGCTTGCGCTCTCCGGTACAGTGGCGCCCGTGACGACGTACATCACGAACTCGCTTACTCTGAACGCGGGCGCGAAGTTGTTTTTCGACATGACGGCTCTCGACACCACGGAGTTCATCCTCTCGACGGACGGCTTCACCTTGGGCGAGGGCGTGGAAAGCGCGGTTTCGTGCGCGGAGGTATCCAGGCAGACGGAGGCGATGGCCGAGGCGAGCGGTGCGAACGGGATTCGCATTGCGGTTCTGACAGAGGCCGCGACGGCGATATACACCGGTGCTGGTGCCGATCCGCTTGATTTCACGGATGCGGCGAACTGGGCCTGCACCAACGCCGTTGGCGGGGGATTGCCCGGCAAGATTCCCCTCGGCGTGACGGAGGTGACGATTTACGGCACGACGGCGTTTCAGGTGACGAACGGCGCGCCATTCGTCTGCGCAAGCGTCACGTTCGACAACGCAACGCTGCCGGACAACGCGGATTTGCGCGGGCTTGACTTCTCCAAGGTGACGTCGGATTCTGTTATCGACCTTCAGGGGCGGACGCTCTTCCTCGCCGACGAGACAAGCGCGGCGCTAAGCGAGTTCACGATAACCGACACCTCGTTGGGGACGCCCGGTACGGTTCATGTATCGGTGGCGGATGGCTCTACGCTCTTAAACAGCGGCGTCGCGCTGACTGAAAACCTAAGACTCGTGAAGGAGGGTGGGGGCCTGTTCTCTGCGGGGAAGGCGTCGCAGACCTACACGGGCGGCACGGGTGTCTCCAATGGCACGATCCGTGTTGCTTCGTCCGGGACAGGACATTTCGGTAGCGGCGTAGTCTATCTGCCGACGGGATCGACATTGGACATCTACAACAATGACGCATCCTCCGCGACCGTGGTTCTCGCAGGCGGGACGATCCAGAATTCCGCAACAACGGCTGGTACTTTGCCAAGAGTCCTGTCCCTTACGTCTGATTCCACCATCAAGCACGCGAACGGCTCGGCGTCAAACAACGACATGAACGTACCGGCTGGCTGTGAATGGAATCTTGGCGGATATACGCTTTCGCTCGAAATGACGGGCAACGACTCGGACTTCTCATTCAGCGATGCCGCCTTGAACGTCGTTTCCAACGGAACGATTATTGTCACGGTGAATACGACGGGAGGCGTAACCAAGGGTTATTTCCAGTTGCGGCGACTTTCCGGCAAGGACGGGCTGAGGCTTGATCTTGGCAAGACCTACCCCCGCATAAAAGGCAGTTACGATTGTTCCGTTATGGATTTCACGGATAACCCTGTCTCCGGAGCTGGCGAGTACAATGAAAAAGGGAAGGCAATTGAGATTTATGGAACGTTCATGCCCAAGAGTGCCATAGGCGTCAACAAGAGAATGATGAACGGTTCGACTTTGGATCTTACCATGGTGACGGGGGCGTTCTCATGTAACTTCCCGAAGGGTACCAACGGATCGGGGAATCAGAAGCTCACGTTCTCGGCAGATTCCACGATAACGGTGAATCTCGATGGACGCACCGACCTGAAGACGATCGCGAAGTCGGCAAGCCCGTATGTCGTCAAATGGTCGACAAAGCCCGCGGACACGACAACGTTCGTCCTCGACGCGGCGACGAGACAGCACTTCAAGTGCGAGGTCACGGATGCCGGCCTCCGCCTCAAGAAGATCAATGGCCTCGTAATCATCGTCCAGTAGGTGGCGCGACTGATTCTCGTCCATTGATGAGTTGGCGCATATAGCCCCAAAGGAATGCCGACCTTATAGGGTTGCAACAAAATGACAAAACTGACTGTTTGAGATGTTAACAAAATGACAAAATCGACCGTTTGGCGCGATTGCAAAATGACATCAACTGTGATATACTATCGCCCGAACACGGAGAAATAATGATAAAACGCAAGATTACATCTCGATTGAAGAAGTTTTACGAAGACAACGGTCGTTACGCCCTTCTCATAGATGGCGCACGACAAGTCGGCAAGACATTTGTTGTTGAGGCCTTTGCAAAGACTCACTATGAGAATGTGATCGAAATCAATTTCATAAAGATGCCAAACGCAAAGCTCATCTTTTCCAACGTTGAGGATGAGAAGGAAATACTCGTCAAACTTTCGACATTTTCACAGCGAGAATTGAAGCGCGGGAATACGCTTGTATTTCTTGACGAGATTCAGGAGTGTCCTGAAGCCGTGACATACATCAAGTTTCTTGTGCAGGAGGGGACCTGTCATTACATCCTCAGCGGTTCGCTACTCGGAGTAGAGCTCAAGGATGTCCGATCCGTTCCCGTTGGATTCATGGATGAAGCCACGATGTATCCACTGGATTTCGAGGAATTCGTTTTGGCCAACGGCGAACGCAGGGAACTGATCGATGCGGCGCGGGCGGCATGGGCGGAGCGGCGTCCGATAGACCGCCTGTACCACGACCGTCTGTCAAAGCTTTTCCGGCTGTATCTTGTCGTCGGCGGAATGCCGGCCGTTGTCCAGAGGTATCTGGACACTCACGACATCGCCGCTGTCGTGGCCGAACAAAAGCTGATTCTTGCGGAATACCGAAAGGACATCACGAAGTACGACAAGAAGAATGCGCTTCGGATTCGCGAGGTGTTCGAGCGGATTGCCCCGGAACTCAACAAGAAGAACAAGCGCTTCTATGTCAACAGCATAAGGGAGACTGATCGCGTTGAGCGGTTGGAGGACGAATTCATCTGGCTAAAAGAGGCTGGTGTGGCCATTCCGTCTTATGTAGTGGACGAACCAGTCGCGCCGTTGGTCCTTTCCAAGCGTTCAAATCTCTTTAAGCTCTTCATGAACGACGTGGGACTTCTTGCCGCAACGTACATGGACGGAATACAGCTTAAGATCCTGAATTCAGAAATCGACGTCAATTTCGGGGCCGTCTATGAAAATGCCGTCGCCCAAGAGCTTTTTGCCCATGGATTTGCACCCACATACTATGCCTCACGCACGCATGGGGAGATCGATTTCGTCGTGGAGAAAGACGGCCACGCTCTTCCGATTGAAGTGAAAAGCGGCAAACATTACAGACGGCACCGGGCTTTGAACCACGTCCTGGCGGAACGCCTTTATGCGATCAACGACGCCATTGTCTTCGACGACGCAGTTCTCACTGTTGCGAACGGAATCTTCTACGCCCCGATCTACATGGTGATGTTTCTTGAGAAGGAGTCTCTGCCAGAGAAGCTGATCTACGATGTGGGCACGCCGCTGCAGTTTATGGATTCGTCCACTTCTTCCAACGCAAAATTAAACGAGGAGACCGGAAACAATGTCTAGCGAAAAAAAGTTGCCGCGCAGGGATTTCCTGCGCAATGCCGTGATGCTGGCGGGAGCGGGCATCACCGCTCCGCTGTGGGCGGCGATGAAGTACGACAAAAACGCCGTGCTGCGGTACTTTCGCGAACAGGCATCAGAGATGGACGTGCGCGTGAAGGCCGGCATCGAGACCAACCGCAAGGGCGACGTGACGCTCGTGTTCACGGACGCGCAGGGGCGTCCGTGCGAGAACGTCCACGTGAAGGTACGCCAGACGCGGCACGACTTCAAGTACGGCGCGAATCTCTTCGGCCTCGCCGAGACGAAGAACGGCGCGGAGCATGCCGCCGCGTACAGGGAGCGTTTCGCGGCGGCGTTCAACTTGGCGACGCTGCCGTTCTACTGGCAGGCCAACGAACCGGAGCCGGGGAAGTACAGGTTCGCGAAGGACTCGCCCTACGTCTATCGCCGTCCGCCGATCGACCTCTGCCTCGAGTTCTGCGAGGCCAACGGCATCGAGCCGAAGGCACACTGTCTGAACTACGTCGAGACTGGTCTCTTCCCGAAATGGGTCAAGGGTGACGTGAAGCGCGAGAAGGAACTTGTCGAGAAACGTTTTCACGAGCTGGCGGAGCGTTATGCACGGCGCATCCCGATGTGGGAGGTGACGAACGAGACACTCGGCCGGAGCAAGAAAAAGGACGAACTCAGCAGCTTTTTCTCCGCTCCCGACTTCATCGAGTGGAACTACAAGACGGCGGCGAAGTACTTCACCTCGAACAGGCTCGTCATCAATGACAACAACCCGAACGTCATGGTCAACTACAAGGGAACCGGCAGCGCCTATTACAAGTTGATCAAGGACGCGCTCGGCAAGGGATGCCGCATCGACTGCATCGGCATACAGTCCCATTGGCTGTGGAAGCTCGGCGACAAGAGTTTCGGCAAGCGCGTGAAAACGTTGTATGATCCACAGTTCATGTTCGGGTTGCTTGATACGTATGTCCAGTTCGGCAAGCCCATCCAGATCACGGAAATAACGATTCCGGCATTTTCGGCCGATTCCGGCGACGAGGCCGTGCAGGCGGAGATCGTGCGCAACCTCTACAGCATCTGGTTCTCGCACAAGGCGATGGAGGCGATCATCTACTGGGACCTCTCCGACGCCTACACGTGGCTGCCTGAACGCCATGGCTCGCTCTGCCACCGCGACATGAGCCCCAAGCCCGCCTACAACGTCATCTGCGATCTCTTCGGACGCGAATGGCGCACGAACTTCGAGCGCGATGCGGCGGGTGGGCATCTCTCGTTCCGCGGCTTCTGCGGCACGTACGAGGTCGAGGCGACGAGCAACGGGCGCACGGTCAAGCGCGAGTTCCATGTCCGCCGCGAGAATCCAGCCCCCGTAAAAATACCCATCGCATAAGCGCATCTTGAGAATGACGTCGCGCAAATCTGCTTTTGGGACTGTAACCTTTCTCCGCGTGGCGTGTAAACGGGGTGGAAGATAATTCCAGGAATGGAGCAAGACCATGGCAATTCAAGTCAATCTTAACGATGCGCAGTTCAGGGCGTTCACGCAGTTTGCGGCGAGCGTCTCGGACAAAGGCACGGTTCTGAAGGCGAACGACAATCCGCTGACGGCGCCGGACGGGACGCCGAGGAAGATCGTTGCCAAGGGTTACGACGGCTACGGGCACATCTGGCGAAAACAGCCCAGCAAAGACATAAACAATGACGTCCGCACGCTTTTTAGGGACACGGTACTGCGCATGTTCGGGGTAAATGACGTCCAGGATCTGCCTGATGATGTCAAAACCGCGATGAAGACAGGGGACTACGACAAGGGCAAACCCCTCACGGCGCGCCGCATCATCGCCGTGAGCAAAGCGATTGCCAAGGTAGTCGAACCCGTGAACAAGAGCGTCTCCATTGAGAAGGCAGAAGGCTTGGTTGACGATGCCCTCACGTTCATCAACGGCAAGGGCAAGAATCCCAAGGTCGGCGACGCGAAGCTCGATGCCGAGCAGCACGCAAGGGCCGCCGATTTGGTGTCGAGGCTCGGCAGGGGCATGACGGACACCTGCCTCAAGATCTACACCAACTACGTGGTGCTCGCTATCGCGAGCGGATACTTCAAGGATGGCAACAAGGTCAATGAGATAGCCCAGCAGATGTCGCAAGAGCTCAAGAACGTGCGCAACTTCACCCTGGGCGATGTCAGGTTCGCCAAGTTCGACGCCAAGTTGACGGAGTATTGGCAGAGCACGTTAGAAGAGCAGATGAGCAAGGAAAAATTCAGCACGTATGATGGCGAAGGCCTCTTCGAAAGCTTCAAGGGTGATGCCTTTCGTGCTTCGTTCACGATTGCAGGCGAGAAGTTCAACTTGGATGACCAGCGATCCGGCGAAATGATCGACAAGTTCAAAGAGACGATTCCAAACATACAGCACCGCAAGGCCATCTCCACGTTCATGAGCCAGTTGTCAGGCAACGTTTACGTTGCCTTTGCCATCGGAGCGAATCCGCCGCCCACGCCAAAGTTCAAGAATCTTGACATGACATCGGCGAAGGGGTATGACATGCTTTTTACTCCGGATACGACCCATAATCTTCTCTTTGAACCTAACCTTTTGACGCTAGCATCGAATCTGCAATACACCCTTGAGGTCAGCGACAATGGCACGAAGGCCAAGGTCACGGCGCATTACTCCGGCAATTTGAAGTTTGGCATTGATGGTTCGGACGAATGCAGCCATAACGTCACCGGCACATACGCCTACGAAACAGAGTTCGAGTTCGACCTTTCCGACGAGAACGAGGCCAAGCTCACCGGCACGCATTTCAGCCAGAAGTTGGGAGTGCCGGAACCTGACGAGCAGCAAGAGATTATGGTATAATACGCGGCGATGGAACAAGCCAACCGAAGGAGCTGATATGGAATTCAAAGAATTACTCGCGGCGTTTGCCGCAAAATACGGAGTCGAAGGGCTCGACGGCGCGGACGGCGCGGCGGAGCTAGACGTCGACGGCGTCCGCGTGGAGCTGCTGGACGATCCTCAGGCGCGTAGCCTGTTCGCCTGCGCCGAGATCGGGCATCCGCCGCCTGATGCGAACGGTGCATTCGGCGCGATGATGCTGCAGGCCAACTTCCTCTTGCGCGGCACGGATGGCGCGACGCTCTGCCAGAACCCGGAAACGCATGCCTACGCCCTCGTGCGTCCGTTCCCGCTGGCGCTGACGGATGTCGAGTCCCTCGCCGCAGGCCTCGAATCGCTCGTCAACCAGACGGAGAACTGGCGCAAGGCACTCGCTGGCCTGCGTACGGCGGAAGCCACGCAAAAGCAGGATGTGGCGTCCGCACCAGACGGCGACTCTCACCATGACATGCTTTCAAGCGGTTATTTTCACGTGTAACCTTTTTGCGACCCGCGTGTATACAGGGTGTAACAGTCACTAAAAGTTAACCCTCATAAAGGAGCAATATAATGCCGCCGCAGATCAACTCGAACAGCATCGTCAACTTCCAGAAGTTCGTCGACTTCGCGAACGGCGCCTACGCCACGGATGGCGCGAAGGGCGCGGACGTCATAGCCCGCTTCTCGGGAATGCCGAAAGGCGACTACAATTGCAGGTTCGCGTCGTTTTTGCGCACGTCGGAGATGAAGACGGCAAACGACCAGGTGCGCGACCTCTTCCTCAAGTCGGTCGCCGGGATGTTCGGCGGCGAGAAGTTCATCCCGGACATCGTGCGCGACAACATGAAGCTCGAGGACTTCGGCAAGGGCAAGCCTCTCACCGCGCGCCGCATCAAGCTCGTGGCCACGGCGGTCAACATGCTCGGCGGTGGCAAGTTCCAGGACGCGGCGAGCGTCGGCCGCGCCACGGCGAAGGGCTACACCGCCGCCGAGCTGCCCAAGCTCGCGCGCGTCGCGAACCTCTACCAGCAGGCGACGAACTGCAGCGAAGCGGAGGCCGAGGCCGCCGCGCTCGACCCCGGCTCGAAGGCACGCCGCCTCTTCGACTACGGCGGACGCTTCACGCTCAACGCTGACAACTTCAAGAAGGGGCTCGCCCTCATGGACAAGTTCGCGACGTGGTTCGGGAACCTGCATGACGACTGCGCTGCCAAGAAGCTCGACACGCCGACTAAGCTTAACCTCAACTTCACCGTCTGCACCCGCGAGTCCGCCGCCGCCGTCCAGCAGTTCCTCTTCGAGGAAATCGCCGTCAACGGAAAGCTTTCCCTCGACGCGGCAAACCCCGAGGACCTGTTCGGCATGGCGAAGAACCCGGCGATGCGTTTCGTGGGGCGCGGCTATACGACATCGTTTTCCAACTCCCTTGCGCAGATTCCACCGGAGAAGAGGGGATTGATCTATTCCGTGTTCGATGCGCTTGACAAGCTTCCCCTCAACGCCGGGGACCTAGCGAACAGGCAGAAAGTCGGCTACGCCCTGCTCGTGGCGTCGCGCGTGATGAAGAACTTCGACGCCGTGGCGGCCCTCCAGGCGTCCAGGAAGCTCGACCGCGCCCACCTGATGCCGATCCTCTTCCCTGATCTCGGCCTGGCCCCGGGTGCCACCAACCGGCAGATCAATGAGGCCTACGAGGCCAGGATGGCGCAAAACCCCGAAATCTTGGCGTCGGTCCACATGCTTGCCGAGAACTCCGGCGCGACGCTTGACGAGGTGGCTGCAGCCATCAACTCGGGGACGCGCCTCGAGAACGCGCCGGGCATCTCCTCCTTCAGCGGGAAGCTCGAGGAGCTGGACGGCACCGCGCGCGGTGGCCGCAAGACCATGATATACGACCTCGTCCGCCCGACGACTCCCCATCTGACCGCGAACGAGCAGCCCGTCCTCGCCGATGAAGACGCGAAGTTCGTCTTCAACTTCCCGGACGGCGAGACGCTCGACGCGAGCACCGGGTCCATTGACGATCCGGATGTCCGTGCCCGCTGCGACGCCATCGCCGACAAGATCGCGGACCTCTGCGGGAATGTCCATCCCAAGCAGCTCTCGAACGTCTATTTCGCGCTTTCCCAAAGCGCAATCGGCGTCAACGTCAACTGCGGCTTCGCCTCCGCGGGCATCTCGTCCGACGAGCACATGCCCGTCACGTTCACGCTCTCGCGCAACGACGAGACCGGCGCCGTCACCATCAAGTACTCCGAGCCCAGGGGCTTCCCCGTGAAGTTCAACTGGACGACGACCGTCGACGTGGACGGCAACACCGTCACCACCCCGATGCGCATGGACCGCGGCCAGTATGAGACCGAGGCGATGACCCATGCCGGCTCCATCGCCGAAAGGCTGCCCGGCAAGGACCTCGCCGCCGCGAAAGCGATCGTCCGGGACGCCCTCGCCCACTGCGGCGACGACTTCGACCTCAAGGACATAGTCTCCAAGCACATCTACAACCTGTGCGTCAACGGCGCCGGAGAGCTGCGTACACCGGACCAGATCAAGGCCAGAATCGATGCCCTGCGCGCCAACCTCGCCGAATTCCGGGCCGCCTCCAACGGCAACCTCGCCGCCGCAAAGGCCGGCGTCATCTTCCTCGGCTGCCTGTGCGGCAAGAGCGTGCCGCCGGGGATGATCGGCCGGCTCGCGAATGCCGCCCTCTACGCCAAGCCCGGCGAATACGCCAAGCTCACTGCCGCCTCCACCCCCCAGCAGCTGTTCCAGGCCGTCGTCGACATGTACAAGGCCGTCGAGAAGGTCCTGCGCGACGTCCACTTCACCGAAGAATTCTCCGACGGACCGGAGGTGGCCGCCGGGCGCGACTACGTCGCCTCGCTCGTATTCTCCCGCTTCCCCGTCGCCAAGCTCAAGGCCGCCGCCGCCGCCTTCCGCGGCGAAACCGCCCTGAAGCTCCTCACCCTAGTCAACAAGATCGAGGCCGGCGACTACCCCCCGAAGACCGGACCGCTCACCTTGGATCAGAAGGACTACATAGAGAGGCAATGCTCGTCCCTCAGCCTCCTCTTCGGAGGATTCAACCTGGCCGTGGAAACCGTCCTCGGCGTAGACGGCGGCGAATACCTCGCCTTTGATGGCCCCATCGACAAAAACGCCCTCGGACACAAGGACGTCTTCCGCGGCATCCTCGCCCTCGCCGACGCACAGATCGCGACGAAAGCCGAAGAAGACCGCCAGAACGAAAACATCAACGCTGCCTTCGAGCCAGCCCAGAACCACGCCAGCAACGCCTACTCCAAGGCCGGCGAAGGCAACGCCGCAAAGGTTGACGAGCTCATCAACGCCGCACTCGTGCGCTGCGCCGCCAACACCGACGCCCTCAACGTCCTTTCCAACAACATGGACAAGATACTCGTGTCCAGCACGGCGAAGCTGCGCTCCATCGAGGATGTCCGCGAACGTGCCGAGGCCATCGCCGCAAACTTCAGGGAACTGAAGGAACTTTCCAAGGGCAATCCGGCCATCTACGAGGCGGGCAAGCGCCTGATGGCGGGCATGGAGGGCAAAGCCCTGCCGCCCGGAATGATCGGCAGGCTCGTCCTCGCCGCCACGAACGCCAAAATCGCCGCCGCCCGCAAGCTCTCGTCCCGTTCTTCGGGCTTCGACATCCACCGCGCAGTCACGGAGTTCCGTGACAACCTCATGCGTGCCATGACGGCGAGCGGCGCCGAAGAGGCGACGGACGGTCCAAACGAGAAGCAGGCGTGCCGCAACTTCTTCGGCGAGGTCATGATGGGGCGCTGCGGCGCCAATACGCTCCGCGCCATGCAGGGCGCATTCGCCGGCGATACGCCTGGCAAGATGCTCGCGTTCTACGAGGACATCTCGCACGGACACCATAACGAGGGGCTCGGGCACGAGATTACCGCCAAGTTCGAAAACGAGGCGGACTCCCACATGATGAACCTCGCCAATCTCAAGGGTGCCATCGATGTTGCCCTCGACGGCCATTTCGGCGCGGACGTCGTGCCGTACAACGGCTCGTTCATCGCCAACGAAATCGGCGGCGAGGAGATCCTCGACGACCTCGTGAACCTCGCCTCGCGACAACATGGCTAAATCCTTTTAAACCTCAATGAGAAACTGAGTCTGAAAAACATGGAAGGAGAACCCCAAAATGGACGCTAGAAAACTGTTGGCAATCGTTGCCGCTCTCTACGTAACGACGACGGCGTGGGCCGACGTCACGGCGCCGAGCCTCGTGACGGACGAGGCCCTGTTCTGGTTCGACGCCTCGGCCCTGACAGAGACGGCGGGGACGGACCTCGATTCGTGGGCGGACGTGCGCGGCGGGTCGCATCCCGGCGTCACGACGTACACCACGACGAAGCCGCAGGTGATCGAGATCGCCGATGGCGCGCTCGCGGGCAAGAAGGCGGTGTCCTTCGGAACCGTCGGTACCGCGTGCGACATGAAGTTCGCCTCGGTGCAGGAGATCAAGACCGCATTCTTCGTCGTTGATCTCGACCAGAATCAATATGCGTTCCTGCTCGGCGGCCCGAAGGATGGCGTGGGCGTAGCGCCGCGCAACTACGGTTTTCACCGCGGCACTGGCGGAAGTTACCGTTACTACAATCTCGATGTGCAGTACTGGAACGACGGCAAGCCCGTGAACGATCCCAGCAACACGAAAATCCCCACCGGCTACCAGCTCATTTCGTGGAAGTGGTCCGTAAACTCCGCGCAGGTTTTGTACATGGGCAACGACCGCGAATTTTCGGGACGCATCGGCGGTAAGCGTCTCTGCGAAGTGGTTGCATTCAGCCGCGAGCTGGACATCGCGGAGTGCAGCCGCGTGGAGGGCTACCTCAAGGAGAAGTGGTTCGGCGGTACGGCGGGAATCAACGGCGCGACGGAAATGCTCGGCAAGAAGGGGCAGGTCCACTTCGACGCATCGGTGGCGTCGAGCTTCCACTACGAAGTCGAAGGCGACGAGACGGGCACGAAGGTCTCGAAGTGGGACGACCTCTCCGGCAACAACAACTACTTCTATCCCTACGCGGCGACTGCAGGCAATACGAGCGCGATCAGGTATGGTACGCGCGGCGAGGTGGCAGGGAAGCCCGTGTTCGATTCCGGCGCTGCATCGAGCGGCATCGACCTCGCCCTTGCGCGGATCACGAATACGCGTTCCGTGATCATGGTCGCGGAAGTGGAGAGGAGCGCAAGCGTGTTCTGGTTGGGCGACTATTCGGACTACCGTTTCCATCGCGGCGGCAGCGGTCAGTTCGCGTACGTAAATGCGAATGTCCACCTTGCTAACAATGGCAAGATCTGGCAGAATGGACAGCGCATCAAGTCGCCCACGGCAGAGTACGTGGAGCCGCCGGGTGGACTCTCTGTCTATACGTTTGTAATTTCGCAGAACTGCGCATGGAACAAGCTTGGGCAGGACCGCGCCATAAACAACCGCAACGGCGGCAAGAAGGTCGCGGAGCTGATCACGTTCGCAAGCGAACTGACCGATGCGGAGTGCGAGAGCGTCTATCGGTTGATGAAGGAGAAGTGGAGTCCGTCGGACGCATACGTCGATTCGCTCATCGACGACGCGCCGGTGCATGTGGACGCCTCGTCCCCCGATAACTTCAACTACACGGACGGCACGATCACGGGCTGGAAGAACACAGGGACGGGTGCCGACCTCGCAAAGCCCACGACGCTCTACAACAACAATACGGCCAAAACATGCAATCCCGGATCGTATGGCTTCACGAATGGCGTGCCCGCTTTCCTCATGGGCCCTCACGGATCCTATATCGATCTGTACTTCTCGCGGATATCAAACGTCCGGACGGTGTTCTGGGTAATGGACATCGTGCGCGACAAGGATTCGTTCTTCCTGGGCGACGGCAAGAACAACGTGATCACGAGCGCGAGTGCGTACCATTTCCATCGCGGCTATCAAAGTAATCTGGTCGGGTGCTACGCTTCGGACGCATCCGCAAACGCCGGTTGGTACACAGGGCCGCTGTACTGCGACGGCAGCGTCGTGGCGTCGATGACAAGCGAACGTCCACTGCGTGGCGCACATGTTTACGACGTCGCCTCGTACCAGAACCTCACGGCGTCGTCCATCTCCGTAGACCGCTACTGCAACGATAGAAACGGCGGACGCGCAATCTCCGAACTGCTCATCTTGACGACGCCCGTCTCGGGCCTCACGCGCGGCATGATCCGCGAGCGCATCGAGGCGAAGTGGACGCGTTCGTGCGGCTGGGCGGGCGCGGGCGACGCCGAGTGGGGCGCGGGGAAGTACCGCGTGTTCGGCGCGGACGCAGCGGTGCCCGCCGAGGGAGCGACGGCGGACGGCGTCGGCTTCAAGGCGAGCGCGGCGCTCAGTGGTGGAACGCTCACCTTGGGCGACGGCGGCATCTTCGCGAGCGAAGGGGCGGCGGTCACGGTGTCCGCGCCCGTCGCCGGCAAGTTGGGCGTGTACGGTCCCGGCACGGTGACGCTCACGGCCGCGCCGGCGGCGGTTGATTCAATTTCCGTCGGCTACGGCGCCACGCTGACGCTCGCGGCGGGAACGACGGTTGTTTCCGGCGGACTGTCGATCCAGGAGAACGGGAAGATCGTCCTGGACGTCTCCGCCCTTGCGGAGCGGGCGCATGCGTCGATCACGTTCAGCGGCCTGTCGCTTCCCGCCGGAGGCACGCTGTACGACTATGTTTCGCTCGTCGGCTGGGAGGAACGCGGACACGTCCTCACCGTCACGGGGAATGCGATCCACGTCAACTCCCCGGATGTCGCAGCGGCGGCGGTGTGGACTGCCGCGCAAAACACGAATGTCGAGAATCCCGCCAACTGGTCCTGCCGGAACTTCAACGGCGAGCCGGTCGCGAACGTGATCCCGGAGGTCAGCACGACGTCCGTCACGTTCAATGCGGACTGCGACCTCCGCGCGCTCGGGCGCGTCGCGTTCGCCGACGGCGTGGCCTTCGACCTGAACGGACACGCGGTGAAGATCGCGGGGCTCGCCGCTCAGGGCTATCCGCTTGCGAGCGTGACGAACTCGGACGCGAACGCAACCGCCGAACTGCGCATTGACGTCGCGAACGGCCTGACCATCACGAACGCGACGGTCGTCCTCGGCGGCAAGATGAACTTCGTGAAGGACGGCGCGGGCACGTTCGTGGCGGCGAAGGCGCGTCAGACGTATGTTGGCGTAAACGAGGTCACCAACGGCGTGCTGGAGGTTGCGTACGCCCTCCGCGACAGCAGAAACTACCTGTTCGGCGCGAAGGGCAACTCGTTCCTCGTGCGCACGGGCGCGACGTTCAAGATGAACGCCATGTACGCGCAGGCGGATGCGGTGTACAAGTTCGTGCTGGACGGCGGCAGACTGCTCGGCAGCTACGAAGACGTGGCCGAAGGGAACGGGCAGATACATCTGATTGAGCTCACCAAGGATTCCACTTTTGAACCGACCACAAATTGCGGACTGGTGCCCGGAGGAAGCTTCAACAGCACGGAACTCGACCTTGGCGGGCACACGCTCACCGTGCCGATCGGGACGAACGGAAGGATATTCTACCTCTTCAACACGACGGTGAAGAACGGAATGGTGAACATCACGTCCGGCGGATGGCTGCAGACGAAGAGCGGAAAGACGGTGACTGCGACGAACGCGGACTTCCGCGTGGGAAGCGCGATGAAGATACTCGGCCCGATATCGGTGCGCGACTACGAGCAGGTGTACGGCTCGAACAACAACGATGGCACGGCGGCGTTCAACGTGCATGGCACGTTCAAGCCGGCGGCGGGCCACAACTACTTCTACGGCTGCACGATGCAGAATGGCTCGACCATCGACCTCTCGTCGCGCGCGGACGCGCTGCCGCTCGTTTCGTCGTTCACGAAGGGCGACAACACGCTCAAGTTCGCCGCCGGTACGATCCACGTCAAGCTGGGCGAGCGCAACGTGACGCGGAACACCTGCCTGATCTCGTGGTCGTCCAAGCCGAGCGGCATCGCCTCGACCCGGTTCGTCAGCGCGGAAGGGGAGCGCAGCCGTCGCTTCTCCGCACGGGCCGACGGGCTGTATCTCTCCGGCGGCACGGTAATCATCGTTCGGTAGTCAACGGGCAAGATGTCCGTTCCTCTGCCAAGATAATGGGAAGCGACAATGAACATAGAAAATATCAAGTCAATGAGCTGTAAACTTACCGCGCTTGCGATCGCGGCGGGTGCGGTGTTGCCGATCACGGTACACGCGGAAAGTCCGCTCAAGCCAAAGGCGCTTGTGATCATGCTCGACGGATTCCGAGGCGACGCGGTCGAGAACCTGGGAATGACGAACCTCCAGCGGCTGGTTGCGGGCAAGTGGCAGCCGGGGTACAAATGCGCATGGTCGCTCGGCGCGAGCACGATCCGCGACGGCTCGACCGAAAGCGCCCCGAACCACGTTGCCATCGCGACGGGCATGACGGTGAAGAAGACAGGCATCTCGTGGAATCCCGACTTGCTGAGCCGCGGGACGCGGTCGGATCGGCTGCCGACCTGGCTCGCCCGACTTGCAAAGTTGCGTCCCGGCACCAAGCCGCTGCACATCTTCTCGTGGTACGGCGACCTGCGCATGAGTCCCGACTACGGCGTGAAGTTCATCTTTGACAGGGACGATGCGAACGCGAAGGAACTTGCCGGGATCGTTGCTCGCGACGACGCGCCGGACGCCATCATGTGGTACATCGACCGTCCCGACCACGCGGGACACGGCTTCGGGTACTATCCCTACGCGGCGGAATATCACGCGGCGCTGAAAGTGTGCGACGACGAGATCGGCGGCGTGTTGAATGCCATTGCGTCGCGCAAGACGTTCGCGGAGGAGGACTGGCTCGTGATCGTGACGGCGGACCACGGCGGGTGGGAACGCTACCACGGACAGCTGACCACGCAGTGCTACACGATTCCGTTCATCGTCGCCGGACGCCGCGTCGCGCAGGGACGCATCCCCGGCGTGCCACACAACTACGACGCCGCGCCGACGGCGCTTGCGCACTTCGGCGTCGATGTCTCGAAGTTCCGTTTCGACGGCAAGGTGCGCGGAGACGTCGCCGTGCCGCCGGAGAAGGAGCGGGAGCTGAAGGATGGTCTGGCGGTGTATTTGCCGTTTGACGGCGGTCGCGGGGCGACCGCCCTACCGAGCGTTCAAATTGAGATGAGGGGGAATGCGAAACTGCTGGCGGACGGGGGAAAGTTCGGCGGGGCGCTGCGTGTCTCCGCCAGCACGAACGAGGTGGGGAGCGTGTGCCTGAAGGGCTCCGAGGCGTTGAAGTTCGAGAATGGGGCGGAGTTCTCGTTCGCCCTGTGGGTGCGCACGTTCGACAAGCAGGTGGGCGATCCTGTTGTTCTCGGAAACAAGGACTGGAGTGCGGGATCAAGGCCGGGAATCGCGCTCATCGCGCCCGACCGCGTCGACATGTCGCGCACGTCTGGCTACAGCTGCAGGGTCAAGGGGTTCAACTGCCACGGCTTTCTGCTGAACTGCGGGCGTGCCGGCCGGAAGCGGTACGATCTCGGCGTGTACAACCCCGATTTCGGCGAATGGGTTTTCTACGCGGGGACGCGCAGCCCGGACGGCGTGGTGCGCCTCTACCAGGGACGTCGGGATGGCTATCTCTACTGCGTCGCGGACGACCTTTCGGACATCGCCTTCAAGACGGGGCTGCCGTTCTACATCGGACAGGACGGCACGGGCAAGTACAAGCATCCGTTCGTCGGCGACGTGGACGATGTCGCGATCTGGACGCGCACGCTCACGCACGGCGAGATCCAGCGCATTTGGGAGACTGGGCGTTCCGGTAAAGCCCTCGACGCTATGATTCGCTGATAGCTCAACGGGATGCTAATGGTGAAATGGCGGAATTGACGGACTGGTTTATACTATAATGTGCCAAGTTCTTAAAGAAATGGCGAAAAGAGTTGTATTTTTTCTGGGAATAAGAAATAGGGATTCTGTTGGCGAGCTTGCGCCAGTCATAGAGACGGACGGCTATTTCGAGGTGTTCGTACCATTCTGCCATTTGCTGGGTCTGTAACCTTTTCAAAGAGGACAATGCAATGAACATGAACAAATCGATAGCAGTCGCGGCAAGCGCGATCATCACGATGGCGTCCATGGTGAGCATGGGTGCCGGACAGTACGACGCCTGGATGGCGTCCATCCGCAGGGACCATCCGCGGATGTTCTTCAACGCAGAGACGTGGCCGCAGGTGAAGGCGCGCGCCGAAGGGCCCGCGCGCGCGGCGCGCGACGCTCTGCTGAAGCGCTGCGACAAGTACCCCGAAAACCCCGTATGCTCGGATTACGGCCCCGTCGAGTTCCGCGAGGTGAAGACCGCTGGCGGCACGCTCAAGACCACGGCGGCCACGCCGATCAAGAACGTGAAGGAGTGGGGTTCGCAGGCGGCGGAGTGTGCGCTCGCGTGGCGTTTCACGGGCGAACGCAAGTACCTCGAGAAGGCGCGCAGGATGCTGGAGTCCAGCGTGGCCGCATACCATGCCGCGTACGCCAACCGGCGTGCCGTCAACTGGTACTCCACCTCGCGCATCCTCGCGCTGTGCGCCTACGACTGGATATGGGAGGGACTCACCCCCGACGAACGCAAGGCGATCATCGTCCCGCTCGTGCAGCACGTCGAGGACATCCAGCCGGGGAAGGGCAAGCCCGCGATCATCCGCCGCGACTTGGGCGGCATCGAGAGCGGATTCTACGGCGTGCCGAGCCTCCTCTGGTATTCCGGCCTCGCGTCGTATGGCGACGGATTCTGCGACAACCTCGCCACGTCGCATTTGCGGCGCGGACACGCCCTCTGCCTCAAGCTGCTGAAGTTCCGCAACGACGGGGCGGGCGACGACGGCGCGCTCTCCTCCGCCGTGCCCGGATACTCCATGGGGGCCTACCCCTGGGCGCACTTCAACTTCTTCCACACGTGGCTCTCCGCCACGGGCGAGAACCTCGCGTCCAAGTATCCCGGCCTCGCGCTCTTCCCCAACTGGATCTACTGGACGTGGATTCCAAACGCATCCGATCCGTCGATGCCGCTCTATTGCGGATTCGGCGACGATCCGCATACGCAGAACGCCCTCAGCGTGGGACGTCTCTACGAACATACGGCGCAGTACATCCACTTCTTCCGCGAAGCGAACCCTGCCGCCGCCCGCCTCGCCGCCTCGCTGCGCGATCGCGCGCCTGCGCAGTACATTCTGAATACCTGGCCCGTGTATCCCTTCCTCTTCGGCGGAGGGGACGACGGCGTGAAACCGTATTCGGACGCCGAACTCGAGAACCTGCCGCTCCACGCGCGCCACTTCGAGGG
>CACZAK010000017.1 GCA_902779075.1 uncultured bacterium | reverse complement strand
GGCGAGAATGGAAAGACCTGACAAATGCGAAAAGCGGCGTCTTCGAATGCTGATTCTCCTGCCAGACGGCAGGATACATCGGCTTACGTTGCCATTCCTTCGCATATCCTTCCGCGAGGCGCCGCTCACCGCCACGCTCCTTGCCGCGTTGACGCCTCCGGAACTCGGCTTTGACATCCGCATCTGCGACGCGAGCGTCTCCGACGTGCCGATGGACGGAACCTTTGACCTTGTGGCCATCAGCATCATCACGGGAACGGCCATCGAAGGCTACAGGCTTGCCGACCATTTCCGCGCGAAGGGCGCGACCGTCGTCATTGGCGGTGTCCACGCCACCTTGCTGCCTGAGGAGGCGGCCGTCCATGCCGATTCCCTGATGACTGGATTCGCCGAGGGAACTTGGCCCGAGATGTGTCGCGATTTCTGCAACGGCGCGTTGAAGCCGCGCTACGACGGCGGTTCGCCCGACCTCGTCGGGATTCCCTGGCCGCGTCGCGATCTCCAGAAACGCTTTGGTTACATGATGCCGCAAACCGTCTTCGCCACGCGGGGCTGCCGCAACACGTGCGATTTCTGCGCCGTCGTAGGCGCGAAGTTCGGCTGGCACACGCGTCCCGTTGAAGAGGTGGCCGCTGAAATAGCGTCCCTTCCTGGAAAGCGCTTTGCGTTCAACGACGTGAGCCTCTGCGAAGACCGTGAATACGCCCTTGCGTTGTGCCGGGCGATCAAGCCGCTGCGCAAGAAGTGGGGCGGACTCATGACGCTCAAGGCCGCGTCGGACGAGTCGATGCTCGATGCACTCGCCGATGCCGGCTGTTGTTACATGCTGCTTGGATTCGAGTCCGCTTCCGGCCGCTCGCTGACGGGAATCCGCAAGGCGTTCAACGCGCCGGACGAATACAAGCGGATCATCTCGAACATGCATGCGCGCGGGATGATGATCCAGGGCTGCTTCATCTTCGGACTCGATGACGACACGGCGGACGTGTTCGACGCGACGGCGGACATGATTGACGAGCTTGAGATCGACATCCCGCGTTATGCGGTCTACACGCCGTTTCCCGGCACGGATTGCTACCGTCGCATGGCAGCGGAGAACCGACTCCTTCCGGGTGTGAACTGGTCCTGGTACGACACGCAGCACGTCGTCATCCGCCCGAAACAAATGACGCCCGAGGAGCTGGATGCGGGATTCATTCGTGCCTGGCAGCGCACGTTCTCGATGAAGTCCATCCTGCGCCGCCTCTCGCTGCGGCGGAGTCAGTTCCCCGTGGCGTTCATCGGCAACCTCGCCTATCGGCTCTACCGCCGCAAGCTCGCCCGCGACAACCACCGTTTCGCGCTTTCGCCGGAGGACGTGGTATGATGCGCCTGCCCTGGTATGGAAAGACCGTGCCTCACGCGGTGCTGGACATCCTGCGCGGATGCAATTGCCGCTGTGCAAACTGCTACAACTCTGCACAGCCGTGCGCGAAGTCGCTTGATACGCTGAAATCGGAACTGGCCGTCATCCGCGCCGCGCGCAATGTCACGACCATCTCGCTCAGCGGCGGCGAACCGCTGATGCATCCGCAGATACTCGACATCATCGCGTGGCTCCGCTCTGAAGGGCTGAAGACGAGCATGTTGACGAACGGGATTCTTTTCGACGAGGCGCTGGCTGGGAAGCTGCATGCCGCCGGACTCGATTTCGTCACGTTTCACATACAGAAGGGGCAGGTTCGCCCCGACTGTGACGATGAATGCGTGGATGAGGTACGCCGCGAGAAAGGGCGCATCGCCCGTGCGCACGGAATCTATCCGGCTGTCGTGGAGACGATTCGCGCGGATGACGCTGAAGGCTTCGCCGCGCTGGGGCGTTTCCTCCGTGCTGCGCCGGAGTTCGAGTATGCGCTCGTCACGGTCGCGCGCGATTTCGCGGCAATCAATCCGGACGTCGCGGAATCCGAACCCGATCGCGCCCCCATGCTTGCGGCGTTGGCGCGCGAGGGATATCGTCCGGCGGTATTCGTCGGCGGAAGCGTCCGCCGCGACCGCCCCCGCTGGTATGTCCTGCAAAGCGCGCAGGCCGTCGGTGCGGATGGACGCGAACGCGCATGGAACATGGTGCGTCCGGGACTCGTCGAGCGACTGTTCCTCTGGGGGTATGCGATTCTTTGCCGCCGTTCGGTCCATTGGGTGCGTTCGACGTCTGCCAAGGCAAAGGTGCGTCTGCTGCTGAACGGATTGTTCGGCGGACGCTTCTCGACGCTTGTATTCGCCCTGCGCGCGATTGTCGCGGGCTGGGCGGTACGTGAGAAGCATATCGTGGTGCAGTATCCTCCGCGTTCGCTTGGCGGCGGACGTATCGAGGTCTGCGACAACTGCCCGGACGCAACGGTGCGTGGCGGAAAACTTCGTCCGCTCTGCCTTGCCGATACCGGTGCGGAGGAGGGGCGCGGATGAGTGGCTTTCGCGAACGGACGCGCGTCTGGTGCTTTACATGCAAAGCGGAACATCCGGCTGAGGCGTTTGAGGCGGACGGCGCGGTGATGTGTCGGGTGGAGTGTCCGCACGCGCCAGGCACCGTATTCTCGCTGAGCTCCGACGTGGAGCTGTTCACGCATTTTCGTTCTTTCCCCCAGTTGCCTGCCACGCGGCGTTTCCAGTTCGCGCTTCTGCATGTAACTGACAGGTGCTCGATGAAATGCCCAATCTGCTTTGCGTCGTCCGGTGACGGATCCCCGGCGTCTGTCGGGGATGTCTTGGAGAAGGCGCGCATCGCGAAAGACGCGGGCGTGAAGGCCGTGTCCCTTACCGGAGGCGAGCCGACCGAACACCCTGCCCTTGAGGAGCTGATTCGACGCCTGAAGCGTGAACTCGGGCTCAAGGTCGTGCTCATCACGAACGGTCTCGCCTTCTCGCGTGACGCGTCCCTTGCCGCACGACTGCGCAGAACGGGGCTGTCGAAGGTCGTGATCTCCTTTGACACCCTGTCTTCCGAGACGAGCCGTCTGATGAGGGGCGATGACTATGTGGAGGCAAAGCTCTTCGCCTTTGAGCGGGCCGCTGCGGCGGGACTCGGACTTGCGGCGAACATGACGGTCTGCGAGCGGAACATCTGCGAAGTCGGGTCCGTGTTCCGGTTGCTTGCAACCCGGTTTCCCGCGCTGACGCACGTCCTGTTCCAGCCGTTTGCTGATTTCGGACGGCGAAGTCTTCATGATCGAATTGACCGCGAGCGAATCGTGCACGCGCTCTGCGAGAGTCGCGAGTTCCCCGTCGAGACCTTCGATTCATTCGTCCCAGCGCCCAACGTCCCGGCATTCGGCATCGGGGTCCATCCGGATTGCTGTGCTGTTTGCGCCGTCTCCGCACGGGGGACGGGAGTGCGTGCGCGGCTGTCGCCTCTTGCGTCCTCCGCAGCAATGCGTCGGCTGTGCGAACGCCTTGCCGCCATTGATGGCAGCGGGCTGTTGCCGCCCTCGCTGCGGGCGTTGCTCGCGTGGGTCCGGTTCGCCGGCATGAGGAGCCTGCCGCTTTTCGCGCATCGGTGGCTGTGCGGGTTCGGTGGGCGTGCCGTGCTTGCGGTCGTGGACAATCTTCCGAATCGAGAATTCATGCTTTCGGAGAGAATCGAGCGGTGTGGCTCGGCGCTTGCGTGTGCCGATGGAAGCCTGTATCCGGTGTGTGCAGCCTATCGCATGGGGAAGGAAAAGAAAAGATGAAGCCGATTCGACTGCCCTGGCGCGGGAAGGATGTTCCGAGCGCCATTATCGACGTGGTGCGCGGATGCAACTGCGTCTGCAAGGCGTGTTTCAACCGCCGTCCTCCATCCGTCAAGCCGCTTGAGGAGATCCGGACGGAGCTTTCTGTCCTTCGACGGCTGAGGAACGTAGCAACTGTGGGCATCAGCGGCGGCGAGCCGTTGCTCCATCCGCAGATCGCCGAAATCGTTCGCTTGGTTCACGACGAGGGGTTGAGCCCTTCGCTTCTCACCAACGGCATCCTCTGGGACGAATCGGCTGCGCGCGAATTGGCGAGCGCGGGGCTTGAATTTGTCATGTTGCACGTCCAGCCCGGGCAGAAGCGTCCCGATCTTCCCCAAGACGCCACGGCAGATGACGCATTTTCCATTATCAAATCTAAATGCGCGATTGCGAACGCCTGCGGGATTGAGGGCGCGGCTGTCGCGACGGTGAATGTCCGGCGGCGCGCGGAGGTAGATTCCATCCTGGAGGCCTTTTTTCGGTGTGAAGGGTGTCAGTACCTCTGGCTGACGCTTGAGCGCGACATGCAGACGTTTGATGAAGGTTGTGAGCGCGCCTCCGCGGGGAACGGCGTCCAGGAGATGGCCTCGCTCGTGGCGGAGCATGGCTGGCGTCCATTCGCCGGAATCGGCGGGGTTCGGAATTCGCGGAAATGGCGGTGGATGACCTACCACGGATTTGAACGCGTTGGCGCGGACGGGCGTACGACCGGTTTTGCCGTCGTGCCGCCGTCGCTTCTCGAACGCGCCGTGCTCGCGGTTTTCCGCATGTTTCGCATCCAGTTGCCCTATCGCGTCCGCGCGGGGAAGTGGGGGACGCTTGCGCGCATTGCGTTGAATGCGCTTTCAGGCGGGCCGCTGCGCAATCTCGCATTCGTATTTGCGGCGATCTTCCGCCGCGAGCGCGTACGCCCGAAGCACCTTGTCGTCGAGGCGCTCCCGGAGTTTTCCGAAGACGGGAAGGTTGAGCACTGCGACCCGTGCGTCGACGCGACGGTGTACGGGGACAGGCTCGTTCCGGCCTGCCTTGTGGACACGGAATTCGCAAAGCGGGGATGCGAATGACCATCCTTTTCGTCCAGCCGGCGGTGGGGCACAAGGGCGGAGGCGCCACGTATCCGAAGACGTGGATCATGGAGCCGCTGTCGCTCGCGGTGATGTCGGCGCTGACGCCGAAGGGGATTGACCGCCTGTTCATGGACGACCGTCTTGACGAGGTGGACTATTCCGCACGGCCGGACATCGTGGCGATGCCCGTCGAGTGTTATACCGCCGCGCGGAGCTACGAGATCGCGGACAGGTTTCGCGCTCAGGGCGCGAAGGTGCTCCTCGGCGGATTTCATGCGACGATGAACCCGGACGAGGCCGCCGCACACGCCGACGCCGTCGTGTGCGGCGATGCGGAAACGACATGGGCCGACATCCTTGCCGATCTGCGTGCCGGTTCTTTGCGCCGCAGGTATTTTGGGCGGGGCGGCGTGTTCTGTCCGATCCCCGACCGTTCGCTCTATCGTGGCCGTCGCTACGGGCCGCTCAACCTGGTCGAAACCTCGCGCGGCTGCACGTTCAACTGCGAGTTCTGCTCGGTGCAGAAGTTCTTCGGCCGCCGCTACACGCCGCGTTCGCTCGACGAGGTCATGGCCGAGGTCGAGTCCCTGGACAAAAACATCGTCTTCTTCGTCGACGACAATCTCGCGATGGACGTCCCGCGCCTCAAGGAACTCTGCCGCCGTATGGAGCCGACGCGCAAGCGGTGGGTGGGGCAGCTGAGCATCCACAGCGCGAAAGACGACGAGCTTCTCGCCCTGATGGCGCGCAGCGGCTGCGCGGGCGTGCTGATCGGCTTCGAGTCGCTGGACGCCACCACGCTTGCGGCGATGGGCAAGCGCGTGAACACGGCGAACTCCGACTATGCCGCCGCGATCGAGAACCTGCGCCGCCACCATCTCTCGATCTATGCGACGTTCGTGTTCGGCTACGACGGCGACACGCACGAGACGTTCCGCCGCACATACGATTTCGCGATGGAGAGCAGGTTCTTCTTCGCTGCGTTCAATCATCTTGTCCCGTTTCCCGGAACGGACGTCTATGCGCGCTTTGTGCGCGAGGGGCGGATGCTCCATGAAAAATGGTGGCTCGACAAGTCCGTGCACTTCGGCGACGTCGTCTTCCGTCCCCGAAATTTCACGCCGAACGAGTTGGCTGCGACGTGCGAGAAATACCGGCTGAAGTTCTATTCGCTGCCATCCATCCTGAAAAGGGGATTGGACTTCCGCGCGAACACGCACGGACTTCTGAAGGCGCTCTACTTTTTCGCCTCCAACCTGACCCAGGAGAAGGAGGTTCTGCGGCGGAAGGGCCTTCCAAACGGGGGTGAGCCGTGATTTGCGCGCGAACCTATCGCCCAGAAGACGAGCCGCAGCTCCAGGAACTCGCGGCCGCGCCGATGCCTGGCTGGGTACGGCTTTCGTACCGCTATGTGAACGGCTATGCGGCCGGCGAGGGCTTGAAGGGCGGCGAGACGGAGATTTTCGTGGTCGAGGAACCGAAGCGAGGTATCTTGGGGTGTGGCACGCGGTCTGTTCGCCTTGTCTGGCTAGACGGTCAACCGACCCGCGTGGCGTACCTGAGCGGACTGCGCAGTTTCCCTTCATGGCGCGGCGGGTACGGCTTTTTCAGGGGGCTTGCCGCGCTTCAGCGCAGGATGTCCGAGGATCCCGTGTCCGTCACGTTCACTACAATCCTCTCAGGCAATCCACGTGCGCGCATGTTGCTCACGTCGGGAAGGGCGGGGCTTCCGCGCTACATGCCCTACGGGAGGGTTCTCACGTTCATGCTCGCCGGACGTGCATCTTCGCAAGCACCGTCTGCAGATGTTGCCACTGCCGAGACGCTGCGCACGTTCTATGAACGCGAGGCGCCACGACGGCAACTCTTCCCAGTATTCGGGGAAAGAATGCATCCGTCTCTCTCGCCATCCGATTTCTTCGTGTTGAAACGCGGAGGGGAGGTCGTTGGCGCGGCGGCAGTGTGGAATCATGGTGATTTCCGTCGGATCGCTGTCGATGGTTATGGACGTGCGGGCTTTCTGCGCGGCGCGGCCAACCTCTGGGCGCGCGCGACAGGACGTCCGCCGTTGCCGCCTCCGGGCGCTGAACTTGCCTGCTCGTATCTTGCATACGCCCTCGTCAAGGGTGATGACCCGCAATTGTTTGCTGAGCTTGTGCGCGAGGCGTCTGCCCACACGTGCGGGCGCGCCTTGGTCTTCTCCCTCCATGATGGCGATCCGCTTGTCGACACTGCGCGCCACATGGCAGCGTGGCGGTACGAGAGCGAATTCATGACCGTCACATTCGGCGCCGATCCGAACGGGTTCACAGGCGTGCCGTACATTGAAGCGGGGGCGTTATGACCGCGGACGTGAAGGTGGAGATTTGGAGCCGAAGCCTGCTCCGCGAAGCGGACGTCGTTGCGATGGAACGCCTCTATCGGGAGTTCTACGTTGGCGCGGACGAGGCGGACTTCCGTCGCGATCTTGCGGAGAAGGACTACGCGATTCTCCTGCGCGGAACGGGCGTATGCGGATTCTCCACGATGAAACTCGTCGAAGTTGCGGGGATGCGCGTTCTATTCAGCGGGGACACGGTGGTCGAGACATCCCAGCGCGGACAATGGGGCCTCGCGGGCGGGTTCGGCCACATGATCAAGTTTGTGGAGCGCATGTTTCCGGACGAGACGGCGTACTGGTTTCTCATCAGCAAGGGGGCGCGTACGTACCGTTTTCTCCCGACCTTCTTCAGACGTTACGTACCGGGGCCTGTTGCGGATGCCGACCTTTCAGCTCGGCTCGCGCGCGTCGCGTCCGCGTTGTACCCGCGCGAATACAATCCAGCGACTGGAGTACTGCATTTCGTGGGAAAGAAAGATCGTCTCCGTGGCGACCTTCTGCGCATGGACACGGAGTCCGTCCGTTTCCGCGCGTTGAATCCGGGATGGATGAACGGTGACGAGCTGTGTTGCCTTGCGCCGCTTGCGACGGACAACCTCAACCGGTTGGGTTTGCGCGTGATCGAGGCGACGGATCCGGAATGGCATCTGGAACGTACACAATGAAAGTGTTCCTCTCCAACTTGCTCTGGTTCGCCTCGACCTTGCCGGACACCATCCGTTTTGCGCTGGCGCTGCGCAACCCGACGCATGCGCAGGCGGTCGTGGCGCGGCGGCGGAGACCGACAAGGGAAGAAGATGTCATCCTCTACGAACCCACCAGCGGATCGACCGGCGCGAACAAGCTGATACCGTACACCGAGCAGCTCCGTCGCGAGTTCATGCGCGCGGTCAATCCGTGGATGGCTTCGCTCTATCTCCGCCATCCCGGGCTTTTCTTTAGCACGCACTATTGGGCGATTTCGCCGACCACCGAGGTGCGCGACGCGGACGGCGATGCGCGTTGCGGGTTTGCAGAGGACCGCGAGTATCTTGGCTCGTTGAGATGTCGGATCACGTGGACGCTGTTTCCCGTGTCGGACATCGTGCGTGGTGTGCGCGACCCCGCGTGCCATCTGCGCCGCACCGCGCTCGGGCTGCTCGCTTCGCGCCGACTGGGAATCGTCTCGGTGTGGCATCCGTCCTTCTTCATCCGCATCCTTGAGTACATGACTGAGCATGCGGCTGAACTCGCGCATGCGCTGGCAACGGGTGACTGGGGTGAAGGACTTCGCAAGTCCCCAATACGGGAAGGTGCGCAACTGGGTGAGCGGCTCGCAGCGCGGAACTATGCGGCGGTATGGCCACATCTCAAGGTAATCAGCTGTTGGGATGCTGCGTTCGCGAAGGGCGATGCCGACCGCTTGCGGCAGATGTTCCCCCGTGTTGAGATTGAGGGCAAGGGGCTTCTCGCCACGGAGGGCGTTGTCACGATTCCGTGGTTCGGGAAGCGTGTCGCGGCGGTCACGTCGCACACGTTGGCGTTCGAGACGGTCGATCCGGAGACGTCGGAACCAATTCCCGGAACGGCTGTCGGGATTGACCGGCTTGAAGTTGGAAGGCGTTACGGTGTCGTTCTGACGACGGGAAACGGTTTCACGGACTACAGGCTGGGGGACGTGGTGGAGTGTGTCGGATTTGTCGGACGGACGCCGCGCCTTGAGTTTTTGTACCGCAGCGGGGGCGTGTCGGATCTGTGCGGGGAGAAACTACATCCGGCATTTGTCGGTACCGTCATCAACGCGCTGTCGGAAAGGCATGGTGCGCCACGGTTCGCCGTTTTGGCGCCGAACATCAACCGTGCTGGCTATACGCTCTGGTGGGAACCTGCGGAAGAAGGCGAATTGCCATCCGCTGACGAACTCGAGCGGCGGTTATGCGAGAGCTACTACTACGCAAATGCGGTGGAACTGGGCCAGATTCGTCCTGCCGTCGTGAAGGAAATCTGCGACGGACTTGCCAGATGGTGCCGATGTTTTGGTCTTTCAGCGTCCGCCGCAAAGATTCCGCCTCTCACCCGCCACGCGATAGATTTATATCGCCATAAGACCATATAGGTTTTGTACGGCAATTGGCAAGGTAATTGGCAATGAATGGCGTTGGCACGGTTATTGCTTGTAGTTTTTTGTCAAAACTGGTGTAACGCTTTCTTGTTGAATGCGTTTATGCTGATGTCGTGATTTACGAGGCAGTTGTAAGACCAGGCAAGGCTTTACAATTACCTCTTGTGAATGAGCGGGATTGACTGGAGTGGTACCAGCGGCAGACCCATAACCTGAAGAACGTCGGTTCGAATCCGACTCCCGCCACCAATTCGGATGTAGTTCAATGGTAGAGCACCGCACCGTTAATGCGGCCGTTGCTGGTTCGAGTCCAGCCATCCGAGCCATTCCACGCCTTATGTTCCATCATGTGGCGTTTCCAGTACTATTTCCCTTTGCGTATCAGTTGAAATAGAAAAACCATATCAATGAATCCTTAAAAAACATATCAGTAATAATTGAAAATTCATATCAGTCATTGACGGGATGGAACGATATATGCTACAATATTGGATGAACAAGGAGAATTATGGATAAAAATAGGTATAAGCCAAGAATCGCTGACAAGAGGCTTGATTTCTATCTCTCAACATTTGGTGCTGTCTGCGTTGAGGGCCCCAAGTGGTGTGGCAAAACCTGGACATGCACAATGCACTCGCAAAGCGAATTTCTTGTTGGGCTGCCTACGGGAAATTTTGCGAATCGCAAGCTGGCTATGCTTGATGTCCAGCGCGCCTTGGAGGGAGCCGCTCCGCATCTCATTGACGAATGGCAGGATGTCCCCGCGATTTGGGATGCCGTGCGCTACTCGGTGGATGAATCGGCGGAAAGCGGACGCTACATCCTCACAGGTTCATCGACTCCGAAGACGAAGGGCGTGCTTCATTCCGGAACCGGACGGATCGCGCGTCTGGCCATGCATCCCATGTCCTTGCAGGAAAGTGGACATTCTGCTGGTGTCGTTTCTCTCTCGGACGTTTGCAAGGGGCGGGAAATCGGCGTACAGTCGATTCAAGAGCCGTCCTTGGACGAACTCATTGAATTCGTGATACGCGGAGGTTGGCCCGGGGGACTCGACAAAAGCCGTGCGCAGGCACTGCTCATTCCTCGCGACTACATCCGAAACATCATGGAGATCGATATCCAGAAGCTTGACGGAATCGAACGCGATCCCATGAAGGTGCTCAAATGCCTTCGGTCTCTTGCGAGGAACGAATCGACGACGGCCAGCACGAACACGATACGTAACGACATCGCCGAAGTTGACGACACTAGCCTGAGCATTAACACCGTGACGGACTACATAGGAGCCTTCAACCGTCTGTTCCTTGTCCGCGACACGAGGCCGTTCTCGACGTTCACACGATCCCCGGCCCGCATCAAGCAGCAGGCTAAGCGGCGGTTCTGCGATCCGTCGCTGGCCGCGGCCCTGCTTGGAGTTTCGCCGAAGATGCTGCTGCGAGACCTGAGGACATTTGGGCTTCTCTTTGAGTCGCTTGTTCTTCGGGACCTTGAGATATACGCCGAGGCGATGGAGGGTGACCTGTATCATTACCAGGACTACGACGGGGATGACTTTGACGCGGTGATCCAGACGCCTGACGACGGATGGAGTGCCTTTGAGGTCAAGCTCGACCCCGGGCAGGTGGACGAAGCGGCGACGACCCTCGTGAAGATCGCATCTAAGTTCAAGCACAATCCACCGACCGCGCTCGCAGTTGTCGTCGGGAAGTCCGGTCTTGCCTATCGGCGTCCGGAGGACGGGGTGTACGTTCTGCCCATCACGGCGCTCAAGGCGTAACGGTTTTAATAGCGGTGTTCATTGAGAGGAGGCGAGACGCGCGCTGCGCGCCGGACTCTGCGTGCGCTGGACCATGGAGCGAGAGACGATGCCGCCAACTGCGTTTGCCGAAGTCCGGCGCGGGCTTGACCTCGGCCGTGAAGCCGATGAGGCGATTGACAGGCTCCTTGCGCTCAAGGAACGCGCACGCGAGAAGGAACGTACCGTTCCCGAGACCGCGCTTCTGCCGCTTGTCGAGGATTGCTTCGTTACTCTGGAGAGGCACACCTGGCGTAGATCGTCAAACGACACCGCCTCCGCACGCGCCGACCTTGAGCGAACCTTTCGCTCGCATGTCTTCGCATGACATAATGGTTCGAGGTGCATGTGTATATTCTGGTATAAAGCCTATAATATCGGATATGTTGTTGTAGGACGGCGGTTGCACATTAAATATTGTTGGGTGCGAGATGAGGGCGGTATGGCAGGGTTGCCCGTTTTTTTTGACGGCATTATCCCCTTTGGGCCGGATTGGCACGGTTGTTGCTCATGTTCTTTTGTCGCCGATGACGCTCGTGGGAGCAGCGGTCTCCAAAACCGCCAGCGCCAGTTCGACTCTGGCCCTCGGCGACGCTTGAAATTGAAAACGAAACAGGAGAGGGAGCTTGTCGGCGCGGAGAATTCGAAGGACAAGAGCGTACCTCGCGGTGTTGACGTGGCCGCGACGTATGACCTTGCGAAGATGCTTCGCAATCGGCTGATTGCGATCAAGAGCGTCATCGCAGAGGCGAACAAGCCCATCGTCTCGAAGATTATCGAACTTGATGAGATCAAGTCGGAGATCGCCTTTCTGAACGGACTGGACGTGAAGGAGGGCAAGTTCGTCACGACGAACTACGGCACGCGCATCGAGTTGGACATTGACGCGATTATCCGCAAGCAGCAGGTCCTGGACGAGGTGACGGCGCTTCAGGCGCGCGCCGACCGCCTTCAGGACGAGCTTGACGAGTTCAACGCGGCCACGAAGGTCGAGATTGAACTGGACGACTGATTTGAAATCCGCGTTGCGGCCGTTGCACCTTAGGCGGCGCCTTCGGGCTCCGCTGATCGCTAATGATGTTGAGACCGAGCCCTGTTTCAAGGGCCTAAACCGTAAGGGTTAAGGGCTTAACTCGTAACACGCAAAAGGTAAAAAGTAAAACTTATCATGCAGCGGCGCGGCGCAGGTTTCACCCCGGGGCGGGGATATTGGAGGCTACCGCCAAGAATCGCCCCGTCCCGAGGACTTTTAGTATATGAATGGCACATTTTGGCAGTTTTGATCTTTTACACAAAAAATTAAAATAGGTTTTTATTTGCCGTGCAGCGGTGAACGCCAAAATTATGATATACTATTCTCTACCTTTGCGCCCCATTGTCGAGTGGCTTTGGTGCCCGCGAGGATGTAGGAACCAGAAGCAAGGAACAACAAAATGAAGAAACTACTGGCTCTCATTACAACTGCCGTTGGCGCGTCTGCCGCGTTTGCCGCGACGCCCCTCGCCGTCTGGGACGGTGCCAACACCAGCCTCGGCAACTTCTCGCTGACGGCGCAGAACGGCAACACCATCCAGGACAACGCAATTACGATCGCCAGCGGCGCGACGGGCGGCGTGGTCTATACGGGAGCGCTAGGCTCGCTCAACAACTGCACGTTCATCATCCGCTGCTCGGGGCTGGACCTTGCGAACGCCAACAACCAGTACCTTCTTTCGCTGCACCAGAACATGCTGGGCGGCGGCAATGGCGACTCCTCGTACAACAAGGTCGGCGTCAGCCTCGCGGCGAACAACGCGGCCGTGCGTGGCATTTGGCAAAACGCATTTTATGATGACAACGGCGGCAGTCTGCAGGTCGCCGATCCTTTTTCCGCTGGGACGGACATCGTCGTCAACATCCAGACATCCGGTGGCGTCTTTGCGTATGAAATCGTGACTGACGCTAATACGGGCGCGCGTACCCTCGTGAAGCGCTTCGGGCATACGGGGCTCAAGGCTTCGCAAACAAACTACAAGGGCTTTTCGCTTGGCGGGAAGTTCGAGAAGAACTCGACGAATCTTTCTCCTGCCACGGGATGGACGATTTCAAAGATGGCGGTCTTCGGCTCGACTTTGAGCGAGGCCGAGATTCTGGAATATGCGTTCCCGTCCGATGTCGATACGATTGCGGTCAACGCCAATACGACCGTCTCCGCGCTCAATGCCCTAATTGCCGCGTCGTCTGGCGCGAAAATCATCCTCTCCGTGGCGGATGGCGTCGAGATTGCCGTCGACACCGCCTTCGTCGCGTCCGTCCCCGTGGAAGTCGCCTCGTCCGGCACGATCACGCTCTCCGCCAATGCCCAGCCCGACGCCTCGTATTTCTCAGCCGTCAGCTTCGCCGTCCAGGGCGCGCTCCTCCGCTCGTGGCTCACGCCCGGCGTCGTGGGCTTCAACTTCAACGCGAACGGCGGACGCAACGGGCAGGGCAACACGGACGGTGCCGCCGATACGGCGCTTGCGCTTGAAATCGGAACGTGGTACAAGGACGCCTACTCGCCGTCTGGTTCTTCTACGGCGATGTTTGCGGACGGCCTTTCCCGGCTGACGTGGCAGGCGAACAATGTCTATGCCGAGGCGGGCGGCCTTACGGCAGGTACGTTCATCCAGGGGTACCTCGATGACGGCGGCAACGTCAGCATAACGCTGTCTTCCGTTCCCTACGAGACATACGACCTCATCATCTACTGCTCGACGGACGATTCCTCCAAGAGCTTCAAGGCCAAGACGGTCAACGGGACGATCTACACGTGGGATGCCACGGCGGGAGAGACGACCACCACTGGTTCCGACACCGCGACCTGGGGCCTTGCCTCCGCTGCGGCCGGCAAGGCGGTCTATGGCGCGAACACGCTTCGCATCAACGGACTTTCCGGTCCGCTCTCCATCAAGGGCGGCACGAACGGCAACAACGCGCGCGGCTGCATTTCGGCGATCCAGATCATGCCCGCCGGTACCAGCACCGCGCCGGAGCTGACGATTGGCACGGCCGGACAGACGACGCAGGCGACTTGGACGGGAGCGAACTGGAACGTCGCGACGGCCCCGACATCCGGCAACGTCATCATCAATGTTTCCGGCGACGTCGAGCTCTCAATCAATGAAACGGTTGCGCTTTCCGCGATTACCGTCAACGGCGAGGGAACTCTGAAGATCATCCCCGACCAGGCGAACAACGTCACGTTTACGGCGAGTTCGATCTCGTCGGCTGTTCCTCTTCTTTTCGCCAACGACGGCATTGGCATCGACACGATTTCCGCTTCCGTCACGTATCTCTACAGGACGCCGTCCGTCGCCTCGTCCATCTACGGCAACACCTACATGGCCGGCGCTGGGAGCCAGGAGGCAAGCGTCGCCATCGGCCACAACGGCGGTTCCGCCGTGCTGGACGGAACGGCGGGCGACACGTACTACCTGTCCGCCTCGGACAGCTCGACGGCGACGACCGTGGTGTTCACAAATGCCACCGCGACCTACTCGACCAGTCTTGGCGTGGGCGCCGCTACCTACGTCGTCTCCGGACAGTCCGTCCTGACCGCCGGCGTGAATTCGGGCAACCCGCAGTCCTTCGTGCTTTCCCAGGGCGCAGCAGGACGTAGCGCGATGTTCATACTCAAGGACAACTCGGTGGTGAATGTGACCGGAACAAGCGACGTGGACTCCAACCAGGCCTCCGTCATGTTCGGACACTGGAACGGCCCGAGCACGTTCATCATCCAGGATTCCGCCGCATTCAACGCCACGTGCCAGGTTCTCGTCGGCAAGACGGCCAACAACCAGTCAATCAACATCGACGGCGGCACGTTCACCGCAAAGGGCATCAAGGCGTCGGCCAGCGCTTCGGGAACGAACCGGCTGAACCTGAACGGCGGACTTCTCGTCCTTGGAACTTCCGGCATCACGAGCTACGGTTCGACGACCATTGGCGTCAATGTGAACGCCAACTCCGAAATCCGCGCGTCCGACGCGACGCTGCCAGTTTCACAGCCAGTCACGATCGCGTCCGGCACGGTGCTTTCGTTCACGAAGGCGAGCGATGTTTCCGCGACGACCGTCTCGCTTACCGGCGCGATCAGCGGTTCCGGCGGGATCTCGGCGGGCGCTGGCGTCACGCTCAATGTCGGCACAAACCGTCCAGAAGGCGAAATCTCCGTTGACGCGGACGGCGCTCTTGCGGTTGCAATGACGAGCAAGGTGGACGTGCCTGTTCTCAAGGTGGCGTCCAATCCCACCTCCGTCATCCTCTACGATACCGACGGCACGACCGTCCTTTCCGGCGCGACTGTCGAGTATGACGCCGAGGCGGGCACGATCACGATCAAGCCGCCCGTCAACACCTGGAACGTTGCGTCCGACCTAGCTTTCGACACGGCAGCCAACTGGACGTTCGGTCTGCCTGAGTCAACGCAGGATACGGCGATCAAGGTGACCGGGGACGCCGCGCTGACGATTTCGGGCACATACGAGGCGGCGACCCTCACGGTCTCCGGTTCAGGCGTTGTCGAGTTCTCGGGTGAAGGGTCCTTTACGGTCGGCACGCTGTATTTGAGCGGCGGCGCTACGCTTGCGCCCAATTCTAAGGTGTCGGCTACAAGCATCGTCCTTGATTCGGGAACCGTCCTCCGCCTGAGGGACAGGACCGAGAGTTCCGTCATCTCCGGCGCGGGCGCGGTTGAAACGTACGGCAACGTCACGTTCGGCGGCAACAACACGTTCTCTGGCGGACTGACCGTCAAGTCCGGCACGGCACGGACGACGACGGCGACCGGCTTCGGTCCGAACAGATATGGACAGGCCATCGGCAATCTCGCGCGGATTACCGTCGAGGACGGCGGCAGCCTCGACTTGAACGGCACCAAGGACACGTGCTACGCGATTACGATCGCCGGCAAAGGCGTGTTGAACAACGGCGTCTATTCGGGCGCGCTCTTCAACTCCGGGGCGGAAATGGGGGCGACCAGCCGCCAGACGGCATCGCTCACGCTCACTGCGGATGCGATGGTGAAGGCCGACAGCGGCTGGGGTCTCGTCAACTCCGGGCACGCCGCATCAGTGCTTGCGCTCAACGGCCATACGCTGACCGTGTCGGGCGCGGGTAACTTCCCGATTGTCACCGCCAACACGGCGAGCGGAACGGCGACGACGGGAACGCTTGTCGTGGACGGCGCGAAACTGGGCCTTGTCCACGTTGCCAGCAATCTTGCGGGCGTCAATGTCATCGTGAAGGGCGGATCGGAGCTGCAGGCCGGTGTCGCGCCCTCCGCCATCGGCAGCCTGACGTTCCAGCCGACTGCGAGCGCCGGCGTGACGGCGACAGACTGGCACCTCCCGGCGAGTCCCTTGCCAAAGGTCACTACGGCGAACATCGACCCGGCTGGCCTTTCCAACGGGCAGGTGTTGACGCTCTTCACCGCACCGTCCGGGACGACGCTTACTTCGGAGGCGATCACTGTCGCGGCGGGTGGACGCTTCACGACTTCCATCAGCGGCAACACCGTGACCGCGACGTTCCACGCGGCGATCCCCCAGCCGTTCCTGCACTACGACTTCAATGCGGCCAATTCGATCGCCGCCGATTCGCTCTACAACTTCGGCAACCTCAACCCCGCGTTTGTCCGCGGCAGGGATGGCATGGCCGGCAGTTTCACGTCAAGCGCAAAGCCGTGGTATGATACCAATACGGCCAGCAAGTCGCCGTTCTACGCCGGAGAGATGACGGCAGTTTCGGCATTGAAGCTCAATGAGGCCAACAATACGATTCTTTGGAACCTCGGCAGCGGCTGGTATGACGGCATGGCGCTGATCGCCAAGGATTCCACGACGCTCTCCGTCGTCGCGTGGGCAAACCAGGGCGGTTCCGGCGGAAACGGCAGCGAAGTAGTCTCCGTGACGGGAATCGACAACCTGATCGGGAAGTGGCACTTCGTTGCAATCGTGGCGAACGGCTACGGGACGACGCTTTACGTGGACGGCCTTTCGGCGTCCGTCGATACGGTTCTCCCGTCCGCAATCGGACAGCAGGGCCAGTTCGGCTCAATCCACGGGACGGCCAAGAACTATAACGCACTTTTGTCCGATGGTTTCGATCTCGACGACTGGCGCATCTACGACGCCGCACTGATGCCGGGCGATGTCAAGACGCTATACAAGCGATTCATGCCGCCCCCAATTGCGATCTTCATCAGGTAGCGGAGCGCTACAACTTGCTGTTGTACGCTTGTTGTCTCCCCTCGTGGTACATCCGCCATACGAGGGGAGACAAAAATTTAAAATATTTTCCACCAGATGGCGTTTGGCGGGGAAATTATGGTATAATATAGTCTACCTTTGCGCCCCATTGTCCGGTGGCTATGGTGTTCGCGAGGCAGCACAAACCTAAAAAGGAAAAATAATGAAGAAAAAACTGCTTAAAGGGGCGTTGACGCGCATTGCCGCTACGGCAATTGCCGCCGTGTTCTTCACCCCTACTGCCTCTGCCGCAGGGGGCAGTGAGACTACAGACATGACGAATCCCGTCACCGGCGAAACGGAAACATACGAAAACATCTTCACCGGTGAAAATGCAGAATGGAATGACGCGGCCAACTGGGATACTTCGACGACGCCGTTCATCACCACGACCTACAGTCCAGCGCTTGTCGATGGCAAGACGGTTTCTACCTCTACCGCGATTGACGGCTGGACTCTGCGCGTGGGTGCGTACAATGGCGCGGCGGTCACCTGGTCGGGCGGAATCAACAAGATTCAGGCGGGTTCTGTCGGTTGCTGGCTGACGGCGGACGAGACCTCCTCGATTACGATTGCCTCCTTCGCTGGTAATCAGCTGGAAGGCAGCGATTCCGCGCCTTTCAAGCTCTCGTCTGCCAACGCCGGCGGCATTACCTGGTCTGCTGGGCTTACGGCGGCAAGTAACACCTCTTTGCCTTTCTGGTATTATCTCAAGGGCACTGGCACCGTCGTTTATGGCGGTGACATCACGGTTGCCAACGCGCAGGTGATCAAGCAGGCGGATATCACGCTTTCTGGCACTTTGCAGGTGGCTTCCAAGACGCTTGTGACGTTCGGCTCTGGCACTACCAAGACCTTTACGGCCGATGCGACGATCAAGCGCTTCACTACTGTCGGTGGGGACTTGGAGGACTTGAGCTATGACGCGCATCTTGCCACGGTTACGTCCGGTGCGACAACTCTTACGACTGCTGACGCGGTTGGCACGTGCGAACTCGTCCAGACTACCACTGGTATCGTTCTTTATTGGGTTGACGGTGATCCCGACAACATGCCGCCACCTACCGTTTACAAGCCCTCCATCAACATCAACTTCACGTCCGGCGCTGCTAACGGCCTTACGACCAGTGCCGATGTCGGTCTCGGCGAATATGCCATTCCTGGCACTTCATGGAACAATCTTACTGGTAGCAACGGTTCGCTTTCGGCGTTGAACGCCGCAGATTCTACTGGTGCTACATTCGCAACGGCGGCAAGCGTCACTATTTCAGGTACGCGCGGCAGTTATTCTTGCGCCAGCCTCACGGCGGCGTCTGATCTTCGCCACGGTTACATCGACGAGAATGCCGGCAATCCGACCCCCACTGTCACCGTCAGCGGAATTCCGTTTGAAAAGTATCGCGTGGTCGTCTATACCGCCACTGACACGGGGGGTGCCAGTTTTGGTTACATCACCATCAACGGCAAGAATTACACGTATGTTAACGACGCGCTTACCGAAGGTACCACGGCCTGGGGCAATGCTGGCGCACAGGACTCGGCCGAGCCGATTGCTGAAGGCACCAACGTTCTTGTGTCGGCTGTAATCATCGGCCCGACGCTCACCGTGGTTGGGCACAAGGATGGGACGGCTCGTGGTTGCATCGCGGCTATCCAGATTGTCGAGTATATCCCAGATGTGGTCGAGGGCGTTGATTTGGTGATTCCCGTCGTGAACGATACGACCTACACGGTCAGCGAGGCGAAGACGCTGTCGGGCACTGTTTACGTAGTCGGCAGTGGCACGCTCACTCTCGACGGTTCCGCGAAGATTACCGCCACCACCATCGATGTCGCCAAGGATGTTGTTCTCAACGTCAACGCCGACCGCCTCGACGGCACGACCTTCAAGGGCACCGGTACGGTTGTGTACAACAACTCGCTTCCTGTGGCTGGCAAGGGATGGACTGATTCAGACAACTGGATCGGCACGGTGTGGCTGAAGAATTATGCAATTGCCGGACTTGACCCAGGGGAGTTTGCAAACGCGAGATCTACACTGCGTCTGTCGATGTGCACCGGATATTTCAACAATGGCGATAACACCAAGACTTGCGTAGGAACGCTTGATCTTCAGAATGATACTGGATCTTATGCATTTTCCGTTAATAATGGGTGGTCAACTAACGGAAAGACGATTTTCGCCAGATTGACTGGTTCCGGTACACTTGGTGTCCAGACAAAGGATATTGCTCAGCGCTATATATTCAAGGATGCTTCTGAGTTTACTGGGGCAATCAACCTTGCTAACCGCACATTGCGCGTCATTATCGGAGATGGCGAATCCCTATCACCAGCGCAGGGGTCAATTACTGTTGTTGCAGGTGCTACGGCGACTATTGCATCCGGTAAGACGTGGAACGCAGAAAAAAATGGGTTTGTTGTGAATGGCACATTGAATGTGAACGGATCAATTACGGCAGCCTCGGCGACTAGTGCCATCTCCGGCTCCGGCACGGTGGTCTTCACCGGTCGTGCACCGTCTCCTACGGGTGAGGCTTGGTGGACAAATGCTGACTGGCAGGGGACAGTGGAGATCAACGATGTTACCGATATGGTTGGCCGTGCAACTGGTTTCACGGGTACCTACCTTGATTTCAACAGCTACGGCAATGCTGGTTCTGTTATCAAGCTTGGTACTATCACTGGTTGGCTCGGCAACGAAACATGCAATGTGCCGGTAAACCTCGCAGGAACGTTGACAATCAACAACGGTATTAGTGGTGAAGCATTTACTTTTAAGAAATTGATTAGCAATGGTGGTTATATCACAGCTCCAGATCAGTCCGCAACGTCGAGGATTGTCATAGAGGATGGTTCTGAATACGCTGGGTACATTGGACTCAACGCTAAGATGGTTGTCTTTGGAACTGCGAATCCAGATTTTGTCAAAGGGCAAATCTATGTCAGCAGCAATGCAACCATCACGGTTCCTTCTGTTAACACGGCATTTTGGGCTGTTGGCAACATTGTTGTGGATGGCGAGTTGAAGGCCGACGGTCTTGCCCGATTCGGCGGTGGTACGAGTATAACCACGACCGACAATGGCGTGTTCACCTTGACCAGCACGGGCAATGGCACAGAAACTGAGACGGACACTGATTATGCGCGCATTAAAGGTACTGGCACCCTCAAGTATGACGGTACTGGCTGGCGCGCACTTTCAACCAATAATTTCCCGACTACTGTGACGCTAGTCAATGAACAGGCTGGGGATATCCTGCTTTCGCGTGCGCTTACCTATTCAGTTGGAAGTCTTGCTGGGACTAAGAATCTTCAAGGTAACTATGGAAGCGGTGCGCGTTACTTGCGAGTTATTCAATCTCAAGATACTGAATGGAGCGGAATAGTTGTCTCGGATGGGCAGGATCGTATCAAGGGGCTTACAGTAGCTCCTGGTGCGTCTGCCGCTGGAACGTTGACCCTTTCCGGCAATCAGGTCAAAGCTCAAACTCTTACCGTTGAAGCCGACGCGAAGGTGAACCTCACGGGTACCTGGAAGGGTGCGACGACGGTTGCGGGTACGTTCGGCGGCACGGGGACGCTCACGGGCAACCTGACGCTCACGGACGGTGCGACGATCAAGGTGAACGACATCTCCGATCCCCTTGAAGTGAGCGGAAGCCTGACGGCTACGGGTGCCATCACGATTGAGTTGCCGGAAGGCGCGGGGAAATGCATGGTCATCACGACTGGCAGTAGGCCTGATATTTCAGGTGCCACGTTTACCACCAAGATCGGTGGCGTGGAGAAGAAACTGAAGGTCACTGCGACAGCTAACGGCCTCAAGGTCGGTGCCCAGTCGCTTCTGATTCGAATCAGGTAATTCCTCGCAACTGTTGTTGTACAGTAAACAAGACACCCCCGTGCGTTTTGCGTGCGGGGGTGTTTGTTGTTTCAGGAATGAATGGTATGTGAGCGACTTTTCATAGTGTAAAGCATTTTATCATATCGTGCTGAGGATACGCAAAGAAGGTGCAGAGGATTTAAAGCAAAGTAGGGGGGAGGGCTTTGCTGGGCCAGTTGTAAAACCTTTGCGAGGCGGGCGCGACGGGGCGCGCCCCTCCCAAAACACTTGCACAGTCAAGCGGCTGATCTCTTGCTTATAGAGCATTGAATTTAATGGTCAAAGGATATCAACATTCTGGTCAGACCTAATTGTGTATTTGGTCAGACCTTATCGTGTATTAGGTCAGACCTTATCATGTATTAGGTCAGACCTAATTGTGTATTAGGTCTGACCTCATTATGTATTAAGTCAGAATAGAAGGATAATTTCGTCAGACAATAAATGCAAAAGACCATATTGTGAATGAACAGCAGTGCTATGCAAGGTGTACATCAATGCAGATGCGACCATGGGCGCATCTGCGTAATTCACCGCCGAGCCTTCTGATAATTGGAAACAACTATTTAACCTAAACGTCGCAGTTGGATTCTAGCTTTTAGCCGCAAAGAACGCAAAGATCGCAAAGTATATTATAATTGGTTGTGTATTTCGAATTATCCAGATCTGGCTTCTGTTTTTAGTTTTCATCAATTGGGTGAATTGCCATACAGGATAAACGGCATGTATAATCAATAAAAACACCCATTCTTTGCGCTCTTTGCGTTCTTTGCGGCTAATAGAAATAAGAAGGGCTTGTTCAACTGCGTTTTTTAGGTCTAAAACAACTTGCCTTTGGCGCGCGGGCTAACTCGCCCGTGCCCATAGTCCACTCAAAAACGATACAATTATATCAAGATTCTTGCAAACATAGATGGGTAGATGCGCGGGCGAGTTAGCCCGCACGCCCCTCTCAAAGTTGTTTTTACCAGTTGTTTTGGTTGTTTCCAATCTCAAAACGCATGGTGAAAAACGCAGATGCGCCCTGCGACCATTATGCAGGCAGTTCGACATTGCGTGCTGTTAGGAAATAGTGTATAATAAGTGCCATGGAGAAGTGTTTCAACATCGCGTGGCCGTGTTTCCCCGACGAGCGCTACGTGCTCCCGGCGCTTGAACGACTGCCGGGCATCATGCGCATCGTCGAGCAGCGCAGCTACTTCGTGCTTCACGCCGCACGGCAGTCCGGCAAGACGATCCACTTCATCGAACTGTAACAGATGTAAAAGAACAGACAAGGAGACAAAATGAAAATCAAATCAGTAGTGATGTTGACCCTGGCGGCAGTTGCGACGTCGCTGACGGCAATGCCAACCAAACAGGAAATCAAGCAAGTCGAAGGACTTGTCCAGGAACTAATGCGCCCGGAATTGGATGCGTTCAAGGCGGGTAAGAAGACCCGCGCGGACGTTGCCCAGGCGGCTATTGCGCTTGCGGAGAAGGCGGAGTCCGACGCGGCGAAGATGCTGCTGCTAAAGGGCTCGTTTACGCTCTACGTTGGACATGGCGCGTTCGACGAGGCGATTAGCGTCCTCAAGACTCTAAAAACCACCATCCCCGACATTCCGCCTGAGAACATGGCAGACATGATTGAATCCTCGCTCCGCAACATATCGAAAAGCAGGGGGGGGCAGCTTTACCGCCTCCTCAACGACATTAAGACGTACATCCGCCACAAGGATGAACTTAAGGCTGCGATTGCGAAGTCGAAGAGACGGCCTAGCCTTCGCGAGCTTCATGTCGCGATAGCGGAACACCACGCCTATTTCGGAGACTGGCCCAAGGCGCTTGACGAGTTCGCGAAGGGCGACAACCCCAAGGCCGCTGAGGTCGCCAAGGCGGAGAAGGGCGAGGGAAAGATGCCGAAGAACGCCATCGCAGACTTCTGGTGGTCTTATCCGGCCAACGGCGACGTGGAGCTGCAGAAGGCGTTCAAGCGCCACGCAGCCGCAATCTACGCCGAGGCGATCAATTCCGGCGACGCCAACGGACTTGTTAAGGTTAAGGCGCAGAGGTGCGTCGACGAGGTGAAAGGGTACGGCGATGACATGCTTGTGGGGATTGTTGGAACTGTGGTGGATGCATTTGGGCAGCGTTTAGAGAAATGGACGTTTCCGGCGGATTTCAAGCCGCCGCTTGAACGCACACTTAAACTCGCAGAAGGAGTGGACATGACGTTCTGTGCCTGTCCGCCGGGATCGTTTCGCATGGTTAGAAAGTATGGTGTACGATGGGCACATGCTACAGGCTACACGGTTAGTATCACCCGCCCATTTTGGATGTCAAAGATGTTCTTGACTGCAGCCCAGTATAACGCATTTCGCCATGATGAAAAAATGGCCGGTGCAGCCAGAAAACTCGAACAAGCTTTCCCAAACGATCCGGTTCTACCGATTGTGAAATTCCAGGATATAGCGGAATTAATGTCGGAGTTCAACAAAAAATATGGGGCGATTCTTCCTGCAGGTTATGTATTCAGACTGCCAACGGAAGCGGAAATAAAATATGCTCTGAAACATGATAGGTCGTCAACGCGCCTCGCAGATATAAAGGCCCAAAAGCTAAATCCTGCTGACTTTCAGGGATTTAAGGTCTTTGATGCGTCGAAAAGTAAGAGTGGGTACTGGGGTATATCTGCACTTATCATTCCTCCTTCATTATGGTGTATTGCGGCGGACAGCGCTGATTCAAAGGAGATTATCATGAAGGGCCCTAGCAGAAATAGTGATCCTATCGAAATCGGTAATCAAGTTCTGGGCTTTCACGAAGAAACGGTAGTCAAATTGTTTTCGCCAGAAGTTGCTCGCGCTCTCGTCCGCATCGTAATAGCGCCCGACCTCATAGCTGAAAAGAAAGCGGCGGAGAAAAAGTAGTTTGATGTCCCAGCTTCAGTTGAATTCCCGACTGTATGGCAGCGTTCAATCCAGATGACACGATCGGCGTGTACCGCATCGTCCGGCTCCTTGGCAAGGGCGCGATGGGTGCGGTGTACGAGGTCGTACACACGCAGCTCGGCGTCCACTATGCGCTGAAGTCGTTCACGCTCGAAGACGGGCACATCGACATCCTGAAGGACAAGTTCCTTGCCGAGGGCAGGGTTCTTGCGCGGCTCCATCATCCAAATGTCGTACGCGTGTTCGATCTCAATTTCGATGAGACAACCCAGACGCCATACTTTGTAATGGATCTCGTGGCTTACAAGGACGGTTCCCCGCACACTCTCGCCGATGTCGAAGTGTCCGACCTTGACGAGGAGTTCGTGCTCAGGTGGTTCACGGAACTCGCGTCCGCCCTCGACTACATCCACGCCCAGGGAATCGTCCACCGTGACATCAAGCTGAACAACGTATTGCTTTCCGCGGATAAGCGGGTCATCCTTTCCGACTTCGGCGTGTTGCGCCTTTTCTCCGACAGGTTGCGCAACGAGGTGAGGGCATCCACCACCATGGTCACGGAGGCGAGGAACTCGCGTCTCGTGATGGGCACTCAAGGTTACATGGCGCCGGAGGTGGAACGCGGCGAAGAGGCGACTCCGGCTGCCGACGTGTATTCACTCGCCGTGATGATCGTCTATCTTCTCACAGGCGCTTGGTACGAACCTGGCTCACGGGTGCTTGAACTCCTTGAGACGCTTAGACTCCCATGGACGAAGGTTCTGCCGCAGATGCTTGCCGAAGACCCTGCGGAACGCCCAGTCGATCTATGCGCTTTGGTGAAACGTCTGGAAGTACCAGCTTCCGAGGTGAAAACCATTGTCCGGCCCAGCGGCAGAGCGTTGCCAAAGTTGTGGGATGGTGTGAAACGGGCGTTGAGGAAGTTGCCGTGGAAGGCTACCGCCATCTTTGGCGGAGCCTTCGCCGCGACCGCCGCAGTTTTCACGTCGGTATGGTTCGCTCTCCGCAAGCCCGCCGCACCGCAGTCGGCAGAGGAAGATGTTGCCGCCGCTTTGGGTGTCGAGGCAATTGAGTCCGGCGGCACCAACGAAGTAGCGGAGGCTCAGTCGCAGAGGAGCATCGACGGGTCGAAGGATAAGAATAATGGAGAGGATTTGCACGCAGGGGTGTCCACACCTTCAGCCGGAAAGCTGTATTGCGTGGTCGATCTTTCCGTAGGACCGAACGCGACAAAATATCCGGTTTCATACCTCGCAGCCGAACCTAAAGGCGGCTGGACGGACGAGTACAAGACGACGAAACTCGTCCTTCGCCGCATAGAGCCTGGCACGTTTATCATGGGCGAAAACCAGAAGGACGAGTCCCACCGCGTCAAGATCACCAAGCCGTTCTACATGGGCGTCTTCGAGGTGACGCAGAAGCAGTATCGTCTTGTGACAGGTGGCAAGCCGTCAAGATTTAAAGGAGATATGCGGCCTGTGGAAAGGGTGTCGTATGACATGATACGCGGCAAGGGCGAGGGTGCAAAGTGGCCGGCGTCTCATGCTGTTGACGCGGGTAGCTTCATGGGCAAGTTCCGGGCAAGGACGGGATTGGAGTTTGACCTGCCGACGGAGGCACAATGGGAGTACTCCTGCCGCGCGGGAACGACAAGCGAATACAACAACGGCGGGGATTCGGAGGAAGATTTAAAGAAACTTGGTAGGTTCGCGATCAACCAGAAGAGCCGTGGTTGGAATGAGTCCGACTTGGATTTTGCTCGGCACAGACCGGATGGCAAGGGCGGGCATTCGGCGAATCACACAGTGGTCGGATCATATATGCCAAACAGATGGGGCCTCTATGATATGCATGGCAATGTGTGGGAATGGTGCCGTGACTGGAAAGGTGATTTGACGAGCTGCTTGACAGACCCCAAAGGTGTTACATCGGGCGATTACCGTGTGTCGCGCGGCGGTGGCTGGCACCTCGCCGCGACGCCTTGCTGCTCCGCGTACCGCGGCAGGGGTAACCATGATTACCGCAACGACGGTAACGGTTTCCGCCTCTGTTGTTCTACTGAATCACATGAACGCGGTGCGAAAAAAGGCGCGAACGACGCCAAGCAGACGGTTGTGACGCATGGGTCTGCAATCGGCAAGGTTCAGCTCTGGGAGGGCGGACCATATTGGGCGACCACGAATATCGGCGCGGAGAAGCCCGAAGACCATGGCTATTATTTCTGGTGGGGCGATACCGTAGGCTACAAGCGTGAGAACGGTGCTTGGGTGGCGAGTGACGGTTCCTCGTCAAATTTCTCTTTTGAAGAGAAGAACGCACCTACTTTTGGGAAAAGCTTACAATCGTTATGGGATGAAGGATGGACTACGGCGGATGGCAATCTCACGCCGGAACATGACGCCGCGCATGTGCAGTGGGGCGGGGGATGGCGTATGCCGACGCATCAGGAGCTGTCTGGCCTTAAGAATAAATGCGACTGGACGTGGACGACGCAGAACGGTGTAAAAGGTTATGTCGTGCGTGGTAGGGGCGACTACGCCTCTAACAGCATCTTCCTTCCCTGCGCCGGCGCCGCCAAAGGGCTTTCTCTCATCGATTCTGGTTCGTTCGGTGGCTACTGGTCGTCCGTCCCGAGCTCGGACGGCAGTCACGCGAGGTACCTCGGCTTCATTTCGGGCGGCTACCGCACGAACTACAAAGACCGCGACCGCGGGCAGTCTGTTCGCCCAGTCCAAGGTTTCGCCAAATAGCGGAATTTCTTTTGTGAATGCCGCCATTTCTCGTGGGTGTCCACGGTGTGAGGCAGTTTGTTCACGCAATGCGTCGTGTTTGGACGTAACGGAACTACAATTTGTACACGTATTGATTGTGGTGAGTTGTTGAGAGTGGTGGCACTGCGAGGTACGATGTCACAGGAACATGGCCACACAGAACTGATTGTGGGAATATGAGGGATGTTGGCTTCTCGTTTTTCACCTAAATTGCATGATGCAGAATAGGTGAACTTTTTAACGAGCGAGATATGTTTCACCTAAATTGCATACTGCAAAATAGGTGAACTTTTGATTGCGCCATTGTGCTGAAATATGGTATGATATGTGTTGTTCTTTGGCCGACAAGGAGACTCTGTCATGTTTTTTGGAAGAGAAGACCTAATTCAGCAATTAGAAGGGTTGTGGCACAAGCGGGTTTCCTCGCTTGTGACATGCCGAGGTCGCCGCAGAGTTGGGAAAAGTACACTCATAAAGCATTTTGCCACCGTGACCAATAGCCGGTTCATCAAGATAGAGGGGGCTCGTCCCAATGCGTCAACGACCAAAGAGGACGAATTAACGGTTTTTGCGGAACAGCTTGCTTCGCAGACTGGCTGCGAGAGCACACCGCCGTCCAGTTGGCTAAACGCCTTTATTCGCCTAGCAGGGCAGATAAGGGATGACGAGCGTACTATTGTACTGCTCGACGAGATTTCATGGCTTGGCTTTGGAGAGCCGCTTTTTGCCGATATTTTCAGGATCGCATGGGAGAACAACCTGAAACAGCATGATCGGCTTATTGTTGTCCTGTGTGGCAGCGTGTCAAGTTGGATTAAAGACAACTTTATCGATAACGGCGCATACGTCGGGAGGCGGTCTCTTGACGTGGTTGTCAGGGAATTGCCGTTGGCGGAATGCGTCAAGTTCTGGGGAGATTCGGCTCAGCGTGTGTCATCCAGGGAGATTATTGACGTTCTTTCCGTCACGGGTGGTGTACCGCGTTACCTTGAGGAAATAGACCCGGGACTTTCTGCTGCCGAGAACATCAGAAAACTGGCCTTTCTGCCGAACTCCGTGCTGCGGGTTGATTTTGACGACATGTTCAATGACGTGATCACGAGGCAGCCGAAATTTGCATCAACGGTAATGCGTACGCTTGTGGATGGCGCAAAAGGCGTGACTGAAATCGCCGAAGCGCTTGGCGCGGAGAAGAGCGGGCGAATATCCAATGCGCTCGATGACTTGGTTGAATCGGGCTTCGTTTCGTCTGATCCGGGAAAAAATCCCGAGACGGGAAAGGAGGTCAGAAAGCGTCTTTTCCGCCTGAAAGACAACTATGCGCGGTTCTACCTTAAATATGTGGAGCCGGCGAAAGACACCATCGATTCCGGCTCGTTTGCCTTCATTGGGATGGAACAGTTGGCGGGATGGGGGACTATAGAGGGGCTCCAATTCGAGAATCTTGTGATAAACAATTATCGCGACATACTGCCATTTCTTCATTTGGATAAAACGCTGTTGCTGTCTGCTGCTCCATATCGGCGGGTGACGTCGGCTAAATCCCGGAAGAAGGGCGTCCAGATAGATTTGCTTCTTCAGACTAGAATGTCGTTCTGCCTTGTTGAGATAAAGAGGCGATTGCAGATTGGCCGGGAAGTGATGGACGAAATGCGCGAGAAGGTACGGAGGTTTTCCCCGCCCAAGGGTGTTTCAGTTCGTACGGCGTTGATTTACGACGGCGAACTGGCACCTTCCGTGGAAGCTGATGGATACTTTGACGCAATTGTCCCTGCACGTCGTCTGTTGGGGCTCTAGCATTCGCAAGAACGAGGGCGTTGCGGGTGGATGAGAAATAGTGTATAATACGCGCCATGGAGAAATGCTTCAACATTGCGGGGCAGTGTTTCCCCGACGAGCACTACATGTTTCCGGCGCTTGAACGGCTGCCGGGCATCGGGCTGTAGTAGATGTCAAAAACCAACAAAGGAGGAAAGACGATGAGAATTAGCAGAATCATCAAAGTGGGCGCTGTCGGCGTTGCCGCATCGCTGTGTGCCACGGCTGGAGCCGTGCGCGTGGACGTATATCCGCAGAGTTTTGAGGCGGGAGGATGGGGGCTTGACGCGCAGTTCATGGACGTCATGGGCTCGCCGTACCTCATCGCCCACGGACTCGGCGTGCGCGTCCTGGACGCGAAGGCGCGTGTGGCGTTCCCGAAGACGGGTGAATACCGCGTGTGGGTGAGGACGCGTAACTGGGCGGACGGCAACCCCGGACGCTTCCGCGTCCTCGTTGATGGCAAGCCGCTTGCAAAAGAATTCGGCGCAGGTCCCCGCACATGGTCGTGGGAAGATGGCGGCGTGGTTCAGATCAGTGGAACGGAAGCAACCGTCACGCTCGAAGACCTGACGGGGTTCGACGGACGCTGTGCGGGAATCGTTTTTGATTCGGATGTGAAGGGCGGGAAGGTCCCTGAGGGCGCGCTGAAGATTAATGAGGCCGACGTCGCCGAGACCGTCAAGGCCGATTTCGTGGTGGTGGGTGGCGGTATGCCGGGAACGTGTGCGGCGGTGGCGGCGGCACGCCGCGGGATCAAGGTCGCGCTCGTGCAGGATCGTCCCGTGCTGGGCGGCAACGCCTCCGGCGAAATCCGCGTGTACTGCGCGGGCGAGGCGAAGCACGACCTCATCCGCGAACTTCGCGGCTACTTCATGAATCGCGACGTGAACATCCCGTTCTGCGACGCGCGCAGGATGCGCATCGTGCAGGACGAGAAGAACATCGAAGTGAGTCTCCTGACGCGCGCGTTCGGCGTGGAGAAGAAGGCCGACGGCACGATTGCCGCCGTGAAGGCGCTCGACCTCAAGTCCAATCGCGTGATCCGTTTCGAGGCGCCGCTCTTCTGCGACGCGACGGGCGACGGCTGGGTCGGGTACTGGGCCGGCGCCGATTGGCGCATGGGCCGCGAGGCGAAGGACGAGTACGACGAGTCGCGCGCACCGGAGAAGCCGGACGGCGACACGCTCGGGGCATCCGTTATGTGGACGAGTGCGGACGCGAACGCGGCCGTGCCGTTCTCCGCACCGTGGGCGGAGAAGCACGCGCAGGGGATCGTGGCGGTGAACGGCGAGTGGAACTGGGAGTACGGCATCCACCGTGACATGATCGCCGAAGCGGAGGAGATACGCGACAGGATGCTGCTTGCAATTTACGGTTCGTTCTCGCTCGCCAAGAAACGTCAGGCGAATGCGAACAAGGTGCTGAACTTCTGTCCGTACCTGCTCGGCAAGCGCGAATCGCGCCGCATCATGGGCGACTGGGTGTACTCCCAGAAGGACGTCACCTCCAACACGCCGTTCGAGGACGCGATCGCGACCGGATCGTGGGCGATTGACCTCCACTACGACAACTGCAAGAAGGGCGTCGATTTCCTCACCACGTGCAAGGGGAACACGTACGGACGGTACTGGATTCCGTACCGCTGCATCTACTCGCGCAACGTGGGCAACCTCTTCGTTGTCGGACGCTGCTTCAGCTGCACGCACGTGGGGCTTGGTGGCCCGCGCGTGATCAACACGCTCTCACAGCTCGGTGTCGCGGTGGGCGAGGCGGCGGCGATGTGCAAGGAACTCGGCGAGACGCCGCGCGGAATCTACAAGGATGGGCATGTAAGGAAACTCCAGGAGCGTCTTGGCGGCGGTTTCCCCGGCGTGCCGGAGGCGAAGACCGCAGGATGGCTCATTGTAGACGACGAATCCGAGGACGTCGAGTTCGGAAAGGGCTGGCGCAAGATGCACAACGCCAACGGCGACCAGGTCGGAGATTGGTACCACAAAGCCGCGGACAAGTCATCGGAGACGGTTGTGTACCCGCTTCCCGTCAAGGAATCCGGCCGTTATGCGCTCATGGGCAAGGTACCCTACCTCTGGTTTGCGAAGCCAGGTGCGAAGACCATGCTTGAAATCAGTTCCGGTGGGCGCACGAAGGCGTTTACGGCCGACCCGGCGCAGAGTACAGGACAGTGGGTGAAGCTCGGCGAGTTCGACTTGGAACCGGGTGCAACGCTCAGCATAATACCCGCGAAATCGTCTGGACTCATCGTAGCCGACGGCTTCGCCCTCGTAAGGAAATAGTGCGATTTGAAAATCACCGCAGCCGCTCTTGTCGATCTCACGAGATTGAAACGTACAGAGGTCCGTCGCGGTACCTTGCAGGGCAAGGCGTCCCGCCGAGCCGCCACGGTTCGCCCCACCTCCGGGCCGCCCGGGTAAAGCCCCGAAGGATGAACAAGGGTATTTTTATGTTTTATAAAACGTTCACGGGCTAAATTTCGGATAGACTGAGGGCGTAGATTTGTGGTATCATAGGACCACCTTTAGAACAAATAGAGATTATAAAATGAATAAAAGAAATGCCTTCGCTTTATGTTTTGCGACTCGCGTTTGTTTCATGTTTCTCGTTCTCGGTGCGGCGGGATTTTTTGCCGTGTCGGCCGGTGAACTTGTGGTCGCGCCGGGCGGCTTGACGCCGCAGGGCGCGTTGGAGGCAATCCGCGCCGCGAAGGCGAAGGGCGATGTGTCCGCCTGGACAATCCGCGTGAAGCCGGGCCTCTACGTGCTCGACCGCACGCTCCTCTTCACGCCGGCGGACTCCGGCACGCCGCAGGCGCCTGTCACGTGGATCGGCGAGAAAGGCGCGGTGATTTCCGGTGGCGCGCCGCTCGCGGGGTGGAAGGACACGGGGAAGGGCTGGTGGGCCGCCCCCGTGCCGAGTGGCGCGGACGGCCAGCCGGTCTACTTCGAGCAGCTGTGGGTGAACGGACGGCGCGCGAACCGGGCGCGTCTGCCAAACTCCGGCTACTTCAAAATTGCGAAACCCGAAATCGCACCCAAATCGCATACGTCCTCTTCGTCCCCAAAGTCTCCAAAGTCCCCATCGTCCCCATCGTCCTACGTCGAGCGCGTGGTCGTGACCAACGGCGTGAAGGAGCTCGCGGCGATTGCGCCAGACGAAATGCCCTACGCGCAGATGTGCGTGGTACACAAATGGAACTTCGCGCGGCGCATCCTGCGCGCGTTCGATCCTGCGGCGGGAACGGTGGAAACGTGGTCTCCGCACGGCTGGAAGGACTACCAGAGCTGGAACCCGCGCGAAACGCTTGTCTGTTTCGAGAACGTGCGGAGCGCATTCGACGCACCGGGCGAGTGGTTCTACGACGCGCGGGCGGGCGAGGTGCTGTACCGTCCGCGCCCAGGCGAAAAGATCGAGAAGGTCCAGGCGATCGCGCCGAGCGCGAAGCTGAGCCGCCTCGTCGAGTTCAAGGGCGAGCCGGACGCCGGACGCTACGTACACGACATCGCGTTCAAGGGGCTCACGTTCGCCGCGAGCGACGCGCCCGCGCCGGACGGCGCGAAGGGACCGTCCGAGTCCTGGCAGCACCAGGCGGCGTCTGGTTTTGACGGGCTCGTCATGGCGGAGGGCGTGCAACGTCTCTCGTGGGAGAACTGCACGGTGCGCAACACGGGCAACTACGCGTTCCGTTTCAACGACGGCTGCACGTCCAACCGCATTGTCCGCTGCATGCTCGAAGATCTCGGCGCGGGCGGAATCTGGATGGGCGCGAGCAAGGGCTACGTCGCGACGGGCGAGGAGCTTACGCGCCGCGTGATCCGGCGTCTCGCGCCGCGTTCGACGGCGTTCAACGTGATCACGGACTGCACGATCCGGAAGGGCGGGCGTTTCAATCCGGAGGGGACGGGCGTGGCGCTCACGCACGTCTCGGACTCGAAGGTGCTACACTGCGACATCTACGATTTATTCTACACGGGCGTGAGCGTGGGCTGGACCTGGGGTTTCAGGGGCAGCGTGGCGCAGCGGAACGAAGTGGCGTTCAACCGCATCTACGGCCTGGGCAAGGGCGTGATGAGCGACATGGGCGGCGTCTACACGCTTGGCACGAGCTTCGGCACCTGGGTACACGACAACGTGATCCACGACGTGAAGTCCTACTCCTACGGCGGCTGGGCGCTTTACACGGACGAGGGGAGCGAGGGCATCGTGATGGAGCGGAACCTCTGCTGGAACACGACGGATGGTGGCTTCCATCAGCACTACGGCACGGGGTGCATCATCCGCAACAACGTGCTCGCGTGGAACCGCATGCTCGGCGCAGTGCGTACGCAGCGGCGCGAGGTGCAGGGCGTTCCCTGCACGCTTCACTTCGTGAACAACATCGTGGTGGTGCGGGAGGGACCGCTCGTAGGACGCGGCCCGCGCGGCGTGGGCGGCGTGTGGGCCGCGAACCTCTGGTACGACTACTCGGGGCATCCGCAGCTGGATGGCCTCGACTGGAACGCCTGGGCGGCGTGCGGGAAGGAGGTGGGCGGCGTCTATGCCGACCCGCAGTTCGAGGATCCCGAGCGTAACGACTTCCGCCTCAGGCCCAGCTCTCCAGCGCTTGCGCTCGGTTTCAAACCCTGGAATGCACGCGTTGCTGGTCCGCGATAGACCGTCCGCGAGAAGGAGTCGCGGCCTCTTCCGCATGCCCTACAGTGGATGGCACGCTTTGACGCTTGCGCGTCGGCGGGAATTCTTGGTATAATTTCCTCGACGTGAAGGAAGCGTATTCCATGTCGAAGCATTAGAAAGGAAGAAAAAGTGACTAGTAAAATGCTATTCAATAGGCGGCAATTTCTGGGCGCGATGGCGTCCTTTGGCGCGTTCGGCGCGGCGCGTCCGCTGTTTGCGGCGCCGGCGGGGCGTCCGAACCTCGTGCTCGGCATCCTGAGCGACATCCACCTGTCAATCAAGAAGGGGGATAACGGCGCACTTTCGTTCGCCGGCGAGGAGATGTTCACGAAGGCGCTCAAATGGTACCGGGACTGCGGCGTCGACGGCGTGCTCGTCTGCGGCGACATGGCGGACCGCGGCACGGTTGAGGAACTTGAGGCCGTTGCGCGCGCCTGGTACTCCGTGTTTCCCGATGGCAAGGCGCCGGACGGACGCCGCGTGGAGCAGTTGTTCGTGTACGGCAACCACGACTTCGAGGGCTACAAGTACGGCGGACGCGTCAAGTCGATCTTTGGCAAGGAGTACTACGACCATGCCATTAACAAGGACCTCGCCGCAGCTTGGAAGAAGTGCTTCCACGAGGACTTCAACCCGATCTGGCGCAAGGAGGTGAAGGGTTACACGGTCATCGGCACGCACTGGACCAAGGACCACTGCCGCGGATGGGAGGAAGTCGGCACGTCGTATGCATCACACTGGTTTGAGCAGAACGGCGCGACGCTCGATCCGTCCAAACCGTTCTTCTATTTGCAGCATCCGCCGCTCAAGGGCACGTGCCACTGCGACTGGGTGTGGGGACACGACAACGGCCTCGTCACGAAGGCGCTCTCGAAGTTCCGCAACGCCGTCGCGTTCTCCGGGCACTCCCACGCCTCCATAAACGACGAGCGCGCGATCTGGCAGGGCGCGTTCACGTCCATCGGCGCGGGTTCGCTCAAATACACCGGCCTCGAATACGGCGACGTCCTTCCGTTCGGCCGCGAGAACGATTTGCCGTCGCCGGGCCAGCGGGACGAAGACCCGTACAAGATCATGCACAAGATGAAGATCCACAGCGGACACCAGGGCATGATACTGCGCGTGTACGACGACCGCATGGTGTTCGAGCGCCGCGACTTCGAGGACCTCGGCCTCCTCGGCGACGACTGGGTCGTGCCGCTACCGTCGGCGGAACCCATGCCGTTCGCCTACGCGAAGCGCGCGGCGGCGAGCGTTCCCCCGCAGTTCCCGAAGGGCGCCGTGCTCGCGGTGCGCATGACGAAGGGCAAGAACCGCGGCGGCAAGAAAGTCAAGGCCGTGAAACAGCCGGTCCTCGAGATCACCATTCCGCCTGCGAACGGCAAGAAGGGCGCGCGGGCGCTCGACTTCGCCCTCAGGATCACGGGCGAGAACGGCAAGGCGGACGACCGGTACGTGTTCGCGGAATCGTTCTACCGCTCCGAGTCGGGCGGTGCGGCGAACGTGCCGACCGTGTGCAGCCTTGCCGCGAACCGTCTCAAGGCCACCGGCAAACTGCGTATCGAGGTCTCTCCGCGCAACAGCTTCGGCAAGGCAGGTGCGCCGATCTCGACCACGTTCGCGCCCCATGTGTGATGTGTGAACTGCTGGGGATTTCCGCGAAACAACGCCGTGCGTTCAACGCGGTTCTGCGCGAATTCTTCTCGCACTCCGAGAAGAATCCGCATGGTTGGGGACTCGCCCGCTTCACCGAAGCGGGCGGGGTATGCCTGCCGCAGCCTCTCATTGACAAGGAACCGTGTAAGGCCACGACGAGCGAACGACTGCGCGCTCTCCTTGATGCCGGCATCGAGGAGCAGGCGCTTCTCGCGCACATTCGCTTTGCCTCGATTGGACATCCAGAATACGTCAATTGCCATCCTTTTACGGCCACCGACAGTTCCGGGCGCGCCTGGACGCTCATCCACAACGGGACGATTTTCCACGGCGAAGCCTTGAACGACTACCTCAACATCCAGTCTGGCTCGACTGATTCCGAGCGCGTCCTCCTGTATCTCGTCGACCGCATCGACCGCGCGCAGGCCCAGGCGGGGAGGCCCCTCGACGCAGAAGGTCGCTTCGAGGTGCTTGCCACCGAGATTGCCTCGCTCGCGGATGGGAACAAGCTCAACTTGCTCATATACGACGGCGAGGTAATGTACGTCCACACGAACTTGAGAGAGACCCTGCACTACTGTCAGGACGATGACGCGCTGATCTTCTCGACGAAGCCGCTCTCGACGGGGACGTGGAAGCCTGTACCGTTCACGCGGCTCCTCGCGGTGCGGGACGGCGCGTTCATCCGCGAGGCTCCTCCACACGGGCACGAGTACGTCTACGATCCGGAGGACTACCGCTACGTCTACATGGGTTACGCCATGCTATGAGTTTGAAAAACCAAAAGGAGAAACAAATGAAATTGCTGAAAATAGTGGTTTTGCTGCTGTGTGCGGCGACATTCGCGGCGTCGGCCGCAGAGGGACCCGGCTACATTAGTTCGCTGCACGTCGACAACTCTACGGCGAAGCAGTCAACGTCCGAAAGCAAAGGGTCGAAGAAATCTGGTGGACGCCGCACGCGGACATCGGTTCAGACAAAGACTACGAGCCGCAGCCTGTCATGGCCGGTCACCGTGTCATTCACCGGCAAGACGCTTCCCGAAGCCGGTTCCGTGAAGCTTAAGTGCTATTTCATCGGCACGACCGACGGGAAGAAAGCGATGCTCGGCGACAAGACGATTTCGGTCACTCTGGACGAGAAGGGCGTGTTCAAGACCGTCGTTACGTCACCGACAGAGAAGCTCGTGCGCAAGAAGATCATTACGACGACAAGAAGGACAAGGTATAGGGGCGGAAACTCGTCCGCGAAGTCCGAGACAACGGGCTCGCGCGTTACGGGATGCATCATCCAGCTGATGGTCAAGGATTCGGTCGAGAAATCGTTTGTCTCGAACCCCAGATGGAGCAAGGCGGCGAAGTCTTCCCCGCTCCCTGAATCCGAAATCCTCAAGTAGGGGAAATCCTCTGCGCAATCAAATTGCGAAGGAGATGATTGGGTGAAATTCACTCCGCACGGCTGCGGCGATTTGTGGTATACTGTGCGCCATGGAGAAGACAAGGCCCATACTCTACGGCGTGGCGGACTACGCCGAAATCAGGCGGGCGAACGCCTGGTTCGTCGACCGCACCGCGAAGATCCGCGACCTGGAGACAACGCGCTACGCGGTGTTCCTCAGGCCGCGCCGGTTCGGCAAGTCGCTGCTGATGGCGATTCTGGAGGCGTACTACGACGTGCGGTACGCCGACAGGTTCGACGAGTTCTTCGCGGGGACCGACATCGGCGCAAACCCGACCGACGAGCGTGGCAAGTACCTTGTACTCAAGTTTGACTTCTCCGCCGTGTCGAAAGATGCCCAGGAGGTTCAGGCGTCTTTCAACAAATATGCCGCCGATTGCTGCGATGCCTTCGTAATGAACTATGCGGATGTCCTTCCATCTGGTCTCCCCGAGGCCGTTCTCAAAGAGCCGATGGCAGGCGACAAGTTCAACAAGATTGCCCTGCGAATGAAGAATGCAGGCAAGAAGCTCTACGTCATCATCGACGAATACGACAACTTCACCAACACGATCCTCGCCGAAAGCGGGGTGAACGCCTACAACGCGCTTTGCCACGGAGACGGATTCTTCAAGAACTTCTTCGCCAGGCTCAAGGCGGCCACCTCCGGGACGGAGGCGCCGGTGACGCGTCTGTTCGTCACTGGCGTCTCGCCCGTGACGATGGATGACGTGACGAGCGGCTTCAACATCGGCACGAACATCTCGCTCCGTCCGCAGTTCGCCGACCTCACCGGCTTCCGCCACGACGACCTCCGCGCGATGGCGGATTACTACGCGCCGCGGTGCGGGTTCGACGCGGACAGGGCATACGACGCCGCGATCACCTGGTACGACAACTACCGGTTCGGCAGCGCCTCCGCGCCCTCCGTCGCCAACACGACTCTCGTTCTCTATTTCTTCGAGCAGCTCGTCAACGCCAAGGTATGGCCCAACGACATGGTGGACGAGAACCTGCGCACGGACTACGCGAAGATCCGCCACCTCGTGACCATGGATCGCCGGCTCAACGGCAATTTCCACGTGCTCGAGAACCTGCTGGCGGGCGGCACGCTGGAGGAGCCGATCGTCAAGTCGTTCCAGGCCAAAACGCTTTCAAAGAAGGAGAACTTCACCTCGCTCCTCTACTGGCTCGGCATCACGACGATCACGGGCAGCGACTTTGGGCTGACCCGGTTCGGAATCCCGAACGAGACGCTGAAGCACCTTGCGGCGACGATGATTCCCGACGCCTACTCCGACATCTACAAGATCGACGAGCGGATGTTCGACATCAACAAGGAACTCGTCGCGTTCGCAAGGCGCGGCGAATGGAACGGCTTCCTCTGCATCCTCACTGGGATCGTGAGGGAGAACTTCGCGGTGCGCGACGCGGTTGAGGGCGAGAAGGTGGTGCAGTCCACCCTCGTCGCGCTCCTGACCGCCGCGAAGGGGCCGTACCTCGTGAGCCACGAGCGCGAAGCGGGCGGCGGCTTCTATGACCTAGCCCTTGCGCCTCGCCTCGACCGCTGGCCGGACATTGCCCACGCGGCGCTCATCGAGATGAAGTACGTGAAGGCGGGCGACCCCGTGCCCACGCCGGAACAGCTCGCGAAGATCAAGGCCGAGGCCATCGACCAGCTCGACCAGTATTCTTCCGACCCCGCCCTCGTCGCCAAGTGGCACAGTGCTCCCGTCGGGGTGGTGGGCGTCCCGCCCGTTGAGGTCGCGGCAAGCGCGGCCCTCCCGCGAGTGACCCTCCACCGGCTCGTACTCGTGTTCCACGGAGGAGACTGCGTGCTTGCCGAGGAAGTCTAGCGCATGACAGATGTTCTCATGGAGAAGACAGAAGTCAACGGAGTGCGGGCGGAGGTTGCACGGACGTTATGGCAGCGGCTCAAGGGACTCATGGGACGTGAACGCCTTCCGCCCGGCGAGGGGATGCTAATCCTGAAGTGCAACGCCATCCACACATGCTTCATGCGCTTCGCGATCGACGCGACGTTTCTGGACAAGAATGATCAGGTGGTTAAGGTTGTGCGTAACATCCGCCCGTGGCGTCTGTTTGTGTGGGGCGGTTGCCGTGCCGTGAAGGTGCTTGAGACGGCGACTGAACCAGTCTCGTCCTAGCGGGGTTAGGCGAAGGACTCGGCGAGGGCGAGGGTTTCGTCTAGTGTGCGGATGGTGTTGAGGCGGCGGCGGATTTCGGCGGCGCCGGGGAGTCCGCGGAAGTAGTGGAACAGGTGCCGGTGCAGGGCGACGGAGATGAAGCCGTCCGGCTGCGGTACGTGGTCGTCCGGGAAATTGTGGGCGAGCTGTTTCTGGAGATCGAGTAGGTAGCCGATGTGCCGGAGGTACAGTTCCTTAGGCGACGGCGCGGGAAGTCCCCTGAGCGCGGCGAAATGCGCGGGGTTCGTGATGGCGGCGCGTCCGAGCATCACGGCGTCGACGCCCGTTTCCAGCATGGACTTGAGAGTTTCCTCATTGTGTACGCCGCCGTTGCCGGTAATGGGGATGTGCGCGCGCTGGACCAGTTCCGCGAGGAGGTCGAGATGTACGGGACCGCCGTGCATCTGAGATGTGAAGCGGGCGTGGAGGGTGAAGCCTGCGCAGCCAGCCGTTTCGGCCGCGTCTAACAGCTCGAACATCGTCACGCGGTCAGGACTTGGCCCCGGGCGCGTCTTGAGCGTGACGGGGAGGTCCGTCTCTCGTTTGATGGCAACGAGGAGATTGTGGACGAGCTGGGGTTGCGGCACGAGCGCCGCACCGTCGCCTTCGTGCCGGATGCGCGGCATGGGGCAGCCGGCGTTGAGGTCGATGGCGACGAAACGCTTGAGCGCCGTCGCTTCGCGTGCGGCGTAGGCGAGTTCGTCGGGGTTGTGTCCGAATATCTGGCAGGCGACGGGTCCTTCGCCGGGGAGCTTCTCGAAGAGGTGTCGGGTGGGGGACGACCCGTGCGCGAGCGCTGCGGCGCTGACCATCTCGGTGTACGTGAGGTCGGCGCCTAGCTCGTACGCGAGCTTGCGGAAGGCGGCGTTAGTGAAGTCCGCGAGCGGTGCGAGGACGAGTTTCATTTAACGTCGAAGGGTTCGCCGTCGTCGAGGTACGAGAGCGTGAGGGGTTCGAGCTTGTCGCTTGACGAACGTGGGACGTACCTCACGTGCACGGCTTTTGCGGGCGTGCCATCGGCATTGCGTTCCACGATGCGGTCGCCGGCGGCGGTGAACGAGGCAGTGTCCCGTCCGTTGTAACTGCGTATCCAGCCGAGCATTTTACCGGTGTCGTCGTAGGAATAGGTGTCCTTCCAGTGGCGGGGAAGCGACACGAGCGGGTCGGAGTAGACGCCTTCGGGATTGGAATAGTCGATCGAGGCGATTTTCCCGTCCGGACGGTATACGCGCGCCTCCTGCGGAATGGGGAAGAAGGAAATGAAGGAAGGCGCACCCCATTCCGTGCCGTCCGCTTTCGCGAAACAGGCCACGTCGATTCGTTCCTTGATGTTCCGCCGGTCTACGGTGATCTGGACGAAGCCCTTTTCGGGGGTGGCGTTGGCATCGTCAGGAATCGCCGCGATCTTGACGGCGGAGGCGTCGCCATGCATCACGCGCCAGGTGAAGACCGTGGCGGCCGTCCGCGAGGCTCCTTCCCCGTGCGCGCGGAACTGGAACTTGCGGATGCCATCGGGTGCGCGCAGGACTAAGCAAATGGCACTTGGGGTGTTGTAGAGGATTTCCGAGGATGTGTCCGGAAAGTCACGCACCGGGACGGGATAGCGCAGGGGGCGAATCTTCGAGTTGATGAGGTTAAGCGCGGCGAGGGGCGGAATCTGCTCTGGACGTAGCGCGTGGGCCTTTTCGACGAGCCGTACCCTGTCGAGGCGCGAGCCTGGGAAGGCGGCAGGATGGGCCTTGGGCGAGAGGTAGTCGTCCTCCGTCTTCACGCCCCTCTGCGCACTGCGCATGAGCCATTGGAGCGTGGGCCCCATCAGGTGCTGGCGGATGATGGCTTGCTTCGTCTCTTTCGGAAAACTGGCGGACGCGGCGAGTGCTGCGCGGAGGAATCCCTGGTCGGACCAGGACGATCCTACTGTGATGAACTGGAACGGCGCGATGCCGGGGAAAACATCGCCGATATCCTTCTTTCCGAAGTCATGGTGCGCCGGCATCACCCAGAACTGGTTGTTGCGGTAGAGAAGGTGCATGCGCATGGCGAGGCCGGAGTCGGTCATGGATGCGCGTCCGAGCGACCGCCAGAAGGCGCCGCCGAGGCGGGCGCGCGAGATGTTTCCGAACACGGCGCAATTCGGGAACAGCGTATTTGGGTGGTCTAAGTCGAGTTGCGCGGCATGGGCGGCGGGGCAGTACTTGACGCTGACGATGCCGGGGAAGTCGCCGACGGTTAGCGGGGAGTGCCCATGGTCCCGGTTGACGTAGATGTCACCAAGATTGCTGGCCCCCGTTCCGTCGGAGATCCAGGTCCTGACGTAGGGGAGCTCGGGGGATTTGGGCTCCGACTTGTCGAACGCACCTGCCTGTGAGGCGATGGGCGTGGCGGGCTCCGCGATGCGGAAGTGCGCCTCAAAGACGCCGATGTCGAAGTTCCATGTCACGTTTGTGTCGTCCAGGACGAGCTTCCCGTTGGGCAGTGCATTGGCAGACCGTGTTTCGGGACGGCCGAGAACCGGCTTTCCCGCTAGGTCGCTGGCCTTCTTGACCAGTTCGGCGAAACGAGGATTTTCGCGAATGCGGGCGAAATCCGGGTCCTTGTCGATGAGTTTTGCGTTCCTGAAGCCGAAATCAATGGCTTTGTCCAGTTCGTTGAGGGCATTGGCCGATTTTCCGAGCTGGGAGACCGCACAGGCGAGGTTGTAGTGCCAGGTGGCGTCGCCGGGGAAAACGCGCAGGGCCTCCCGGCAGATTTCCTCCATTCGGGCGGCGTCGCCACGCTTGAGAACGTCGGCCAGCTGTCCGCGCAGCTGCATGTGGCGCGGCCAGAGCTGGGGCATGCGCCAGATGGACAGCGGTTTTTCATCGGCGGCGACTGCGGTCGCCGCGGCGAATAGAAATGCAAGAGCCAATTTTTTCATGCGGTAAATTATACCATAATTCCGTCCCCGGCGGAATTGTGGTATAATCGTGCGCATGAGAAAAACAGCGACTGCCGCCGACGGGAAGCCTCCGCGCATCCTCTTCGTCGGAAACTTCCTCGTGCGCCACTGGGGTAACGGGCGCACTGGGATCGACATGCGCCTTGCGGCGGGGGCGATACGCAACGAGTGGGAGATGGCCACGTTCTCGGAGCGCGATGTGACGCGTTTCCTCGCGCCGCTCGGCTTCATGCGGAACGTCGGCGCTAAGATGATGAACGCACGGCTCGTGAAGACGGTGCGGAACTGGAAGCCAGACTTCGTCTTCATTTCGCACTGCGACTACGTGACGAACGAGACGCTCGCGGCGGCGCGCAAGGCATGTCCCGGCGTGCGGATCGTCCACATCAACTGCGACCCAGTCGAGACGGAGCACTGCCGAGCGCAGATTGAGCGGCGCATGGAGTCGTGCGACGCGATCTTCGTGACGACTGCGGGCGACGTGCTGAAGCGGTGGACCACGGGGCGCAACGTGGTGGGATTCTTCCCGAATCCGAGCGATCCCTCGTACGAGGTGGAGGACAACTCCGCGAAGACGGAGTTCAAGTGGGACCTCTTCTTCGCGGGACGTCCCGCGCTTGCGGACGCGCGGCGCGAGCTGCTCGACAAGTTGCGCGCGCGGCTCGACCCTTCCGTGCGCTTCGGTCTGTTCGGCATGGACGCGGCGCCGCTCGTCGTCGGTCGCGCCTACGAGGAGACGATAGCCGCCTCGAAGATGGGGCTCTCCATCAACCGTTTCGAGGGCTGGAAATGGTACGCCTCCGACCGCGTCACGCACCTGATGGCGAACGGCGTCCTGACGTTCCAGTACGACGGCAACGACATGCAGCGTTTCTTCTCCGGCAAGGAAACTGCCTACTTCCACACGCCAGAGGAACTGGCAGACCGAATCGGATGGTTCAACCGCCACGACGAGGAGCGCCGCCAGGTCGCGGCAGCCGGGCGCGCGGCCTACCGACGCCTGTTCGACGCGCGGCGGGTGCTCAGGTACATGGTAGAGACGACGCGCGGGGACGTGCATTCTGAGCCATACGAGTGGGCTGGTGAGGTGTATCGCTGAACACGCAATTTTACGCAAGTTTAATTTGGTTGTATTTCTGTATTTACTCCGCCGCCGATTTTTCGTATTATATCAGCGACGCCTAAATAGGAGGTTGCCATGAGTGATAACGAAGAGATGATGCAGGACGACGATTTCTCACCAGATGAGCTGATCGTTCGCAAGAAAAAGACGCCCGAGATGCGCACGGGCGTGACGGTGGAGTCTATACTGAAAACTACTGCCGATGCGTTGGAGACGCTGCGCGCGAAGAATCCTTTGGTTGAATGTCTCGCGAGCCTCGCCGGCGCCACGCAGGCGGCAAACGCGCTGTTCGCGGCGGGTGCCTCGCCGGTGGTGGTAGAGGACATGGGCGAGGCTACGCAGCTCGCGCGCACGGCGGACGGACTTCTCGTAAACATGGGGTCGGTGACGAAGCCTCAGACGGAGTCGATGCGCGCCGCAGTGTCTCACGCGAACAGCGCGGCGCGTCCGTGGGTGCTCGTGCCGGCCGGCATCGGCGCGCTGCCGCTCCGTACGTTCGCCACGAAGGAGCTTATGCGCCGCTTCCCCGCCGTGATCCGCGGCAACGGCTCGGAAGTCATGTTCCTCGCCGGCGCACCCACGGGCGGACGCGGCTGCGAGTCGCTCATTCCGAGCGAGGACGCCGTGCAGGGCGCGCAGCGCCTCGCGGGCGTGACGCACGCTGCGGTGCTCGTGGCGGGTGATACGGACTATGTGGCCGCCGAGGGCGCGCCAGTGGTGGCCGTGCCGCACGCGGCGCGTCCGCGTTTCGCGGGCGAAGGTTGCATCCAGGGCGCGCTCTGCGCCGCGTTCCTCGGCGCGCTCGGCACGCGCGCGCGGTGGGAGGCGGCTCTTGCCGCATCCATCGTGATGGCCATCGCAACCGAGAAGGCGCTGAAGGTCGCAAAGGGGCCGACGTCGTTTTCCGTCGCGCTGATCGACGCGCTCGCCGCGCTCACGCCGGCCGAAGTGCAGAAGCTCGGCAAGGTCACGGTCGCGAGCGCCTAGCGCACCACGCGGACCGGGAAGGCTGCGTCGGCTAGACGCGCGGCCATTTCGGGCGTCGCGAGGATTTCGGGATTCGCCGGCGTATCGGGAATCCAGAGAACCTGCGCGGCGCCGTATGTTTCTGCATGTCCGCGCAGGAAACGTACTCCCTCAGTTGGACCGAGCACGAACAGCGTGGTGGAGAGTCCGTCCGCGAGCGTGGCACCTAGAACTGCAGGCGTGACCACTGTGACGCCCGCGACACCCGTGACGGGTTCGCCGGTGCGTCCGTCGAGGATGTGCGAGTACCGCTTGCCGTCGCGTTCGACGAACCGCTCGTAGTTGCCGCTTGTCGCGACCGATTCGCCATCGGCTAGGACGAGCGCGGCGGCGAGTCCATCGCCGAAAGGGTTGCGTACGCCAGTACGCCAGCTGCCGCGTACGGCGCGCAGGTTGCCGCCGAGGTCCACGAGCAGTCCGTCGAAGGGGAGGTCGGAGGGGAGTGCGCGTACGGCGGCATCCACGGCGAAGCCCTTGGCGATCGCGCCGAGGTCGAAGTCGCAGAAGGGTTGTCCGCGGCTGAATCCGAGTTCGCGCAGCCGTGCGCCCACGCGCGGGTTGAAGGCGTTGCCGGACGCCGCCGCGAGGTCGAGCGCCGCCTGATAGCAGGGACGCACCTCTGTCGAGGCGCGCGCAAAGGCATTTGCATCGCCCCCGCGCGCGAGGCGGCACAGTTCTGAGTCTGGATTCCATGCGGAGAGCAATGCGTTCAGACGCACGTAGGTCCGCTGCACAGATTCGCGGATGGCGTCCTGCGCCGTCGCATCCCCGCCGCGGAACGTGAGGCCTGCGATGGTGCCCATGACGGGCCATTCGACGCGGTGCGGAGCTGTCCTCGCATTGGAGTGCGCTAGCAGAAGCGGCAGTCCAACGGCAAGCCCGCCGATGGCAATGGCAATGACAAGGCGGCAAATACGCATGGCGGATAGTATAGCATAACCAGGGATTTTTTGGTATACTGTGCGCGCTAGGAGAAATCATCATTCATGATCAACAGCTTAAAAGGAGCTTTTGCATTCTACAAGGAAGGGTGCTGGGCGGTCGATATCGGTGCGTTGGGGTTCTTTCGACGCATAGGCGTGAAGGTCGTTCGGTTCGTGTCGGCTACCGTATCGAGTTTCAGCGAACACCGTTGCGGCCTGCACGCGGCAGGGCTTACCTACTTCTCTATCCTCGGTTTCGTTCCGGTCGTCTGCATGCTGATGGTATGTGCCAAGGCGTGCGGCGTGGGCAACTTTGCACGCGAGAAAATCAACGAGCACATCGATGCGTTCATCACGCAGGTGGAGACTGCCCAGAAGAATGCCGCCTCCGCAGCTGCCTCCGCCCCGCGCGAGGCTGATGCCGCCGCGCAGGCCGTCGTGGACGACAAGGTAAAGCTTGAAAATTTCAAGGCGGAGGCATCAAAGGACCTAGCCCAGAAGGGACGCCAGTTCGCGAACGAGATGTTCGACCGCATCGACAAGGTTGACCTGTCCACGCTGGGTTGGATCGGCTTTGCCATGCTGATCTGGACGGTGGTCTCCACGCTGGGGCAGGTTGAGGTAGCCGTCAACGAGGTATGGCTCGTCGACAAGGTACGCCCAATCTGGAGTAAGATTATAGTCTACCTCTTCATCGTCATTGCCTTGCCTACCTTCCTTTCTCTGGCGATGTCACTTCCGATTCTTCGTCTGATAAAGACGGCATTGGACGCGACGCTTGGCGCCACGAGCTACACGCGCTGGGTCGGGGATTCCCTCGTCACACTCCTTACGTCGCGTCTTTTCGGCTTTTTCATCACGCTTATCTTCGCTTCGCTGGCATTTGCCGTGCTTTTGAAGATGATGCCGAACCGGCGCATCAGTTTCCGTGCGTCGTTTCGCGCGGGCATCATTACGGCGTTGCTCGTGGGCGGCTGGATGAAGCTCTGCACGGCGTTCGGCGTTGGCATTTCCAGGTCCAGCGCCATGTACGGCTCCTTTGCGGCCGTACCTATCCTTCTAGCCTGGATTTACATGAGCTGGCAGCTGGTGCTGCTGGGGAGTTGCATGTCTTATGCGTTCGAAAGTGTACATCGCGGCAGCCTTGTTAGGGCTGACGGTTGAGGCGGCGCCCAGGTTCACGGATCCTGTATGGCGTCCTGATCTTGGAATCTCTCTTCCGGGGCTTGCCCGCTCGGAGGCGCGACCCTTTACTCTTCCAAAGGCGGAAGGGTATCTCGTCACCTCCACGACTGGGGATCGGAGGCTGGAGGATCGTTTTGACGTATTCGACCTCTGGGTATCCGCCACGCTGCGCGGCAGGTGGGTTGACTACGAGGGCAACCAGCTGCAGATCGCCCGTCTCTTCGCCCAGCCGCCCACGGACGCACCTGGCACGGTGTGTACGCGGCGCGCCTTCTACGACGCGCTGAAGCGGCGGACCATAGACCCCAAGCGACTGGAACTGCGCAACGAGGCGGTGCAGGCCATCGCCCCGGTAGACGTACTGTCGCCGGTGAAGCCGCGCCGTTCGCAGCGGCAGAACCTGATGGACATTGTTTACTATTCCTCTACGAACGACAATGCGCTCGTCTGCGCGTTCCGTCCGCGTACTCCCGAGCGGAATGAGGTTTCTGACTGGTACCTAGCCTCCCTCATCGCGGCACCTGGTGCCGACATGAACGAGGTGCAGTCTTGGTTCGACGAGGCTTTTCTCGACGAGATATCCGTGCCGCCTGCGCGTTCGCGGACCGAGCCGGCCGCCGACAAGCTTCCGCCCGAGGAGGCGGAAGAAGGTGAGCTGCTGTGTAGGGACGTTCGCGGCAACGTGGTGAACTACGATGACTGGCATTCCACGTCGGCCGAAGACGTCCTGATCGTAGACGACGTCGATCCAGTCGTCCGCAGCACCTTCATCCCAACGCTTACTAACAACCTGCCCCGTCTGCGCCGCGCATACGCGCGATGCGTGCCGAGTGCGCTTTCAGCAACGAACCAAACAGCGGTCGTGCGCGTGTTCCGCAGCAAGGAGGAGTACCTCGCCTACGTAGGCGTGCAGCACAAATGGACCGCTGCGCTCTGGAGTCCGACGCATCGCGAACTCGTGCTCTATCATCCTGAAGGCGGCGCGGAGCAGCTGATCCACACAGTCTGGCACGAGGCGTTCCACCAGTACCTGGCATACGCGGGGTCGATGATCGAAAGTTCCCCGTGGTTCAACGAGGGCCATGCCAAGCTCTTCGAGTATTCGCATTTCGACCGGAATGGTGAGATTGTGTTCGACCGCGACGTGCAGGCGGCGGCATACGTGCATGAGTACGCTGCCGAACTGGCGCAGAACATCCCAGCCGTCCTGGAGATGGACTATTCGGAGTTCTACGACGGCACGCGGGAGGACATAGCCGCGAAGTACCGCATCGCGTGGTCAATGGCCTATTTCCTCGAGGTGGGTGCGCCGAAACTGCCATATCGCCCGTTTGAACGCCTACGCGCGAAGTATGTCGAGGCGCTTGTGCGCACGCGCTCCATGTACGGGGCCACGTCTGCTGTGTTTGACGACGAGACGCGCGAGGCTTTCATCTCGGCATGGCTCGATTTCTGGAAGCGGCAATGAGCGGATACGTCGGGCGCCTCGCGCCTAGTCCCACGGGGGCTCTGCACCTAGGCAACGTGCGTACTTTCATGATAGCATGGCTGCGCGCGCGTTCGTGCGGCGGGAAGGTCGTATTTCGCATGGAGGACCTTGACCACCCCCGCGACAAGCCCGGTGCCGCCGCCGCAGCCGTCGAGGACCTCCGCTGGCTCGGTTTCGACTGGGACGAGGAGTACGTGCAGTCCGAACGCCGCGCCGTGTACCGCAACGCCCTTGCCCGCCTTGACGCCTACCCCTGCATTTGCAGCCGCAAGGACGTGACGAACGCACAGTCCGCACCTCACGTCGGCGAACAGTTGTTCTATCCCGGGACCTGCCGCGGACGCTTCGCCTCATGGGACGAGGCGGCGGCGAACTGTGCGCCGCGAATCCCGTGTTGGCGTCTCCGCGTGCCGGACGGAACGACCGTGCGCTTCGACGACGCCTTCGCCGGCCCGTACGAGCAGGACGTCTCGCGTGCGCTGGGCGATTTTCCCCTCGCACGCGATCCAGACGGTGCCGGTTACACGCTGGCCGTAACGGTGGACGACCTGCTGATGGACGTGACGGAGGTCGTGCGGGGCGACGATCTCCTGCCAGCCACACCGCCTCAGATACTCGTGGCACGCCAGTTGGAGCATGCTCCGCCCGCCTATTGTCACGTACCGCTCGTCGTGGGGCCGGATGGCCGCCGTCTAGCAAAGCGCCATGGCGACACTCGCCTTGCGGCGTTCCGAGCGGCAGGCGTCTCACCGGAGAACATCATCGGCTGGCTTGCCTACACCTGCGGGTGGAATGCAAAAAAAACGCCGACCCGGCTGAAAAGCCTGGTCGGGCGCTGCCCGTTGGAGACAATCCCGCACGAGGCGGTTGTCTGGAACGGATCCTTTACTTAACCGTGATTACGCTGTTGAGCGTGCCGTGGTCGTTCTGCACGAAATCCCTGTTCTCCGGATCGGCGCACCATGTGCCGTCGATCACGAATTTGTACTGATACGTGCCGGGAGCCAGCTTGATGGCGACCGAGTAGACGCCGTTGCCTTTCTTTTCCAGCATCTTCTTGCCGGTGGGATCCCAGTTGTTGAACGTCCCCGCGAGGTAGACGGTCTTGCCCGGTTCGGCGTGCACGGTGAACGTGACCGACTTCTCGACGGGCTTGGCGGCCTTGGTGGTCGCCTTTTTGACCACTGTGCGGGTCTTTGGCGCCGTGACGGTTTTCACGGCAGTTTTGCTCTTGATCTTCATTTTTGTTTACTCTCCTGGTTTCTGAAGCTCGCTCATGCTTGAGTTCACCCCAAAAAGGAGCGTATAGTATATCTTTTTAGTGAGCTGCCGTCAAGGGGGCAAAAGACGAAAAATTTTGAAAGGCGAGCCTTGGAGAAATTCTTCAGAACGGCTCGATAACTCCATGCCTCCGATCAATGCGCTTTGGGGGAAGGGGGAGCGTAATCTCCCTCGCGCGTGCTCCTATAATATATGAGGTAATTCATAAACCCCGCTTTCGTGGCGTTTGCGGTTCAAGCCACTTGACCTGAAAAGCACCGCATAACTGCAAAAACACAATCACGAAGTCCAC
>CACZAK010000016.1 GCA_902779075.1 uncultured bacterium | reverse complement strand
AGGACTCATTGCCAAGAAGATGAACTGACGCGGAAACACAGCGGAATTGCAGGGGCCAGATCGCTTCGCGATTAGCCTTGACAATTGTTCCCATAGGAGCCTTGACAATTGTTCCCATAGGAGGGCGCGATCACCGAGCGCGCTGCTGGAACGAACGGTAGGGTCACGCGTCCCGCGTGACCGAAACGGTAGGGCGGTCGCCCCGCGACCGCCGCAAGGTGGGGCGAGGCGTCCCACCGAGCCGGGTGGGGCGAGCCCTCCGGGCGAGCCGCAATTCCCCCAAACCACGTTCCGCGCCGCAATCTCACGCCTCATACCCGCTATGTCACATATTCGCATAAGTGACGTACCGCGCATTCACATGTCAAACCGCGCGCAAAACTTCAATTTCCCAAAATCCCCGCTTGCATTGGTCGGGGGAATGTGGCATACTATTTTCGTCTTGCCCGTAAAAAGGCGAGAGATTAGTAGGAGAAGCGAAACATGCCAGAAGTAGCAAGATTCTATGGTATCGTGATAAAGATGTTTTTTAAGTCTAAGGAACACGATCCATCGCACATTCACGCAATTTACGGTGAATGCGTCGGGATGTTTGATTTGGCATCGTTGGAAATGACCGACGGGGATCTTCCGTTGACGGCGCAGCGTCTTGTAAAGGAATGGTTGGCACAGCATAAGAATGAACTGGAAGAGATGTGGCGAACACAACGTATCGTTCAACTTCCGCCTTTGTGAGAAAGGCTCCCAATGATACCAAGGATCAAAAGCATTAGCCCCATGGCCGATTTCAAGCTTCTTGTCGATTTTGACGAGGGTCGCCGAGTCATTTACGATGTTGCGGACGACATTCGTAGTATTGAAGCATTCAAAGAACTACAAACCCTGCATGGTTTATTCAACAATGCCAGATTGGATTCAAGCAGGACATGTGTGGTCTGGAACGAGAGAGTAGATTTGCCCAGCGATACAATTTACGAATATGGCGTTTCTGTTTAAGTAATTTCCTTGATTATAAACTTTTCGCACCGTAATCTCACGCCTCTTAACTTGTGCTTCATCTGTTGTAAGTGACGTACCGCGCATTCACATGTCAAACCGCGCGCAAAACTTCAATTTCCCAAAATCACGCTTGCGTTGGGCGGGGGAATGTGACATACGTCTCGCCTTTCAAAGGCGAGGCTCATGTATAGCTGAACAAAAGCTTATGCATAGAGAATTGATTCCTTATGCAGGTCATGCCCTCGCTGTAGTGGCATCCAGCCCTAATCGTAGGCAGGTCGTTCCCTAATCGTAGGGAGGTCGCTCTCCCAACGTGGCTCAAAAATCCCCTTGCTGTGGCTCAAAAATCCCCCTGTACTGGTTCATAATTCCCCTCGCCGTGGCTCAAAAATCCCCCTCCTATGGTGGCCCGGCCAACAGCGAGAGAGACCGCGCTTGTTGCTGCCGTTCGGTGGGACGAGGCGTCCCGCCGAGCAGTGGTGGGGCGAGCCCTCCGGGCGAGCCGCAATTCCCCAAAAACCACGTTCCGCACCGTAATCTCACGTCGCATAGCTGGCATTTCACATATCGCAATAACTGACGTACCGCGCATTCACATCTCAAACCGCGCGCAAAACTTCCATTTCCCAAAATCCCCGCTTGCGTTGGGCGCGTCTTGCCTCTCAAAGGCGAGACGGCATTTGATCTTTGATATCGGCGGGTACGGCTTTTCGTGACGCGATTGCGCGGCGAAAAGCGGCACCGAGTACCCGCCACCGGGCCGGAAGAGTGTAAAATGTAAAGTGTAAAGTGTAAAATGGGCGTCCCGCGAGGGTGCCTGAACTTTGCAAATTACACTCGAAAGGCCAGAACCTCGGAATAACGGTAGGGTCACGCGTCCCGCGTGACCGAAAAGGTAGGGCGGTTTCGATGAAACCGCCGATCCCCTCCGAGGAGCTGGGCAAGCCCGAAAGGCCCCCAGCAACGTACGCAACAGCGTATAGTAGCTTCAGGAGAAAACCGGAAATTTTCAACCGTGGAGGCGAAATACGACTGTGCGCACGTGTGGATTATATCCACACGGCGCACTTTCTTATGACGTTTCTACAAAGGCTCTTTCCGGTGCCTCTCCTGAGACAGAATTCGAGAGTGCGCCGCCTTTCTTTATTCCGTGTCGACGGTTTGCTCTCATCGGAATAGGCACGGAAAAGGAGAATAGAGCGAAATGGACACTTGTGAAAGCGACGCCGAGACCGCAACGCCGAATCTCGTGCAGACGTTTGCCCACAACCCTATTCTCGATTCGCCCTACGAATACCCGGCACGGCACTGGGACATGGACGAGAACAACCAGCCGACGGCGAAGGTCAACGAGTTCCGCCGTCCGTCCAGCCTAAAATCTCCCATAGCCGCTGCACGTCGGCACGGAGGCATGACGCAAGCCGATCTTTTCGCGGAAAACGAGGACGGCGTTGATTACGGGACGAACGACCTGATAAACTCCATCCGCAAGGAAGTCGATGCGTGGCGCAGGCTTCCGCATGAACGGTGGAACGTGACGGCCGAGACGGCACGTCTCCTCCGTCACTGGCGCAACAAGGAGAATTTCCCGGATATCCGTCCGTTCTTCTGTCAGGTGGAGGCCGTCGAGACGCTGATCTGGTTGACGGAGGTCGCGCCGTCTTCCGCTGTCGGCAAGAAGTTCCTCGCGAAGATCGCCCTCGCGAACGACGATGCTGACAAGAACCTCTACCGCATAGCCCTCAAGCTCGCGACGGGCGCGGGCAAGACGACCGTGATGGCGATGATCATCGCCTGGCAGACGGTGAACGCCGCACGCCACGGAATCAGCGCCAAGTTCACAAACGGATTTCTCATCACGACGCCCGGCATCACGATCAAGGACCGTCTGCGCGTCCTGTTGCCAAACGACGACGAGTCCTACTACCAGCACAGGAACCTCGTCCCCAAGGACATGCTTCCGCTTATCGAATCCGCGCGCATCGTCATCACGAACTACCACGCATTCCAACGGAAGAGCTTGCTTGAACTTTCAGCGGGGACGAAGGCGATGTTGATCGGTCCTTCTGGAGAAGGCGGGCCGCAGACAATAGAGACGCCGTCGCAGATGGTGTCGCGCGTGCTGAAGGAAGCGGCCGGCCTCAAGAACATCCTCATGATCAACGACGAGGCGCACCATTGCTACCGGCATCGTCCCGATGATGCAGAAGGGGACGCGGAGGAGGAGATAGACGCAGACAGCCGCGATGAAGCGAAGAAGAACGAGGAGACTGCACGCCTTTGGATATCGGGCCTTGAGGCCATCCGCGCCAAGATGCCGGATGCCCGCGTCATCGACCTTTCCGCGACGCCGTTCTTCCTGAGCGGCAGCGGCTACAAGGAGGGGACGCTCTTCCCATGGACGGTCAGCGACTTCTCGCTCATGGACGCGCTTGAGTGCGGCATCGTCAAGCTGCCGCGCATCCCCATCGACGACAACGTCGTCACGCAGGCGGAACTTCCCAAATACCGCGAGCTCTGGAAACACCTCAAGGAGAGCAAGGAGGGCAAGGCGTTCTGCGCCTTGCGCGGGAAGGCGAAGGCGGACGCCTACGACCCGCGCAAGATTCCAAACCTCCTCCACATGGCTATCAATGTGCTGTATGACGGCTACAGGAAGGTGTTTGACGATTGGAAGACAGCAGGATGCAAGGCACCGCCGTGCTTCATCATCGTGTGCCAGAACACGGCCATTTCAAAGATCGTCTATCAGTTCGTCTCCGGTTTCGACATTACGGATGCGGATGGATCGGTTCAGCACGTCAAAGGTGCTTGTGAGCTTTTCGACAACTACGACGAGGAGGACCAGCCGCTGTCGCGTCCTCACACCCTGTTGATTGACTCGACGCAACTTGAATCCGGCGAGGCGTTGGCGGACGACTTCCGCGTGGCGGCCGCCGCTGAGATCGAGACGTTCAAACGTGAACTCCGCAACCGCGGTGAAGTGCAGAAGGCGGAGAACCTGAGCGACGAGGACATCCTCCGCGAAGTGATGAACACGGTCGGCAAGCCCGGCAAGCTCGGCGAGTCCATCAGATGCGTTGTCTCCGTCTCCATGCTCACGGAAGGCTGGGACGCCAACACCGTGACGCACATCCTCGGCGTGCGCGCGTTCGGCACGCAGCTCCTCTGCGAACAGGTTGTCGGGCGCGGCCTGCGCCGCCTCAACTATGAGGTCAACGACGAGACGGGCCTCTACAATCCCGAATACTCGGACATCTTCGGCATCCCGTTCCACTTTGCGTCAGGAGTCAAGAACCCGCCGCCAATTCTTCCGCCGGATGTCGTGCATGTCCATGCCGTGAAGCCAGAGCGCGACGCGCTCGTCATTCGCTTCCCGCGCGTTCTCGGCTACTACCTCGAACGGAAACACCCAGGTGAGAAGCTTGAGGCGAATTTCGACGAAAGCTCCGAACTCGTCATTTCCCCGCACGACATCGGTCCAAATCAAGTCATAACCGCAGGTGCCATCGGCGAGCGGGAACATCTTGTCTATCGCGGCGGCAATCGGCGGCAATCCGACATCGTCATGCATATTGCGAAACGTTTTGTCGATAAGTTCTACGGTGAAAATGCCGCGATGGACAGGGTGCTGCTGTTCGGTCAGGTCCGCGCCTTGTTCACCGAGTGGATAAACAGCGGATATCTCAAATGCCAGGGCGGTGCAACGGCGGACATTGTCGTGGAGTTCCCCAACTACACGGACGAAGCCTGCAATCGCGTGAACGACGCCATCGTCCGCAGGGCGACAGAAGAGGAGACGGCGAGCGTGTCCGTGCTGCTGGACGACTTTCTGCCGACGGGTTCGACGTCTTCCGTCAACTTCCGCATTTCCAGCAAGAAGATACTGCACGAGACGGCACCGGACAAATCGCATGTCAATTACGCCGTCTGCGATTCGGGGTGGGAGGAAATCCTCTGCCACGTCGTCGAGGAGCATCCGCAGACGCTTGCCTACGTGAAGAACAGCGGACTTGGCTTCGAGGTGCCGTACATGATCGGCAACGAACAACGGCAGTACCTACCTGACTTCATCGTTCTCGTGGATGACGGACACGGCCCGGACGATCCGCTCCACCTTGTCGCCGAGGTGAAGGGTTACCGCTACCTGGACGCGAACGCGAAGAAATCGACGATGGAGACGTACTGGATTCCCGGCGTAAACAAGCTCAAAACGTACGGACGTTGGGCGTTCGTCGAGTTCAACGAGGAACATTTCACCGGCGGCATCTTCGCCGACGACGAGGCGAAGCTGGAAAACTGCCGCGCCGCGTATGAGGAAATGGTTGGGCGGATGTCCAAGTTGTCGAATGGGGGTTGACGATGGGGAAGCTACAGGGATCAATTGATTCGCCGCCTGTCAAGGAGCTTCAAGTAGTTCTTCTTGAAGTTCTTAATTCCTCCGAAGAAGACTTCACGTGTTCTCATGTGTGTTACTCCTTTGGAAAAACAAAGGCGAGGATCACTCCTCGCCTAAGGCAGGAAAGTTTCCCGCTTGCCGGTGACGCAGGCTTTCGCCATTGCCGGGCAGTAGTTTATCAAAACCGTTGCTTCCGTGCAAGGGGGGCGCAAAACTTTTGCGGAAACAGGTATTTTATACGTAATCCGATCAGGTTTAGTTCAAGAGGGTCAAGTCATCATGTCTAAACAAGCGAAACAGAGAAAACAGGCTCCGACGCCGATTGAAGACTACGAAATGCACGGGGAGTTCTCTCGCCCGACTCTGCCGACGGGCGAATACAGCGGCATCGCCACGGAGGAGTTGCTGGGACGTCCGACCCCGAACGTCTCCTATTCACTCGAACGCAACGACGCGCCCGACCTCTCCGAGGAATTCGCCGCGCGTGACTCCGATCTCGACCCGCAATACATCTGGCGCGGCAAACAACCCGGCGGTGCCGCCACGCTGGAAACGGCGGCGCCGTTCATCTACCAGCAGGAAAAGATTTTCCCGCGACTGCTGATCGAGGAGATGAAGCGACAGACGGCGATTCGCCGCGATGCGGCAGACGCACAGCTGACCTTTGCAGCACTTTCGGAAGACTTCGATCCGAACGCCCGCCCAAGCTTCTACGAACACGAGGAAGGGTGGAAGAACCGCATGATCCTCGGCGACTCGCTCCAAGTGATGGCATCGCTCGCCGAAAACGAACGACTGCGCGGCAAGGTGCAGATGATCTACTTCGATCCGCCATACGGCATCAAGTTCAACTCCAACTGGCAGCCCAGTACGAAATCGACGAACGTGAAGGACGGCAAGAAGGAGGACATCACGCGAGAGCCGGAGATGGTCAAGGCATTCCGCGACACATGGCACGATGGCATCCATTCATATCTCGGCTATTTGCGGGATAGACTGGCCGTGGCAAGGGATTTGCTAACGGAGAGCGGAAGCGTGTTTGTGCAGATCTCGGATGAAAATGTTCATAAAGTACGTGTCGTTATGGATGAAGTATTTGGAGAGAAGAACTTTGTATGTCAATTGTTTTATAAAAAGACAACAGGGGCGGGAAGCCCAAATGAACTTTTGGCACCAGCTTCTGTTGGTGATTACATTCTGTGGTACGCCAAAGATAAGGAGCAAGTGAAATATAGACAGTTGTTCGCAATGAAAGAGTTTGGTGGTGAAGGTTCAAGTGCCTACAAGAAAATTGAGATGCCAAATGGACTGCGTATGAGTATTAGTGATTGGGAACACTTGACAGGTCAAGTATTCAATCTTGATGAGGCAGAAACAAACCAGATAAAACTTCACGCACTTGATAACTTGACATCGCAATCAGGTGTAGACAAAACTCGTTATCCAATTAAATTTCAAGGAACAGTTTATAGACCTACACATGGCGTGTGGAAGACGGGAGAATCTGGCATGGCACATCTCCTACGCGCTAATCGAATAGACGTATCTTCTAATGGAGGAATAGGATATATTAGGTATTTTCGAGACTTCTGTGCTATGCCTTTATGCGCTCTTTGGACAGATACTGTTGGTCAGAATCAATTTGGAGGAAATAAGATATATGTTGTTCAGACTGCTTTATCGGTTTCTACACGTTGCATGCTCATGACCACAGACCCTGGCGATCTTGTTCTTGATCCGACTTGCGGCTCGGGGACAACAGCGTATGTGGCGGAGCAATGGGGACGGCGTTGGATTACGATCGACACGTCGCGTGTGGCGCTTGCCTTGGCGCGCAAGCGGTTGATGACGGCGAAGTATCCATACTATCTGCTGGCCGATTCCGAGGCTGGCTTGAAGAAGGAAATGGAGATTACGGGACGCGTGATCCAGCGTCCGACGTTCGGGAAAATTTCGCAGGGGTTTGTCTATCAGCGCGTGCCGCACATCACGCTCAAGGCGATTGCCAACAACAGCGAGATCGACACAATCTGGGAGAAGTACGAGGCGGAGAGCGAGAGGTTGAGGAAGGAGTTGGGGGAGGTGACGGGCAGTTCGGCGGTCGCGGGGCGACCGCCCTACCAGGAATGGGAAGTGCCGTTTGAGGTGCCGGAGGAATGGTCGGAGGAGGCGAAGAAGCTGCATGGTGCGTTCATGGAGATGAAGCGCAAGCGGCAGAAGGAGATCGATGATTCGATTGCGCGCACGGCCGAGACGGAATACCTCTATGACAAACCGTACGAGGACAAGAAGCGTGTACGCGTGGCGGGGCCGTTCACGGTCGAGTCAATCGCGCCTGTGCGGTCACTTGTCAGCGAGGCGGATGGAACGCTCTCCGACCCGGCCGTGAAATTGGCGAACTCCATTGATTACGGCAACGGCGCGAACTACGTCACGCGCATGATCCGCACGTTGCGTCGGAACGGCGTCAAGCAGGCGCGGAAGTCTGACCGCATCACGTTCCTGAGCGTCGAGCCGTGGGCGAACGGAAAGCACATTGCGGCGGAGGCGTGGGGCGAGGCCGGCGAGAACGGGAAGTCCAAGCGGTACGCCGTCGCGTTCGGTCCGGAGTTCGGCAGCGTGACGCGGCGTGACGTACGCGAGGCGTCGCGCGAGGCGCTGGAATGCGGGTTCGACGTGCTGATTTACTGCGCGTTCAACTTCGAGGCGTACGTGGAGGAGGGGAGCGAGTCGTCGATGGGGCGGCTCAAGGTGTTGCAGGCGCGCATGAACTCGGACCTCCACATGTCCACCGACCTGAAGGATACGGGGTCGGGTAATCCGTTCGTCATCTTCGGCGAGCCGGACATTGCACTCGTCCACACGGAGGACGACCTCTTCACGGTGGAGATCAAGGGTGTGGACGTCTATGACCCGAAACGGAACGAGGTGCGGAGCGACAACTCGGACGCCATCGACTGCTGGATGCTCGACACGGACTACTCGGGCGAGGCGTTCTTCGCGCGGCAGGTCTATTTCCCGGGGCGCGAGGACGTGTACAAGGCGTTCAAGGTGTTCCTCAAGAACGACATAGACGAGGAGGAGTGGGCGTCGGTCGCCCGGAGCGTGTCGCGTCCGTTCGCGCGTCCGAAATCGGGGCAGATCGCGGTCAAGGTGATCAACCACTTCGGCGACGAGGTGATGAAGATATTCGAGGTGAAGTGAAATGGCGTTTATCATCGCGGAGACTTTCATGAGGCAGCTCAAGAGGCTGCCGCAGAAGGAACAGGGAATTGTCTCGCGGACGGTCCTTGATTTGGAGATGGATCCGACGGCCCGGACGCTCTCCCTACACAGGGTGGACGGCAATCGAGGATGGTGGAGCGCCTACGCGAACGGCGACTTGCGCATCATCCTGAAGCGCGAAGGTGACGGAGGAATGATTCTCTGTTGGACGGACCACCACGACAAGGCGTATCTGTGGGCGTCGCGTCACGTCCTTACGGAGCATCCCGTCACGCACACCATGCAGATCGTCGAGATTCCGGAAGTGACAGCAGAGCCGCCGGTTCCGGCGTCGATTACAGAGCAGGAAGCGCATGACGCAGCGGCACCGAAAAAGACCTTGTGCGATCTGGTAGGCGTAGGCCGGGACGATCTGCTTGCCTTTGGCGTGCCTGAGGCGTGGGTTGAGCGGGTGATGTCGGCGACAGACGAAGACGAACTGCTGGATATCGGCGAGCATCACCTGCCGTCAGATGCCGCGGAGGCGGTGTTGTCCATTGCCGTTGGGGAACGTCCCGAGATACCGAAGCACGATGATGGCAAGAGCGAAAGCGACACGTGGAATCCGCAAAGCTGGTGGGTCGTCTCCAAAGACGACGATCTCAAGGCGGTTCTTGGAAGCACAGATTGGGACACCTGGTGCGTCTATCTCCATCCGTCGCAGCGTAGGATCGCCTACCATTCATACAACGGGCCGTTTCGCGTCTGTGGTAGCGCGGGAACGGGAAAGACGGTCGTGGCGCTCCACCATGCCAAGTACGTTTTGGAGGCGGATGCCGGGGCACGGGTTCTCGTGACGACATTCTCGAATCCACTTGCGTGCGATTTGCGGCGGCGGTGCCGTCCGCTGATGTCGCCGAGGGCCCTGGAGCGTTGCGACGTGACGACGCTTGCGAAATTCGCGCGTGGTCGGTTTGACGTTCTGTTCCCCGGGCACGGACCGATCATACCGCATACGGTGCTGCGTCGCGACGCTCTGGCGGTCTTGCAGGTCCACGCGGCGGAACTGCCTGACGGCATCACGCCACAATTCGCGCTTTCGGAGTTCGAGCGCGTGGTGGAGCCACGTCAGATTACGACGGAAGACGAGTACCTCAAGACGCGGCGGCGCGGTGTCCACATACGGTTGTCGGCCGAGAAGCGCAAGGCGATTTGGCGTGTCCTGCAATATGTCTATGAAAGCATCAACCGGGAGGACGGGTACGTGACGACGGAGCAGATGTACGCACGGCTCGCCGACTATTACCGCACACATCCCGATGCGCCGCGTTATCATACGCATGTCGTCGTGGACGAATGCCAGGATCTTTGTGAAATCGAATTGGACTTTCTGACGGCCTATCTCGGCCCCAATGGAAAGGCGTTTTTCGCCGGAGACATCGGTCAGCGTATCATCCGCTTCTCATTTCCGTGGAAGCCGCACGGCATTGACCTGCGCGGCCGGAGCCGCGTCCTGAAGGTCAATTACCGCACGACACAGGAAATACGTTCGATGGCGGATCGACTGACGAACCTTGACGTAAATGATGCAGACGATATTTCCCAGAACCGCGAAGGAACCGTTTCGCTCCTCTCGGGGCCTCAGCCAGAAATCCGACAGTTCAAGACGCAGGAAGAGGAGGAGAAGGGCGTTGCCAAATGGATTGACCGCTTGGTCAACGAACTGAACGTCCCGGCAGACCAGATCGCGATATTCTACCGCAGTGAAAACGAATATGGTCGGGCGGTTTCTGCGCTTGAGCGGAGCGTGTGCGGGAATGAGCAAGTAAAGCCAAGGCTAGCAGAGATGTTTGAGGCAAAAGGGCTGGAATACCGAGCGGCTGTGGTCATGGCGTGCGACAGCGGCGTAATACCGTCGCCCGACCGCCTTGCGGAAGCAGACCTCATTGCCGGGCTGGAGGAAATCTACGATACGGAGCGCAATCTGCTGTATGTCGCCTGTACTCGTGCGAGGGATTACTTGCTGATAACATCTGCGGGCACTCCTTCTGAACTGTTGCTGGACATGGCGGTGAGGGGACAGTAGGGGGTGCGGCTCGCCCGGAGGGCTCGCCCCACCTGGCGGCGCGCTCGGTGATCGCGCCCTACCGCTTTGCGGCTCGTCCCACCTTGCGGCCCGCTCGGCGAGCGGGCCCTACCAGATGGCCGTGACAAGCGCGGTCCGTGAAACATCGTTTGTCTTCTGTCTTTTGTCGTATGTCCTAATAAGGGTAAGATCGCCAAATGGAGATAGCGATAGAGGTAAAGTCATCGCTGTCTAGGCTTGACTCTCGTCAAAAGATGTGATACTCTATTCGCGAATCGCGAATGAAAGAGAGGCTGAAGTGCTTAAAGGTCAGGATATAGTCGTGTTGGCTGCAATCATGGATGGGCGGCAGCAAGGTGAATCGTATGCCCAATTGGGTGCGCGTACCTTCTTGAGCGCCTCGGAAGCCCATGCTGCGGTAAAACGTCTGCAGGACGCCTCCTTGCTTGGACTGGATCGGCGTGTGCGGAGACGCAACGTGCTCGAATTCCTCATTCATGGAATTCGATATGCCTTTCCGTTTCGGTCGACAGGCGTCATGGCAAAAGGAATCCCGACGTCGTATGCGGCGCCAGTGGCAGATGGCGCGTTTGCCGTTGCCGGGACGTGTCCGGTCTGGCGTTCGCAATCTGGGCAAATTTACGGACAGGCTTTTGAGCCTTTGTATGCCACTGCGCCACATGCGGCCGCGAAGGACAGGGAACTCTATGATCGCCTCGCCGTCATCGACATGCTTCGCGGGGGAAGGCTGCGCGAGCGTAGGTTTGCAGAAGCGAAAATCGCGGAGATGATCCCATGAACGAAATCACGGCTTCAATCATTGCATTGAACGAGAAACTGACGGGCACTTCGTTTGACTTCGCCTTCCTTGGCGGTTCGGTGTTGTCGCTTCTCGTCAACGATCCGACGGTCGATGCGATTCGCGTCACGAAGGATGTTGACGTGGTCATGGGGGTTCGAACGAGAAGCGAGTTCCATAGGGAGGAGAGGGAACTTGAAGCACTCGGCTTTAAGCATGATACAAGCGAAGATGCGCCGATCTGCCGTTGGATCGCGGATGGTGTCAAGGTGGACGTACTGCCGGTGCGCGAGGAGGTCCTTGGCTGGAAGTCAGAATGGTTTGAACAGGCGCTTCACGCCGCACAGACGGTGGACATAGAAGGCCATGTGGTCAAGGTGGTCACGTCACCGTTCTTTGTGGCATTGAAACTCGAGGCGTTTGAGGACAGGGGGAACGGGGATTTCATCGCCAGTACGGATTTTGAAGATGTGATCTGCCTTTTCAATGGGCGGACGGGACTTGTCGAGGAGATCATTTCGGAAGCCGTTGTCTGCAATGGAATCAGGACGAAGTTTTCCAGATACGTCAAGAATGTAGATCTCGAGGATGCCGTTCTGGGATTCGTCCAGACGGAGAACGCTCCCGAGGAACGTTTCCGCGCAATCATGTCGGCTTTTCAGCGACTGGCGGGCGGCGACGGAGGAGTGCAAGGGGGCTTTTAGGTTCTTTAAGGTGGTGGGGGGCCGTAGGGGGGCGGCTCGCCCCACCGCAACGGGCGGGACGCCCGTTGCCCTAGTTGCGGGCGAGACGCCCGCCACCCCGACAAGCGCGGCCGTTCGTGGTGGAGGCTTCTACTCCGTCTAAATTTGTGGTAAACTATACGCACACAGCCGGAGTGGTGGAATGGCAGACACCAGGGACTTAAAATCCCTTGCCAAGTCTTTGGCGTGCGGGTTCGAGTCCCGCCTCCGGCACCAGTAAATATGATTATCGATTTTCACACGCATAACTTCCCGGATGCCCTTGCGCCGCGCGCAATTGCGTCCATGGTGGAGAACCTCAGGCATGAATTCGTTCCGTTTGGCGACGGCACGCTCGCGTGCCAGCTTGCTGCCGCGAGGACGGACGGTATCGACCGATGCGTGATGTGTCCCATCGCCACGAAGCCGTCTCAGGCGGACGTTATCCTGCGCACCGCGCTCGATATCCGCTACGGCGCGCTGGGCGAAGAGGCCGCCCGCGTCATCATCCCGCTTGCGTCCGTCCATCCAGCCGATCCGGAATTCAAGCTCAAACTGAAGGCGATTGCAGACGCGGGCATTCCCGGCATCAAGCTGCATCCATACTACCAGGGGTTCCGGCTCGGCGATCCTTCTGTCTTTCCGTTCTTCGCCGCCGTGCGCGACCTGGGGCTTGTCGTCATCGTACACTGCGGCTTCGACCATGGATTCCCGGACGAACCGATGAGCTGCGGGCCTGCGGAGATCGCGGCGCTGCTATCTTCCGTACCGGGGCTGGGTCCGCTTTTCGTGGCCGCGCACCTGGGCGGACACCTTGGCAGTCTAGCGGGCGCGACGGACATGCTGCTGGAGTCTGGCTGCCTAATCGACACGGCGTGCCTGGAGATGCTGCAGGATGCCCCGGAGCCCATCCGCATCATGGAGACATGGCCGACTGAGCGCGTCCTCTTTGGCACCGACTATCCGTGGAACCGTCAGCGGCGTCTTGTGGAATGGGTCAAGGCGCATCGTCCCGCCGCCGACTACGAGGCGATTTTCCACAAGAACGCCGAACGTATCCTCGGTCTGTGACTTGACAAGGGCGAGCGCACTCCGATATACTGTTCAACCATGAATTCCCGCATATTGTCCATTTTCGGCGTTGCTGCGCTTCTCGCTTCCGCACACCTCTATGCCGTTCCCGCCAAAAGGGCGTCGAGAGGCGCGAAGGAGACGGAGCATTCGCATGTTGCTCCGCATGAACGAGGCCTGCCGTCGATCCGACGTACGAGCGCGAAGGAATTTTCGCCAGTGCGCACGACGCCTGTCAAGAGAGGCGAGTTCCAGGTAGACCTGGTGGTCATTACCTTCCCCGACTGCCATGCGCCAGAGTCTGCGGAGAAGGTCTGCGCGGCCCTTACGTCGTACAAGGGCTCGCACACGATCGCCGACTATTACAAAGAATACTCGCAGGGCATTACATGGCCTGTCCTCGCGGCGTACCCCGCAGTTTACATGGCGCCGCATCCTTACGGTTATTATTGTCGACACGATACCTTCAAGAACCTCATCGGCTTCAAGGGGGATGGCTATGGCCGCGCAGCGAAGCTCCGCGAGGACGCACTGCGCTATGCCCAGTCCAAGGGCGGCTTGAAGAAAAAGGGCGACTTCACGTGCTACGTGTACTGCAACAGCTTGAACAGAGATCCCGAGGTGCTGGAGAAGGTGGTGCGCCCATTTTATCCGCCTAAACCGTCGCCTGAGCACCTTGCCGAAGGCGCTGAGGACAAGTTGAGGAAATACAAGCCGAAAGTCCCGTGGCGTGATCCGCTGTGGCCCAATTCCATTCCACAGGTCATGTATCCTGGCGGCGCACTTGTGCATGAAATCGGACATCTTCTCGGCGCGCCGGACTTCTATCATGCGTCGGAGGAGCATGACGGGGTAGGGGGAACGCCGTGTCTTCCATGGTCCTACGGTCCCACCGGGCCTGCCTACTGCCGCTACATCTACAACGCATACGTGCCAGCCGCCGCATACCCGAAGATCACAGCTCCAGGCGAATACACGCTTGCGCCGCGTTCGGCGAAGTTCCCGTTCAAGGACAACGATGGCCTGCCGCCGCTGGGTCTGCTCGTGCCGTCTTCACATCCCAACTACGTGTTCTGCATCGAATACTGCCACAACGACAGCGAACTCGTGGGCAATCCCTCTGCGGAGGGACTTCTCATACATGCGATCAACGTCACCATGTCCTCCCCGATGATGGGTCCGCCCGACCTCTGCTACACGTACCGCACGGGCGATCGCGACCACAAGGGAGTGGACGGCAGCGCGTACTTCATGCGTCCGGGCGACACGTTCGACGCCAAGAGCGACCCTGCGGCAATCCTGCCCAATCTCCTGCCCGCCGGAATTGCCATATCCAACGTGCGCACCGATTCCGCCGCCGGCACATGCACGTTCAAGCTCGACTTGCCGCCCGTCAAGCTGACGCGCGCCGAACTCGACTTCTCGCTTCTGCCACAGACGGAACTGATTGAACTCTGCGACTGGTTTCCCACGTCTTTCCGGGCCAGGCTGAACGTGCGCTATCGCGGCGAGCCGCTTATGACTGAATACGGGATATGCTACGGATTGAAGAAGGATCCCACGGAGAAGACGGGGCAGCTATTCCCGCTCCACCACCGCGACCGGTACGATGCGCGCATTCTCGACCTCAAGCCTGGCATCCTGTACTATGTTCGCGGCTATGCGCGCAACGCGAATGGCATACGCTACAGTCGCAACCAAAAGGGAATCACTCTGCCCAAGGAAGATTCCGGCCTCCCGTTCACCTCAACGCTGTTTGGCCCGTCGGACCATCTGCTCTCGAATTGGTACTACCAGAAGTGGTACTTCGGCACGCACGGCGACAACATCATCAACTCGGCAAACCCGGTCTTCGCGTTCATGGCCCTTGCCAACTACTACCGCGTCATGCCAGGACCTGCCCTAAAGTATGGCTCACGGGGTGGAGACGCATTGGACCTGACGCTCGTCCACTCCCATCCGACCGAATCGCGTCCGAAGTTCCGCATGGCCGAGACGGAAAAACTGTACCGGGCCGTGAGGCGCGTCGTTGCCGATGCGGGGTTGACGCAGAGCGACTTCATCATGGAGGATGAGGACAATGGCAAGGGGAAGGGCAAGAAGAAGAGAACGAGCCCCCGGCGGACGACTTCCGGCAAGCAAGACAAATTCGGCGAGTTGTCGCCATGGGTGAAGAAGTGCTCGGCCGCGCTCGGGATAAAGTCGCCGGAGATGACGTTCTTCCCTTGCAGCGATGCAGAGGACATCAACAAGCTCGCCCCGGAAATCCGCCGCTGGATTTTCATGTCCCAACCCGTTCTCGTTGTGCGCGAGAACAAGACGATGAAGGACGACATCTCCGAACGCTGGCCGCTCGACATCGCGATCATCGACGGGCTCGGCGGCGATCCACTGTCGTTCCACGTCGTGTTCCCAGGCGGAAGGGACCGTGGCACGCGTCATAGCGGCGAAATGAAGCTCGAAGACGTCCTACACCGGACTACGCAGGCCATAGTGATGTTCTATCGACCCGCCGCGCCCGTAAAATCCCGCTGAAGCAAGAAATAAGGAATCAAAACCATGCGTAAAGACCTTGAGAAACTCAAAGCGCTCGGACGGAGCGTGCAGGCGGTTGGGGACTACGATCCATCGGTGCTGGACGCATTTTCAAACCAGCATCCTGAGCGCGACTACTGGGTGACGTTCACTTGCCCGGAGTTCACGACGCTATGTCCTAAGACGGGCCAGCCCGACTTCGCGACGCTCACCATCCGCTATATCCCCGCGAAGAAGCTCGTAGAGTCGAAGTCGCTCAAGCTGTACCTCTTCGGTTTCCGCAACCACGGGGACTTCCATGAGGACGTGGTGAACGTGGTATACGATGACATCTGGAAACTTCTGCATCCGAAATACCTTGAGGTGTACGGCAAATTCGCAGCGCGCGGCGGCATCACGATCGACCCGTTCGTGAACGGCGGCGCAGGTGCGGCGTACCGCTCGCTCGCCCGCCGCCGCTTCGAGACCTGGCAGGGGGTGCGTCCATGACGATAAAAAGTTTTATGCAGGCGATGTTGTCGGCTGCGGTTGCCGTGGCCTGCTTTGCGGCTTTTGCCGAGGATTCCATCGTGACCTACCGTGCCGCACCCGAGGGATTCCCTGGTGCGGTACTGGTGACGGCTGATGCGGACGGTGCGCCGCATTTCGACTGCGTGGGCGAAGCTGCGCCGGGGAGGCGGATGGAGCCGGACACCGTGTTCTGGATGGCATCGAACACGAAAGGCGTGCTGGCCGCGCTGGTGTTGAACCTTGTCTCGGAGGGGAAACTGTCCCTCGACGACCCTGTGGAGAAGTACTTCCCCTCATGGAAGAAACTTCCCGTCAAGAACCGGCCCACGCTTCGCATGCTTCTCTGCCACACCTCCGGACTCGACGTATTCCCCAAGAAGGCCATTGCGCGCCCCGGCATGGAGGCGCTTGCGGAACATGTGCATGTGGAACCGCTGAAGTTCGAGCCGGACACGAAATATCTCTACAGTAACTGGGATATCGACGTGGCCGCAGCCATCGTGGAGAAGGTCACGGGACGTCCCTTCGAGGTCGAGATGGCCGAACGCATCTTCAAACCGTTGGGCATGACCGACTCCACGTTCATCCCCAACGCCTCGCAGAATGCGCGCCGTGCCGCATTCTACAAGTTGTCGGATAAGAAGCCACCTATGCCCACAAAGATCGTGCGCGGCAAACTCGCGCCGCCGTACATGGAAGTGGGTGTCCATCCCGAGGCCGGCGGCGGACTCCTCTCAACGCCGCGGGACATGATCAAGTTCTTCCAGATGATCGCGCGCGGGGGGCTGATGTCCGACGGCCGCAGGCTGATCTCCGCTCCGCTCATGGAGAAGTGGACGTCCAAACAGACGCCTAAGTGCGTGAAGGTTGGCTACAGCTTCGGCATGAAGGTGGACGGAAAGGGTTCACTCTCCCATGGCGGCGCCGGCGGTACATGGGCAGAGGCCAACGTCAAGACGCGCAAGGCCCGTCTCTACATGGTGAACGTGCAGGGTTCGAGCAAGGTTGCAAAGTCGTTCCGCGATGACTGGATGAAGAAGACTGCGCTTTCCGCCAAGGTCGTATCTGCAACTCGCTAGGATGGCCTTGCCATATATCCCTAGAAGCGTATCCCTAGAAACGCGGTCGTCCTTAGACTACGGCAAGCGCAACGGACGGCAAATTTATGGTATACTATACGTGCCATGCGTAAAACGACTTTGCAGTACCGCGTGCCGTATGCGGACACCGACCAGATGGGCGTTGTCTACTACGGCAACTACCTCACCATCTTCGAGCGCGCGCGCAACGAATTGATGCGCGCCTGCGGCTACACCTACAAACAGTGCGAGGCGGAAGGGTGGATGCTGCCCGTCGTGCATGCGGAGGTCAACTACCACCGCCCCGCCCGCTACGACGACTTGCTGGAGGTCACGGCCTGGTGTCGCGCGCACAAGGGCGTGCGCCTCGAGATCGCCTGTGAGGTGCGCGTGAACGGCGAGCTGCTCGTGGACGGCTTCACGCGCCACTGCTTCGTCTCCACCACCACCTTCCGTCCCATTCCCCCGCCCGAGAAGTTCATTGCGATCCTTGATGAGCCCGAACAGCAGTAGGTGAGGATATGCATACGAATCCTGAAGTGAAAGCAAAACGGGAACTTACGCCGACGGCGTTGATCCTCGGCGTGATACTGGCCGTCGTATTCGGCGCGGCGAATGCTTACTTGGGCCTTCGTGTGGGGTTGACGGTGTCGGCCTCCGTTCCCGCCGCCGTGGTTTCGATGGCCGTCTTGCGTTTCGTACTGCGGCGTGATTCGATTCTTGAAAACAACATGGTGCAGACGATCGGCAGCGCCGGCGAGTCGCTTGCGGCCGGGGCGATCTTCACCTTGCCGGCCATCTATCTCTGGGCGGAGGAGCGTCCGATGGAGTTCTCCGCGCCGGAGATGCTGTCCGTCACGCTGATCGCCCTCGCGGGCGGGTTGCTCGGCGTGCTGTTGATGGTGCCGCTCAGACGGCCGCTGATCGTTGAGGACAAGGCGCTGACCTATCCGGAGGGCGTGGCGTGCGCCGACGTGCTGAAGGCCGGCGAGGCCGGCGCGAAGCACGCGCGAAACGTGTTCGTGGGGCTGGGCGCGGGTGCGGCGGTCAAGACGGTGACGGGCGGCCTCAAGTGGATGCCGGAAAACTTCCTCTTCCCGGTGCATGGCATCCGCGGGGCACTCGGGTTCGACGTCTCGCCCGCGCTTCTCGGCGTGGGCTACATCGTGGGCACGAAGGTGTCGACCCTGCTCTTCGGCGGCACGTTGTTCGGCTGGCTCGTGCTGCTGCCCATCCTTGCAGTGGCAATTCCCGGAGCCGGTTCTGCGTGGGACGTGCAGAGCGCGCAACATATCTGGAAGCACTATGTGCGCTATGTGGGCGTGGGGGCGATTGCGATGGGCGGTTTCATTTCGCTCGTGCGTTCGCTGCCGGTTTTCATTCAGGCGTTCAAGCCGGTGAAGGGAAGTGCACGGGGCGAAAGTGGCGCCGAGGAACCCGGACGCGACCTGCCGATGCGGCTTGTTGTGGGCGGCGTTGCTTTCTTGGTGCTTTTCATCTGGCTCGTGCCTGCCATACCGGTGTCGTTTCTGGGGGCGGTGCTTATCGCGCTCTTCGGCTTTTTCTTCGCGACCGTCTCGGCGCGGATGGTCGGGCTGGTCGGCAGCTCGAACAACCCCATTTCGGGAATGACGATCGCCACGCTGGTGGTGGCGACGCTGGCGCTGCGGGAAACGGGAACCACTGGCGCGGCGGGCATGGTGGCCGCAATCGCGGTTGGCAGCGTGGTGTGCATCGTGGCCGCCATCGCCGGGGATACGGCGCAGGATCTCAAGACGGGAAACATCCTGGGCGCGACGCCCTGGAAACAGCAGACCGGCGAGGTCATAGGCGTCATCGCCTCGTCGCTCGCGATCGGCGGCGTGCTCATTCTCCTGCACCGCGCCTGGGGGTTCGGGAGCGATGCCATTTCCGCTCCGCAGGCAATGATGATGAAGTCGATCGTGGAGGGCATCATGGGCGACGGCCTGCCTTGGGGTTTGATCGCGGGCGGCGCGGTCTTCGCGGTGGTTTTGACCATCTTCCGCGTGCCGGTGATGCCCGTCGCCATCGGCATGTACCTGCCCGTCGGGTTGGGCGTCACCATGTTCGTCGGCGGCCTTCTGCGCTGGTTTGTTGATTGGCGCAGGGGCGGAAATGCTTCCGGCGAAGATTCCGTCACGCTTCTCTCGGCCGGCCTCATCGCGGGCGAGGGCCTCTGCGGCATCCTCTTGGCCATTTTCGCGCTTTTCTGAGACGCATAACAACAAGGACAAAAACATGAGATGTAAAACACTTTTACTGGTTGCAGCAGTTGCCACGTTGGTGGCCGTTGATGTACATGGCGCGTCGAAGGACGTGCTTGAGGAATGTGCCGCGCAGGTGCGGCTGATGAACGCCGACGCGCTGAAACGCCTTGCGGACGACTGGGCCCAGACGCCCGGCGCCGACGCGAATGACGTTGCCGCCGTGCGGGCGTTTGCCGCGACGGTCGAGAGCGAGAAGAAGGCTGCGCTTGCGGCTGTCGCGACGGGGCGCGACGCTCCCGCGCAAGAGTTGCTCGCGCGCCAGCGCCGTCTCTTGTCCGCGCATCCGCTCGTACGCGACCTTTCCATCCTCGCCGTGAAGCACCGCGGCGGCGATCCGCGCCGGGACGCCCATCCGGCGCAGCCGAATCTCTCGTGCTACAACCACCTCATCGTCGACCGGAACAGGGCCGCGTCGCTGGTCGTCCTCTCCGGCTTCCGCGACGAGAAGTCAACCGAGCGCGAACTCTACAAGCACACGGGCACGATCCACTCGGTGGACCTCAACTGGGATGGACGCCGCATCCTCTTCGTGGGCCCGGATCCGGCGCGGGGCAAGGCCTGGCGGCTCTTCGAGACGGATGCCGACGGCGCGTCGGCGAAGACGCTCCTCCCGACGAACTTCATCCACGAGGCGGCGGACTGCTGCTGGCTGCCCGACGGGCGCATCGTGTTTACGTCGGACGCCGGCGAACAGGGGCTTCCCTGCGAGTCTGGACGGTTGCGCATGAGCAACAGCTACCGCCTCGATCCCGCAAATGGCAAGGTGGACCGCTTGACCTACGACCAGGACTCGAACTGGTACCCGAGCGTGCTCAACGACGGACGCATTCAGTACGTGCGCTGGGAGTACTGCGACCTGCCGCACTTCTTCAGCCGCGTGCTCATGACGATGAACCCCGACGGCACGCGCCAGATGGGCTTCTACGGCTCGAACGACTACTGGCCCAACCACTTCGGCAGCCCCTTGGCGATTCCGGGCGACAACGGCAAGTTCATCGCGGTCGCGACTGGCCACCACTCCCCCAAGAGCGGAAAGCTCGTCCTCTTCGACGCCGCGCGCGCGCACGCCGGACCCAAGGGTTGCGTCCAGATGCTGCCCGGCTGGGGCAAGCCGCCGGACGACAAGATCATGGACGGACTCTACAATGGCAGCTATCCGCGTTTCCTACAGCCGTTCCCGCTCGGAAGCTCCCCGGCGGACGGCGCGGGCAAGTTCTTCCTCGCGGCGATGAAGGCGTCCAAGAATTCGCTCTGGGGCATCTACCTCGTGGACGTCTTCGACAACATCACGCTTCTCGCCGAATGCGAGGGCTGGTGTCTCAACGAGCCGATTGCGCTTGCGGCGCGGAAGCGTCCGCCGTCCATCCCTGACCGCCGCCGCGAGAACGTGCCGTACTGCACGATGTACTGCGGCGACCTCTACCAGGGCGAAGGACTCAAGAACCTTCCGCGTGGAACGGTTAAGTCCGCCCGCATCTTCGCCTACCACTACGCCTTCAACCACACGGGCAGTCACCAGGCGGTCGGCGTGGAGTCGTCATGGGACATGAAGTACGTCCTCGGCGAGGTGCCCGTGACGGAGAAGGGCGGCATCTTTTTCAATGCGCCCGTCAACACGCCGATCTCGATCCAGCCGCTCGACGCGGAAGGGCGGGCCGTGCAGCTCATGCGTTCCTGGACCGTCGGCATGCCGGGCGAGTACGTCTCCTGCATCGGCTGCCACGAGAATCCCAGCGTGACGGCGCGTCCGCTGCAGATCGTCCAGCGCGCGCCGGACACGATCAAGCCGCCGGAGGGACGCGACAAGCCGCGCACGTGGAGCTTCCTGCGTGAAATCCAGCCGATTCTCCAGCGGCGCTGTTCGGGCTGCCACGACAAGGACCCGTGCGAAGAGGTGGCGAAGTGTCCGAAGGACAAGCAGGACGTGTTCGTGTTCTCCATGGACGCCTATCCGCTCTTCACGCGCGGCGACAAGCCGAACCTGGCGGACTTCCGTCCGATGCAGATCCAGATGAAGCGGTTCAATGACGACCACGTGGGGTGCTATTCGAAGAGCTACTTCTACCTTCAGCCCTACGTGCGGCGTCCGGGTCCGGAATCGGACTACTACCTCCAGAACCCGCTTGAGTACCACGCCAACACGAGTCCGCTCGTGCAGATGCTCAAGGCGGGACACCACGGCGTGGAGCTGACGGACACGGAATGGCGCCGCCTCTACACGTGGATCGACCTCAACGCGCCGTTCTGGGGCACGTGGACCGATCAAGTCGAGTACTTCCGCATGCGCGGCGACCGCGGCTGGGCCGGTTCGGGTCGCACGCACGAGGAACAGCAGAAGCTGCTGGAGTATTCCCATGCACGCCGCCAGTACGGCGAACGGAACTTCCAGGGATTCTGGGATCCGAAGAACGATCCTGAGCTTGACCGCTACACGTACCGCGACGCGGAGAGGGACATCCCAAAGATCGCGTTCGAGCCGCCGAAGAAACCGGCGGCGAAGCGCGCGCCGGCGAAACCGGTTCAGAGCGTGAAGCCCTCGAAACTGCGCGTGGAACTGGACGCGCCGGGTGGACGGATCGCGTTCCGCCGGACGGCATCTGGCGTGTGGATGGCCGAGGGCGAGTTACCGCTTGCGAACTGGCTCGCCTACGAGCCGGAGCACAGGAACGGCTTCATCGACTGGGTGGGCAAGGACCACGCGGCGCCGGGAACGTCCGCCGAACGTCATGACCTGCCCGTCATCCGCGTGTCGTTCGACGAGGCCAAGGCATACGCCGCCTGGCTCTCCGATCAGACGGGCGTGAAGGTGCGCCTGCCGACGGAGGCGGAATGGGAACATGCGGCGCGCGCGGGCGTGTCGGGCGACTATGCGTGGGGCGGGAACATGGCCGATTTCGCGAAGGTCGCGAACCTCTCGGACGCGTCCGTCGAGAATCTTCCGAACCAGTACAAGGTGTTCAACTACCATCTGCGCTTCATGGGGGCGAACGACGGCGAGATGACGCTCGGATCCGCGGTGAAGCACCGCTACTGCGCGAACGCGGCGGGGCTCTTCGACATGATTGGCAACGTGGAGGAATGGTGCGTCGGGCCATCGGGCGAGGCCGTCGCCCGCGGCGGCGCGTTCAACGTGCTGCCGCGCATGGCCACCTTCGACCGCCGGAACACGTACTTCCCCTGGCAACGCGTCTTCAACGTGGGCGTGCGCCTCGTGCTGGAACCGGGCGAGTAATTCGTTGAGAAAAGGAGAAAATAGAAATGGATAAAAAGCAAAGTGAGTCTGTTGCGTGTGCCGCGACGGGCAGAAGAGGTTTTATCGGTGGTATGCTCGCCGCCGGCGCGGCGCCGGTCATTGTGCCGGCGACGGTTCTTGGCAAGGACGCACCGTCGAACAAGATCACGTTGGGCGTCATCGGACTCGGCGCGCGGGCGCGCACCGTGGTGCCGTCGCTCGTGGGCCTGCCGAACGTGCGCCTCGTTGCGATGGCGGACTGCGACCTGCGGCGCGTGCGGGGCGGTTGGGCGGCCAAGTACGTCTCCAGCACCTACGGCAAGAACCATGGCGTGCGCACGACGGGCGACTTCCGCGAGGTCTGCACGGCGGCGGACGTCGACGCCGTGGCCGTGATCGCCAACCTCCACTGGCATCCGTACGTCACGGCGCTCGCCCTCCGCAGCGGCAAGCACGTGTTCATGGAGAAGCCGTTCGCCCCGTCCGCCGAGGAGGGACGTCTCATTGTGGACGCCGTCAAGGCAGCGCAGAAGCGCGGACAGGTGTTTCAGGTCGATTTCCAGCGCCGCGGGATGCTGAACTTCATGTGGGCCGGCGAGCTCGCCCTCAACGGCGAACTCGGCGAGATCAAGGAGGTCATCTGCGCGACGGTTGGCAACAAGCACTGGGACCACATGCCGGCGCAGCCCGTGCCGAAGACGATGGACTGGAACCGCTGGTGTGGCCCCTGCGAGGTGACGCCGTTCAACGAGAAGAAGCTCAGCATCTGGCCTACGGAACTGATGAGCCAGTATTCGCCGAACGGCATGGCGCAGTGCTGGGGTTGCCATTACCTCGACCTCTCGCAGTTCTGTCTCCGCCGCGAGGATTCGCTCCCCGTGGAGGTGAACGCATTCGGCACGTTCCCGTATCCCGGCTCGAGCATGACGGACACCGTGGTGGCCTGGAACGCGGAACTGGTCTACGAGAAGGGCCCGCGCGTGGTCTTCGTCGACAACGACACGAACAAGTACGGCCTTGTGCATGGCATCAAGTTCGTCGGCACGAAGGGCTGGGCGCAGGCCGAGGAACGCGGCTTCAAGACGTCCATTCCCGACATTGCCAAGACGAACCTGAAGCCCGGGAAGATGTCGGTCAAGCTCCCGCACTACAAGGGCGGCATGGCGGCCGACTTCGTGGACGCCATCACGTCCGGGCGCACGGAATGCGTGATGACACAGGCGGAGAAGGCCTGGCACTCCGACCTTCTCCCGCAGATGGCCCTCCACTCCATCAAGCGCGGGAAGCGGCTGAAGTTCGACGCCGCCGCGTTCCGCTACACGAACGACGACGAGGCGAACAAACTCCTCAAGGCGCGTCCCTACCTCAACGGCTGGAGCCTCGACGATGTTCGCGGTTAGTCTTGCGCTGGCGGCGGCGCTCACCGCCGTCCCGGTTTCCGACGGTTGGCGCGTGCAGCGCGCGGACGGCACTGTCCTTTTGGAGCAGCACGCCGCCGCCGACCATCGGGCGTACATCCATCCGCTCATGGCGCCGGACGGCAAGGGCGTCTATACGGAGAACGAGCCGAAGCACCATCCGTGGCAGCACGGCCTCTACGTCGGCCTCCATGCCGTCAACGGCATCAACTTCTGGGAGAAGGAACAGAACAAGTTCCACCCGGAGCCGGTGGCGAAGCCGGTCGTAAATGGCAACACCGCGAAGTGGACGGTGAAGACGCGCTGGACGGACCAGGACGGCTCGCCCGTCCTGACGGAGACGCAGGACTGGACCTTGACCGACTACGGCACGAACTACGTGCTGGACCTCACGTGGACGCTTGCGGCGGACTTCGGCGACGTCACCTTCGGCAAATGGGCGTATGGCGGGCTGTTCCTGCGGATGCCGTACAAAAAATCCAACGCCAAGCGGCAGTTCGCCGTGAACTCGCGCGGACAGCGGAACGGCGCCGCCGAACAGAAAGAGGCGGAGTGGGTAGAGGTCTCTATGCCCATCGAGGGGCGGACCTCTAACGGCGTGGTGCGCATCGAGGACATGCCGGGGAACCCGGGCTATCCGAACCCGTGGCGCGTGGACGGGCAGCTCGGCATCGCGCCCAGCCACTGTATACGCGGCCCGTGGCGTCTCGCAAAGGGCGAAAAGCGCGTCAACCGCTACCGCGTGACGGTAAAGTCCGAATAATCCGCGAGTCCCCCTTGTGGAAGATGTGGCCAATACGGTATACGGTTGCGCTTTTGAATGAAAATGATGTTTGTTGACGAGTTCCTTCTGGCGATAACCCTCAAAGAGATTGATTAGGGACCCGGATAAGTTGCGTCAAGTTGTTATGAGTGCTTGTTTCGGACGGGGTACTGTGGTAAAATAACAACGTCATTTCACCCAAAGGAAATCCTAAGAGGAACCGATAATGTACAAATGGAAATTCTTCAAGTCCGCGCGCTGTGTGCAGGTCAAGCTCGAGAACGGCGAAGACCTTGCGGCGCTTAAGGAGCTTGACCAGAAACTCTGGACCGTGCTCGCGGCGTCGACGGACGGTCTGCGCTTCGATCCCGCCACGCTGAAACTGCTGGACACTGACGGCGACGGCCGCATCCGCGTGCCCGAAGTGCGCGCTGCCGTGGAGTGGATGCGCGTGCGTTTCAAGAACCTCGAGTTCCTCTTTGCGCGCAAGGATTCAATCGCGCTTTCGGACATTGACGACTCGACAGACGAGGGCAAGGCGCTTCTCAAGTCGTTCAAGAACATCCTCCTGCGTGCGGGCAAGGCGGACGCCACGGAGATCACGTTGGCGAACGTGACCGGCACGACGGACGTCTTCAACGCCCAGCCGCTCAACGGCGACGGAATCGTAACGCCGAAGTCCACGTCCGACGCGGCAGTCTCGGATGCGATCGCTGCGATCGTCGCTTGCGAAGGCGGCGTGCCGGACCGCGGCGGCGACATGGGCGCGGACCAGGCGAAGGCGGATGCGTTCTTCGCGGACGCCGCCGCGTACCTCGCGTGGAAGGCGGCGGGCGCTGACGCCGCCGTGATTGGCGACGGCACGGCCGCTGGCTACGCCGCGCTGCAGGAAGTGGAGGCGAAGATCGACGAGTTCTTCACGGTGCCGGAAGATCTCCCGCTCGTCACGAACGAGCCCGATCCCGTGCTGCCGCTCACGCAGGGCGTGCATCCGCTGTGGCTCGGCAAGTTCCGCGCGTTCGCACAGGTGGCCGTGGCGCCGGCGCTCGGCGTGGAGAAGGCCGAGACGCTCTCGCGCGACGACTGGGCCGCCGTTAAGGCGAAGTTCTCCCCGTACGCGGCGTGGCTCGGCGCGAAGGCCGGCTTGACCGTGGAGGGCGTGGGCGAAGAGAAGCTTGCGGCGTTTACGAAGGGCGGCGCGATGCAGGCGAAGGTCAACGACCTCATCCAGAAGGACCTCGCGCTCGCGGACGAGTACGGACGCCTCGTGGACTGCACGCGCGCGCTGCGCTACGCGGCGAACCTCGTCACGTGGCTCTGCAACTACGTGAACCAGGCGAACCTCTACGATTCCGAGAGCGACAGCGTGTTCCGCACCGGTACGCTCTACATCGACGGCCGCGCGTGCAACCTCTGCTTCCACGTGGCTGACGAGGGCGCGCACGCAGCGCTCGCCGAGAAGTCGAAGTGCTGTCTCCTCTACGCGAAGCTCACGCGCAAGGCGACGGGCGAGACGCGCGAGGTCTGCGCGGTGATTACGGCCGGACGCACGGCACCGCTCTACGCGGGACGCAACGGCATCTTCTACGATTGCGAAGGCAACGACTGGGACGCGGTGATCACGAAGGTCGTCGAGTCGCAGGTTTCGCTGAAGGAGGCTTTCTGGGCTCCGTGGGCGAAGATCGGCAACACGATCGCCGAGCAGTGCAAGAAGTTCCTCTCCTCGAAGCAGGACGCGGCGGTCGCCAAGGTGGGCACGCAAGTCGACGCCGCTGCGGCGGCTGCGGCGACGCCTCCGCCCGCACAGCCCGCACCAGCCCCGAACGGCGCGGCGATTGCGAGTTCCGTGGCGGCTCTCGGCGTGGGCGTGGGCATGGCCGGCGCGGCATGTGCGGCACTGGTGGGACTCATCGCGGGATTGCCACCGTGGAAGATCGCGGCCGGCATCGTCGCAATAATCCTCCTCGTGTCGCTGCCGAGCGTGATCCTCGCATGGTTCAAGCTGCGCGCGCGCGATTTGGGTGCGATCCTCAACGCCTGCGGCTGGGCCGTGAACCGTCCGCTCTACTTCTCGATGGGTCTTGCGCGCACGTTCACGCGTCCCGCGAAGCTCCCGATGGGCGCGGCCGTGGCGCGCGACCCGTATGCGAAGGGCGGCTGGTGGAAGCTGCTGCTGACGCTCGTCTTCGTCGTCGGCATCGCACTCGGCGTGTGCTGGAAGCTCAAGGTGTGGCCGTTCTGCTGCAAGGGCCAGCCGTGCGCTGCCGAAAAGACAGAATGCACGGCAGAAAAGCCCGCTTGCGACGCTGGCAAAACCGCCGCAGACGCCGGCAAGGCGGCACCCGAGGCTGGCAAACCCGTTACCGGAAAAGAGACAAAATGACACTAGAAGAACTAGAACAGGGCAAGGCGGCGTCGCTCGCGGAGATCGCGGCAGCGGACGACGCCGATGCCATCGAGAAACTGCGCGTCAAGTACGTGGGGCGCAACGGGTCGATCCCCGCGCTCATCAAGGGCATGAAGGACGTGCCGAAGGAGGAGCGTCCCGCGTTCGGCAAGGCCGTGCAGGCCTGGCGCGCGGAAGTGGAGGCGGCCCTCGCCGCGAAGGGCGCGGGCGCGCGCGCGTCGGGTCCGGCGGAGTCCGTGGACGCCACGCTGCCCGGACGCTGGGGCGAACCCGGCGTGGAGCATCCGCTCAGCCGCGTGATCGCGGACGCGGCGCGCATCTTCGGGAAGCTCGGCTTCACGGTGGCGGACGGCCCGGACATCGAGACGCCGTTCAACAACTTCACGGCGCTCAACACGCCGCCGCACCATCCCTCGCAGGACCGCAGCGATACGTTCTGGCTCACGGACGACCAGCTTCTGCGCACGCAGACCTCGCCCGTGCAGATTCGCACGATGCTCGCCGCGAAGCAGCCGCCCGTACGCGTGATCTGCCCCGGCCGCACCTACCGGCGCGACACGACGGACGCGACGCACAGCGCGAACTTCCACCAGATCGAGGGACTCTACGTCGACACGAAGCCCGTCTCGCTCGCGGACCTCAAGAGCGTGCTCGCCTACTTCGCGAACGAGATGATGGGCAACGGCGCGGGGGTGCGGTTCCGTCCGCACTTCTTCCCGTTCACCGAGCCGTCCGTGGAAGTGGACTTCACCTGCCATGTCTGCAAGGGCAAGGGCTGCGCGGTGTGCAAGCAGTCCGGCTGGATCGAGATCGCCGGCGCGGGCATGGTCGATCCGCGCGTGTTCCGGCACGTCGGCTGGGATCCCGATACGGTGAGCGGCTATGCGTTCGGCTTCGGCGTGGAGCGCATCGCGATGATCAAGTACGGCATCCCCGACATCCGCTGGCTCTACGAGAACGACCTCCGCTTCCTCAAGCAGATGGCGTAGGGCTCACGAACATCCCCTGTCGCGGTGAATGCAAAAGCCGCGGTGGGGGATTGACGGATTGCGGCGGATTCGGTAAAATACACAATCTGTTTTTTGACTAGACCAGGAAGGAACACTACGGTGAATGTGATACAACCGTTGATTGAACTTCAGGACACGGACGGTCAGATCCGCGACCTGGAGCGCGAGGCACGGGATATTCCGCAGCGCAAGGCGCAGGAACAGGCCCGGCTTGCGGGGGTGAACGCCGCCCTCGAATTCGCGAAGAACCACCTCGAGGCTCATCGCGGCATGATTCGCAAGGAAGAGGCCGAAGCGGAGGAAATCCGCGCGAAGGTACAGACGCTCAAGCTCGCGCAGACGTCTATCAAGTCCAACAAGGAAATGCAGCAGTCGATCATGCATATCGAGGGGCTGGAGCGCGAGGCCGAGACGGCCGAGAACCGCGCGCTTGCGTTGGAGGAGGAAACTCCGACATTCGAGAAGAACGTCGCGGTCGCGCAGGAGAAGGTGGACGCCGAGCAGGGCGGGGTGGACGGCCTTGTGGCCGACTTGGACGCTCGCCTTGCCGAGGTGAACGCTGAGCTCGCCCGTCTGCAGCAGGAGCGCGCCGAGCGGTCCAAGGCCGTCTCCGACGCGGATCCCCGCACGCTCCTCTACTACGAGCGCCTGCGCACGCGCCGCTGGCCCGCTGTCGCGCTGCTCAACTCCGACGACGTGTGCGACGGCTGCCACATGAAGCAGCCTCCGTTCGTGGGACAGAGCGTGGACCGCAACGCGAAGATCATCGAATCCGGCGGAACGGTCCAGGGACCGGTGGTCTGCACGATGTGCGGCCGCATCCTCTACCGCGATCTTTGACAATTTTCTCCATGGCTCCGCGCGTGTGACCGGTCGCGCCCGAAAGGGTGAGGAAAGTCCGGACTCCGCAGGGCAGAGGGCCCGGCCGTCAAAGCCGGGAACGCGGCGGCAATCGCCGCAGATGGAAAGCGCCACAGAAAACAGACCGCCGCCGCAAGGCGGTAAGGGTGAAAAGGCGGTGCAAGAGACCACCGGGACGGGACGAGAGTCCCGTCCGCATGGCAAGCCCCCCTCGGAGCAAGATCAAATAGGGGATTGAACGGGCGGCCCGTCCGGTTCGCCCTCCAGGGGTCGGAATCCGGTTCCGACACGGAGGTGCGGTGAAATCCCGGGTTGATTGCGTAGATGAATGACCGGAGCCGCCGCAAGGCGGTGAACAGAATCTGGCTTATTCGCCGCGCGGCGCCATGGAGATTTAAAGGAGAATAAAATGGAAAAGAAGAACCATCTGTTCAAGGCCGAGATCAAGGAAATGTTCGACCTTGTCGTGAATTCGCTCTACTCGAAGAAGGAAATATTCCTCCGCGAGCTTATATCAAACGCATCCGACGCCATCGACCGCGCCAAGTACCTGGGGATCACCCAGAAGGAACTCGTCGCGGACAATCCCACATGGCGCATCGACATAGTGGCGGACAAGGACTCCAAGACGCTCATGATCTCCGACAACGGCGCGGGCATGGACGCAGACGACCTTGAGAAGAACCTCGGCACCATCGCCTCTTCCGGCACGAAGGCGTTTCGCGCGGCGCTCAAGGAGAAGGGCGGCGCCAACCTGCCCGAGCTCATCGGACAGTTCGGAGTGGGATTCTACGCAGCGTTCATGGTGGCGGACAAGGTGCGCGTGGTATCCAAGAAGCGCGGCGGCGACGCCGCCTACCAGTGGGAGAGCGACGGCACGGGCGCCTACACCGTGGAGGACGGCGTGCGCGACGACTACGGCACGAGCGTGATGCTCCATCTTCGCGACGATTTCGCCGAATACCTCGACGAGTGGCGCGTGCGCGAGCTCGTTAAGAACTACTCCGACTTCATCGCCTATCCAATCTTCTTCAAGGGCCTCCCTGAAAAGAAGGAGGAGAAAAAGGAAGGCGAGGAGGAGAAGAAGCCCGAGGAGCCGAAGCCCCTCAACACGATGGTCGCCCTCTGGAAGCGTCCGAAGAAGGACGTCAAGAAGGAGGAGTACGACGAATTCTACAAGCACCTCACGCACGACTACACAGCTCCGCTCGAGACAATCCACTTCTCCGGCGAAGGGCAGGTGGAGTTCAAGGCTCTCCTCTTCCTGCCTGAGAAGGCAGGCATGGACATCTACATGCCCCAGACGAAGCACGGCCTCTCGCTCTACGTGCGCAACGTGTTCATTGGCAATGACTTCGAGATGCTCCTCCCTGAGTACCTCCGCTTCACGAAGGGCGTGGTGGATTCTTCCGACCTTCCCCTCAATGTCTCGCGCGAGATGCTCCAGGACGACGCCGTGATCCGCAAGATCAAGCAGGCCGTCACGTCCAAGATTCTTTCCACTCTTCAGGAGATGAAGGAGAAGCGCGCCGAAACCTACCTTAAGTTCTGGACCACGTTCGGCCGCGTCCTCAAGGAAGGTATCCACACCGACTGGGAGAACGCCGACCGTATCAAGAAGCTCGTCCTCTACCCGAGCGCGAAGACCGAGGCCGGCAAGCTAATCTCGCTCGACGAATACGTGAAGGCGATGCCGAAGGACCAGAAGGACATCTACTATCTCTCCGCCGACCGCATTGAGGACGCGCGCCATTCGCCGCAGCTTGAGCAGGCGCTCAAGCACGGCTGCGACGTGCTGTTCTTCGTTGATCCCGTGGACGAGTGGCTGGTGGATTCCTTCCGCGAATACGAGGGCAAGAAGCTCGTGGACATCGCGAAGGGCGACGTGCAGTTCGGCAGCGAAAAGGAACAGAAGGAAGAGAAGGAGGCGAACGAAAAAGCGTCCGCCGACCTCAAGCCCTTCCTCGACGCTGTGAAGGAGCAGTTGAAGGACCAGGTGGCCGACGTGCGCGTGTCGACGCGCCTCGCGGACAGCCCGTGCTGTCTCGTGGCCGGCGCGAACGCGCTTTCCGCCTCGATGGAGCGCATGATGCGCGCGATGAACCAGGAGGTACCGCACGAGAAGCGCACGCTTGAGGTCAACGCCTCGCACCCGCTCGTCGCGAAGATGAAGGGCCTCTCCGGCGACGAGCTGAAGGACGCCGTGGAGCTGCTCTACGACCAGGCGCTCATCGCGGAGGGTTCGGCGATTCCCGATCCCGCGCGTTTCACGAAGCTCCTCACGGCGCTTATGCTCAAGTAACGGACAGCATCGTGCATCTGGCTACTTGGAGGTAAGGGTTCCGGCTCTGGAAAACTCATGGCGAACTCGTTGGACTGGTCGAACGCGCGGAAGATCCTTGAAGGGGAGCTTCTTAGCGTCATTCTGCCCGTCTACAACCTAGGTTCGTCCATCGCCGAGAATCTGGAATCCGTTGCCTCCTGCCTAGACCCTGGCGATTTTCGCTACGAGCTCGTGCCGGTGGACGACGGCAGCGCGGATGCAAGCGCGGAGGCGATACGCGCGTATGCGGAGACCTTCACCTCGCGGCACGCCTCGCGTGCGGCGTGCCGTCCCGTGCTGATCGCGAAGAACGCCGGAAAGGGCAGTGCCCTCAAGGCCGGCTTCCGCGCGTCGTCTGGCGGTTACGTGCTCCTGCTTGACGGCGACTTGGATATCGCTCCGAAGATGCTGCCCAAGTTCTTCGACTCGATGGCGAAAAACGGGTCCGACATCGTCATCGGGTCGAAGCGGCATCCGGAGTCGTCCGTGCAGTATCCGTGGCACCGCCGCCTCGCGAGCGCCATCTACTTCGGACTCGTGCGCCTCGTGGTGGGTCTGCCCGTCACCGACACGCAGACAGGCATGAAGCTCTTCCGCCGCAAGGTGCTCGGTGACGCACTCGACCGAATGCTCGTGAAGACGTATGCGTTCGACCTCGAGTTGCTGTCCATTGCCTACGAACGCGGCGCGAAGGTGAGCGAGGCGCCGGTGGAGATCCGCTTTGGACAGAAGTTCGGCGCGTTGAAGCCGCGTACCGTGCGCGAGATGATGATGGACACGCTTGCCGTGTTCTACCGCCTGCGGATTCTGCACTACTACGCCAAGGTGGAGGTGCCGCCGCCGCTGGAGAGGAATCCATTCGTGAGCGTGGTCATCGCGTGCCCCGCCGGATCGTGGATGCTCGACGAATGCCTCAAGGGCCTTGCCGAGCAGACCTACCGTGACTTCGAAGTGATCGTTCTTCCTGACCAACCACTACCATCCGACTCTTCACTTACAACTTACAACTTCCAACTCTCCATCATCCCCACGGGCAAGGTGCGTCCGGCGGAGAAACGTAACGCTGGCATAGCCGCCGCGAATGGCGACGTGGTGGCGTTCATCGACGACGACGCCTATCCAGAAGCGCGGTGGCTTGAAAACGCGGTGAAGTATTTCAGCGAATCGACGATCGGCGCGGTGGGCGGTCCGGGCGTGACGCCGCCGGGGGACGGATTCCTCGCCCAGGCAGGCGGGCGCGTCTATGAAAACCTTCTCGTTTCCGGAAACTACCGCTACCGCTACAAAGCTGGCGGCGTGCGGCGTGACGTGGATGACTACCCAAGCTGCAACCTATTTGTCAGGAAATCGCTGCTCGATTCCTTCGGCGGCTACCGCACTGACTTCTGGCCGGGTGAGGACACGCTCCTTTGCAAGGACGTGATTGATTCCGGCAAACGTATCGTGTACGATCCTTGGATCGTTGTGTACCATCACCGCCGTGCGCTTTTCGCGCCGCACCTCCGTCAGCTGGGGCGCTATGCATTCCACCGCGGTTATTTCTGCAAGCGCTATCCTTCCAATTCGCTTCACGCGAGCTATTTCGTCCCCAGCGCGTTTGTCGCGTATCTCATCGCGTGGTTGCCGGTGGCCTGCATTTCCACGGTGCCTGGTTCGTGGGCGGCCGTGCTGCAGATGGCGTTTCTCGTGGTGCCGCTCGGGGCCTACCTGCTGCTGACGCTCCTTACGGCATTCTCCACGCACCCGCTGATGTGGCTTCTGACGGCGCTAGGCGTCTTCCTTTCGCATGTCTGGTACGGCATACGCTTCATCTGCGGTCTCTGCGCGTCAAAGGCGCCCTGCGAGTACATCGGCCGTGACCACGCCCAAAAAATCTGAATTTGCGGCTTGCATCCAGCGCGGGGATTCGGTATACTATTCACCGTTTTCACCACGGGGATATAGCTCAGTTGGTAGAGCGTCTCAATGGCATTGAGAAGGTCAGGGGTTCGACTCCCCTTATCTCCACCACTCAAAAGAGTGCGTTTCGCCCAATGGAATCAAGGGCGAAACGCATTTTCTGTTTTGGTGGACAAGGCGGCTGCTTATGCGAGTGCGATTGCCTCGATTTCGAGTTTCACGTCCTTGGGAAGACATGCCGCCTGCACGCAGCTTCGCGCGGGCTTCGTGGCACCGAACATCTCGGCGTAGACGCCGTTGACGGTGGCGAAGTCGTTCATGTCGCTGATGAAGACTGTAGTCTTAACGACCTTGTCGAGACCAGAACCTGCTGCCTCCAGAACCTGCCGGAGGTTGGTGATCGCCTGGCGTGTCTGGTCTTCGACCGTCGTCGCCACCACGGTGCCTGCGGCCGGGTTGATCGGAATCTGTCCGGAGCAGAAGATGAAGCCATTGGCGCGGATGGCCTGGCTGTAGGGTCCAAGCGCCTGTGGCGCACGGTCAGTAGAAATGATTTCCATTGTGTGTACCTCGTTTGTCGAAACGCCCATATTCTACCACATCTGCCGTCCGCGCGCCAGTCGTCGCAGGCAATTCGGGGTACGCGAAATCAGTTTTACCGATTTTTTTGAAAAGACCCCCTTGCCAAACCAGAAAAATTATGAGATAATATTGCCCAAACAACGGCCCGAAAGGCCACAAAGAAAGGTAACAAAAAATGAAGATGATCGCTCGTATGTTCTGCGCGGCCGCGCTTGTGCTCGGCGCCGTTTCCCTCACCGGCTGCGGCGAGAAGACCGACGCGCCTGACACCAAGGCCACGACCAATGCTGTCAAGGCTGCTGCCAAGGACGTCAAGGACGCCGCGAAGGACGCCAAGGCTGCCGCCGCTGACGTCAAGAAGGACGTCAAGGACGCTGCCAAGCCGACGAAGTAAATCGGTCCCTAACCGACGGGACATCGCTAATGTCCCTCAGCGGGCGACGGGTCAATCCCCGTCGCCTGTTTGATTTTAAGAGGGGGAAATACAAGAGAAAGGAATCAGTAAGATGAGGCGCTTTGAAGGAAAGGTAGTGTTGGTGACTGGCGGAAACCGCAACACCGGCATAGAGATTACGGATCTGTTCGTCCGCGAGGGCGCACAGGTGTTCATGTGCGGATCTACGCCAGAGTCAACGGCGAAGGGAGAACAGATCCTGCGTGCGCGCGAAATCGGCGACTTCACAGCCGTACCATGTGATGTGTCCGACGCTGCCCAGGTGGCGCACCTCTTCGACGTAATCGCCGAGAAGGCGGGACGTCTCGACATTCTAGTGAACAACGCCGCCAACCAAGGGCTCGGACATGGCGGTCCTCTGGAGATGACGACCGCGCAGATGCTCGATGTCTTCAAGGTGAACCTCCTTGGCGGTTTCCAGGTGACGCAGGCGGCGTGCAACCGTTTCTTCATGAAGCAGGAGCCGAGCCCCGTTACGCGCCAGAAGGGCGTAGTGGTGTTCCTCGGCTCAAATACCTCGATGCGCGCGATCCGCAACCGCACGGCCTACTGCACGTCGAAGGGCGGTATCGATGCGATGGTACGCTCCCTTTCGCTAGACCTAGGCCCACTCGGCATCCGCGTGAATGAAGTGGCACCGGGTTACATCTATACCGAGCGCTGGGACGTGCTTGACGAAAAGATCAAGGCGCGGCGTCGCTTGAATTGTCCGCTCCGCCACGAGGCGACCGGCGGCGACATAGCGGAGGCCGTCGCGTTCCTCGCCTCGGACGCCGCTCGCAACATCGGCGGCGAACGTCTCGTTGTGGATGCCGGCTGTAGCGCGCAGCACATGCCGGAGGACGTTGATTTTTAAGCAAGTGTAAAGTGTAAAGTGTAAAATGGTGGGTACGTGAAAAGGAGACAAGTTAATGGGTAAGTCGTACAAATGGTTTCTGATTGCGATGCTGAGCTTCGCGTTCTTCTTCCACCAGGCGGACAGGGCGCTGTTCGGGTTGCTGACCATTCCAATCCAGAACGAACTGCACCTCACCGACGTGCAGATTGGCTGGATCAACACGGCGCTTTCCTGGACACTTGCTGCAATGACGACGGTAGCCGGGTTCTGCGGGGACCGTTTCAGCCGCAAGTGGCTCATCACCGGGTCACTTATTTTCTGGTCGCTCATGACCGTGTGCATGGGGTTCGTCGGAAACTTTCAGGTGCTGGGCATCGCAATCAGCGCCTACGCCTGCGTGATGTTCTTCCGGTCGATCGCGACGGGCGGCGGCGAGTCTTTTTACGCGCCGAGCGCGTACGCGCTCATCGCGGTCCACCACAAAGAGACGCGGTCTGTGGCGCTTTCTATCCACCAGGCTGCGCTATACATCGGTCTCATGACGAGCGGTGCGCTTGTAGCCTGGATGTTGAACGGGCTGAAGGGGAGCGCGTGGGTGGCGGAGCACTTCGGGGAACTCGGTTTCTGGCGACCTGTATTCATCATCTTCGGCGCGCTCGGTTTTCTGCTGGGGATTGCTTTCATCTTTTGCTTGAGGGATGCTGGAAAAACCGGAAACCCCGGAGAATCCGAAATATCCGGAAAGGCCGTAAGTTCCGGGAATTCCAAGCCGCCGTTGCTCGAAAGCGTAAAGGCCTATTTCTGGAATCCATCTGCGCTGCTGGCCACTAGCGGTTTCATTGCAATAGTTTTCGTGAACAACGCCTATCTCTTCTGGGCGCCGAAGTTCGTGGCGCAGAAGTTTGCGGCGGAGCTGGGTGATGCCGCCGTGGCCACGGCTGGCAACGGAACAATGCTCTACCACCACATCTGCGCGTTCGCGGCGATTCTCGTGGGTGGTTTCGTGACGGACGCCCTAGTGAAGAATAATCCCCGTTTCCGGCTGCTCTTCCAGAGCCTGTCGCTGTTCCTCGGGGCACCGATGCTCGTGTGGTTCGCCTTCGCGCCGGGTCTGGTCTCGACGTGGGTGGCGGTGGCCGCGTACGGAGTCTTCCGCGGTTTCTTCGAGGTGAACACGCATGCCTCGCTATTCGACGTGATTGCGCCGAAGTACCGTTCGACGGCGGTGGGACTCTTGAACATGATTGCCTTCTTCTTCGGCGGACTTTCAGGTCTGCTGATCGGAAAACTTTCCGAGGCGAACGGCGTGCGCGGGTTCGAGGCAGGCTTCGCGCTAATGGGCGGCGTTTACGCGCTCGCCGGCGTGCTCATGCTCACCTCGTTCTTCTTCACTTTCCGCCGCGACCGCGTAGTGGAATGAACCGAGAAGTGCGAAACAGGCATCTGTTTTAGTTGGTTTCGTTTATGAGCCATTTGCGGAACGCGGCTCGTTTTGCTATACTTTACGCCGCAGGGAGGCTTTGTCGCTTCCATGATATTGCCGAAACAGAAACGGAGAAAAGAACATGGCTAGAAAAGTGACGATTTGTTCGCTGCAGTGGGGAGACCTGCCGCTGGCGAAAGTGTGCGAAACGATGTCGGAGCTCGGCTACGACGGCCTGGAGCTCGGCCTCATCGGCGACCACTTCGACGTGGAGGCGGCCGCAAAGTCGAAAGGCTGGTGCGACGACCTCAAGGGCCGTCTCGCGGAGAAGGGCCTCGGCTGCTGGGCGATCTCCGCCCACCTGCAGGGCCAGCTCGTGTGCGACGTGTACGACGCGCGCCATGCCGGATTTGCGCCGAAGGCGCTGCGCAAGGACCCGAAGGCGATGCGCGCGTGGGCCGTCAAGACGATGAAGCTCGCCGCCAAGGCCGCGCGCAACATGGGCATCAACGTGGTGAACGGCTTCACCGGCTCGCCCATCTGGCAGTACCTCTACTCGTTCCCGCCGGTGACGAAGGAGATGATCGCGGAAGGCTACCGCACGTTCGCGAAGGCGTGGAAGCCGATCCTCGACGTGTTCAAGGACAACGGCGTGAAGTTCGCGCTCGAGGTCCATCCCACGGAGATCGCGTTCGACATCGCGTCCGCCCAGCGCGCGCTGGAGGAGATCGGCGGACACCCCGCGTTCGGCTTCAACTACGACCCCTCGCACCTCGGTTACCAGGGCGTGGACTACGTGAAGTTCATCCGCCTCTTCGGCGACCGCATCTTCCACGTCCACATGAAGGACGCCTGGTGGGGACACGGCGACGGCACGGTGGGCGTGTTCGGCGGCCACGTGGACTTCGGCGACGCGCGCCGCTACTGGGACTTCCGCTCGCTCGGCCGCGGCGACGTCAAGTTCGAGCCCATCATCGTGGCGCTCAACGACGTCGGCTACAAGGGTCCGCTCTCCGTGGAGTGGGAGGACTCGCGCATGGACCGCCTGCACGGCGCGAAGGAGGCGCTCGCGTTCGTGCGCAAGGTCGACTTTGCGCAGTCCGCGATCGCGTTCGACGACGCATTCGGCAAGTGAGTGGTTAGTGGTTAGTGGCTAGTGGTTAGTGGCTAGCGGTTAGTTGATAGTGGCTAGTTGATAGTTTTTAAAAAATAAAAGGAGAATCAAATGAAAAAACTGAAAATGGGCATGGTCGGCGGCGGCATCGGTGCTTTCATCGGCGAGGTACACCGCAAGGCGGCGCGCATGGACGGCGGCGCGGACATCGTCGCGGGCGCGTTCGACGTGGATCCCGAGAAGTCCCTTGAGCAGGGACGCAACCTCGGTCTCGACCCGAAGCGCGTCTACCGCACGTACAAGGACATGATCGCGGGCGAACTCGCGCTCCCGAAGGACGAGCGCATCGACTTCGTCTCGATCTGCACGCCCAACCACACGCACTTCCCCATCGCGAAGGCGTTTCTCGAAGCCGGCTTCAACGTGATGTGCGAGAAGCCGATGACGCTCACCGTAGCCGAGGCGGAGGAGCTCGAGGCGCTCGTGAAGAAGACGAAGCTCACGTTCGGCCTCATGCACACCTACACGGGCTATCCGATGGTGAAGCTCGCGCGCGACATGGTGAAGGCGGGCGACCTCGGGAAGATCCGCAAGGTCGTGGTGCAGTACCCGCAGGGCTGGCTCTTCAAGCTCACTGGCAAGGAGAACATGCAGGCCTCGTGGCGCACGGACCCGAAGCGCAGCGGCCGCGCGGGTTGCATGGGCGACATCGGCACGCACGCGGCGAACCTCGCCGAGTTCGTCACGGGCCTCAAGATCACGGAAGTGCTCGCCGACCTCACGATCTTCGTGAAGGGACGTAAGCTCGACGACGACGGCAACGTCCTCTTCCACATGGAGAAGGGCGCGAAGGGCGTCCTCACCGCATCCCAGATCGCCCCCGGCGAGGAGAACGACCTCCACATCTGGGTGTACGGCGAGAAGAAGGCGCTCGCGTGGTACCAGGAGAACCCTAACTACTTGCGCGTGTTCGACCAGGAGGCTCCGGAGCAGGTGTGGAAGCGCGGCAACGGATACGTGGGCACGAAGTCCGCCTCCGCCGTGCGCTGCACGCGCACGCCGAGCGGACACCCCGAGGCGTTCCTGGAGGCGTTCGCTAACAACTACTGCAACTTCTGCGACACGATCCGCGCGAAGGCGGCGAAGCGGAAGCCGACGGCGCTGGAGCTCGACTTCCCGGGCGTCCTCGACGGCGTGCGCGGCATGAAGTTCATCAACGCCGTGTGCGATTCCTCCGAGCAGGGCAACGTCTGGAAGAAGCTCTAATCCCTTCCGCGTCCAGCAACAACTAGAGTGCAAAGATGAAAGACCTCAAAGAAGCATACAAGACCATCGAAGCCGACCACTTCGCGCCGAAGATGGAGATTTCGTTCATCGACGGCGACAAGCGCGCTTCGCGCCGAAGATGGAGATTTCGTTCATCGACGGCGACAAGCGCGAGACGCTCAGCTACGAGAAGGTGACGTGGAACATCGGCGGCGAGGAGAAGGGGCTCCGCTACGGCGAGAACCCCGGACAGGAAGCCGCCCTCTACAAGCTCGTGAACGGCAACATCCTGCTTGGCGACGTAGAGACGATCCAGCCCGGACGCTACCTCGCGTCCGTGCCGGAGCTCCTCCAGAGCGGCAAGCACCCCGGCAAGACGAACGTCACGGACACCGACAACGCGCTCAACATCCTCCGCTATCTCACCGCGAAGCCGTGCGCCGTGATCGTGAAGCACAACAACCCGTGCGGCGTGGCGCAGGCCGATACGCTCGCCGAGGCGTACTTCCGCGCGAACAAGGCAGACCGCCTCGCCGCGTTCGGCGGCGCGATCGCCCTCAACCGCACATGCGATATGGAGACGGCGAAACTCATAGTCGAGAACTATGCCGAGGTGGTTGTCGCTCCCGAGTTCGCCCCCGGCGTGATGGACCTCTTCGCCACGAAGAAGAACCTCCGCGTGTTCCGCATCCGCAACATGGACCGCCTTACCGACTTCGTCGCGAAGACGGTGGTGGACTTCAAGAGCCTTGTCGACGGCGGCATCGTGGCGCAGATGTCGTTCGTGTGCAAGGCCCGCAAGCCCGAGGACTTCATGCCGGCCTACTGCAACCGCAAGATCACGGACAAGGCGACCGGCGCCGTCTCATTCGAGGAACACAAGATTGCGCGTCTTCCAACAGCAAAGGAGTATGAGGACCTCGTGTTCGGCTGGCTCGTCGAGGCCGGTGTCACGTCCAACAGCGTTCTCTACGTGAAGGACGGCGCAACAGTGGGCATCGGCACGGGCGAGCAGGATCGCGTGGGCGTGGCCGAGATCGCGCGCGACAAGGCGTACACCAAGCACGCGGACTGGATCAGCTGGGAGAAGTACCAGAAGCCCTACAACGACCTGCGGCTCGTCTTCGGCGAAGAGGACGGCGCGAAGAAGCAGGCCGCGATCATGGAGCAGACGCGCGCGGAGAAGGGCGGACTGCCCGGCTGCGCGATGGTGAGCGACGCGTTCTTCCCATTCCGCGACGGCGCGGAGGTGGGCATCCGCGAGGGCATCACCTCGATCGTCCAGCCCGGCGGCGCAATCCGCGACTGGGACGTGATTGACTGCTGCAACGACGCGGGTGTGGCGATGGTCTTCACGGGCCAGCGTAGCTTCAGGCACTAATCCTGCGCACTGACTGGGAAAGCCGCCATCTTGGCGGCATGCTGTGACAAACGAAAAGGGCGGCCTTGCGGCCGCCCTTTCCATTTTGCATGCACGGCATGCCGTCAGCTTACTCGCCCCACACGATCGTCGTGGCTTTGCTGAAGACGTTGAAGACGTTGAACACCTCGTAGTCGATGTGGTGTACTTTGGTGATGCCGCCGTTGTCCATCGCGGCCTTGATCGAGCTGTCGCCGCTCGTGTAAAGCACGATGCCCTTGCTCGTGGCACGGCCGCACTTGGCGGGCTTCACGCTGTTGTCGATATTGAACGAGGCCGGCGCGCGGTTATCGTCGATGATACCGCCGAATCCAAGAGCCGTGGTCGTGCAGGGACCGCCTGTGCCCACGCAGCCGGTCATGCCGATTCCGAGAGCCGCAACTGCGGCGATGAACATCAGTTTCTTCATGTTATCTCCTTTTGATTTTTGTTGCCAGTTGGTCGAACATTCTGTTTCCAACTACGGGGTTATTCTATCATTTTCTTATTCCTGCGTCAATCGGGTATTGACGGCGTGGGGGGCGTATGATAGGATATGCGCCGCAAGGAAGAGAGATGTACATGAAGATACTGATGATTGGCGACGTGGTGGGCAGCCCCGGACGCCGAATTCTGAAGGAGCAGCTGCCCCGGATTCGGCGCGAGCTCGGCGTGGCGGCCGTGGTCGTCAACGCGGAGAACGCGGCCGCCGGCAGCGGAATCACCGTGGCGCTCGCGCAGGAAATCACCGCAGCGGGCGCGGACGCGATTACGCTCGGCGACCACACGTGGAGCCAGAAGGAGTTTGCCCCAACCATCGGCCAGCTCACGAACACCGTGCGCCCCGCCAACTACCCGCCCGGCGCGCCAGGTAAGGGCTGGGCGTTGATCACCACGCCGATCTGCCGCTTCGCCGTAATGAACCTCGTCGGCCGCACGTTCATGAATCCGGCGGACTGTCCGTTCCGCGCGGCCGACGCCGCACTGAACGAGATGCCGAAGGACGTGCCCGTGTTCGTGGACTTCCACGCAGAGGCGACGAGCGAGAAGATCACGCTCGCGCACTACCTTGACGGACGCGTGACGGCCGTCGTGGGCACGCACACGCACGTGCAGACCTCCGACGCCCTCGTGCTGCCCGGCGGCACGGCGTTCCAGACCGACCTTGGCATGACTGGGCCTTGGTACTCTTCCATCGGACGCGAATTCGCGCCCGTCCAGCAGAAGTTCCTCACGGGCGTCCCTGCCCGCTTCTCCGTAGCCGAGGGTCCCGCCACGCTCGAGGGAGCTGTCATAACGTTTGACCCAACCACGAAAAAAGCCTCCGCCATCGAGGCGTACCGCTACAGGGAGCCGCTCGCATGATCGCCTACGTAAAGGGAACATTGGCCGAGAAAACGCCGTCGCGCGTGATCGTGGACGTCGGAGGCGTGGGCTATGAGGCGTTCATCCCGCTTTCCACTTTCGACCGTCTGCCGGCCGCCGGCGACGCCGTTAAGCTCTACACCTACCACTGCGTGCGCGAAGACGCCCAGCTGCTCTATGGTTTCGCGACAGAACGCGAGCGCGAGATGTTCGAGCTCGTCACTACCGTCTCCGGCGTGGGTCCGAAACTCGCGCTCGCCGTCCTCTCCGGCCTCACGATTGGCGACCTCCAGCTCGCCATCGCCGAGGGGAACGCAAAGCGCCTCGCCTCCGTGAAGGGCATTGGCAAGAAGACGGCCGAGCGCATCGTGATTGACCTGAAGGACAAGGTGAACCCGATTGAGGCCGTTGCGAACGCAACAGCAGCCTCCGCCGACGACGCGAAGGCTGGCGTGGTGCGCGACGCGCTCCTCGCCCTCACCGCACTCGGCTTCAACGAGGATACCGCGCGCAAGCAGGTGCAGCAGGTGCTGGCGGACGATCCGTCCGTCGCCGATACCGAGACGATCATCCGCCGAGCCCTCAGCGGGAAATGAGCGAGCGTCTCGACATCGTTCTGATGGCGCGTCACCACGACTTCTCGCGGTCGCGCATCAAGGGCCTCATCGAGGCCGGATTCGTGAAGGTCAACGGCGAGGTCGTGACGAAGGCCGGCGCGAAGGTGGACGAGGATGACGAGCTCGACGTGTTCATCCCGCCGCCCGTCCCCGCCGTGCCGGAGCCAGAGGATATTCCAATCGATGTCCTATACGAGGATGAAAACATCCTCGCACTTAACAAACCGCCGGGGCTCGTGGTGCATCCCGCGCCGGGACACCTCACCGGCACGCTCGTAAACGCGCTCCTCGCGCACTGCCCCAATCTGAGCGGCATCGGCGGCGTGTCGCGTCCGGGCATCGTACACCGCCTGGACCAGGATACGAGCGGCGTGATGGTGGTGGCGAAGACGCAGCGCGCGATGGACGTTCTCTCGAAGGAGTTCTCGTCGCATGCGAACATCGTGAAGACCTACCTCGCCATCGTGCATGGAACGCCCGTACCCGCCGAGGGGAGAATCGAGAACCTGATCGGACGCAGCCCGTTCGACCGCAAAAAGATGGCGATTGTGGACCGCAACGGGAAGGTGGCCGTGACGCACTACCGCGTGGTGGCGTCTTCGCGCACGGTAAGTCGCGTGGAGTGCGTGATAGAGACGGGGCGCACGCATCAGATTCGCGTACACATGGCATCCCTCGGCACGCCCGTTGTGGGCGACGCCGTATATGGTCGCTCGCGCCTCGACCGTCAGCTCGATCCGCCCCCTGTTCGTCAACTGCTCCACGCCTGGCGTCTGGCGCTCAAGCATCCAATCACGCGAGAACCGATGACCTTCGAGGCACCGATTCCAAGCGATTTCATGTTGTGACTCTATGCATCAACGAAGTTGGGAGAGGGCGTCCTGAAGGGCGGCGTTGTAGGCCGTGCGCTGGGCGTTCTCCATGTCCGTCATCTCGACGGCGGGCTGGTTGACCATGCGCGGGGCCGGATTGAACAACGGTACGCGCTTGGCATTGAAACCAAACTGGTAGATGATCACGAGTTCGCCGTGCGGACCGGTGGCCTTGCCCGTGCCGACGGCGACGTAGCCAGTCGTCTTGCCGGCGGCGTCCTTGCCCTCGAAGACGGGAAAACGTCCCTTGCCGGGAAGGGCGGTGGCCGTGGCCGTGCCCTTGGGCAGTGCCTTGATCGCCTCTTCGGGCTTGGCGGGGTCGAAGAGCAATTTGCCTTCAGGATTGACTTTGGGCGCGGCTGGTGCGGCGGAAGCCTTGCCTTCGATGCGGTCGATGCGCTGGGCGGCGTCCGCAACGGCGTCGCAGACGGCGCGTGATGTGATCGTGGCGGATGTGAGGGCCTCGATCTTGCCGCCGTCCTTCGTGACCTTGACGCGGACGGCGGGCTGGTCCTTGAAGCGTGCGATGAACGCGGGCGTGGTGAGGTTCGAACCGAGGCCGGGCGTTTCGGCTGCGGCGAGCACCTGGTAGGAGATCACGGTGCGGTCGGGCTTGAGTCCCACCATGAGGCGGATGTTGCCGCCGTAGCCCTTGGCCGTGAGGCCCGGCACCGCGTAACCGGCGACCTGCGTCTTGGCGTCATCTGCATAGCCGATGAACGCGGTGAGCGAGGCGTCGGCGGGGTCTTTGACGGGTTCGATGGCCTTGACGGTCGCAGGCAGCACGGCGCGGGCGGCGTTGTTCGCCTTTAGCGTGGCGAGGTTCGCGATACGCTCCTTCGTGGCGTTGTTCACGATGGCGAGCACGGCCGCGCAGACGGCCGAGATGAGCGTGAGCGAGAGGATGAGTTGGAGGATCTTTTTCACTTTTTGACCTTCCCGAAGGGTTTGGGCTGGGTGAAGCGGTTGATGAGCGGCGTGAGCGCGTTCATGATGAGGATCGAGAACGAGACGCCCTCAGGGTAGGCGCCCGTGGGCGCGGTGCGGATGAGCATCGTGATGAGTCCGCAGCCGCAGCCGAAGATCAGCTTGCCCTTGGATGTGATGGGCGAGGTCACGTAGTCCGTGGCCATGAAGCACGCGCCGATCACGCAGCCGCCGGAGAGGACGTGCACGAGCGGCGGCACGCCGCCCTTGAACATCGCGTAGAGGAACACCGTGCCGATGAAGGCGACGGGAATGTGCCAGGTGATGACCTTGCGGAAGAGCAGGTAGGCGGCGCCGATCAGGAGCGCGAGCGCGGAGACTTCGCCGATGCAGCCGTTCACGTTGCCGATGAAGAGGTCCTTGATGAGCGCGGCCTGCGACCAGTCAAAGCCCTCCGCGCCTTTCTTGATGAGCGCGAGGGGCGTGGCGGTGGTGGTGGCCTCGACGTTTCCGGCGCTGAGCGTCCATGCGGATTGCGTCCAGGTGGTCATCGGTCCCGTGAAGGAGATGAGCAGGAACGCGCGCGCCGCGAGGGCGGGGTTGAAGGGGTTGTAGCCGAGCCCGCCGAACAGCTGCTTGCAGACGCCCATCGCGAACACGCCGCCGAGTGCGGCCATCCACACGGGGAGGTCGGGCGGCAGGTTGAGCGCGAGTAGCAGTCCCGTCACGACGGCGGAGAAGTCGCCGATCGTGTTGTTGCGCTTCATTGCAAGGCGGCAGAGGCCCTCAGTCACGAGGCAGGCCGCAATGCACGTGCCCGTGAGGAAGAGCGCGCGCAGCCCGAAGAAATACACCCCGCAGCAGAGCGCCGGCAGAAGGGCGATGATCACGTCCAGCATGATCCGGCTCGTGGAAGCATCCGCATGCGCATGCGGCGACGAGCTTAGGATGTAATGTTCCGATGTGTCTTTTGGTTTCATGGCTTTCTTTTTCGGCTTTACCCTTTGGAGGTTATCGCCTCGGCTTCTCCATGCCGCAGGCGTTAAAGATGGCAATGAGCGTACCCTGCTTCATCGGTCGGTTTCCATGCGCGGGAATAGGTACGGAATGTCCGGTCTCGCTGTTTATCCAGATGCGGTGTGACCCCGTTGTGTGGTCGTACACGTATCCGTGAGCTCGCAGATGCCGCTCAACTTGTCTTGGCGTAAGTGATTTCATACACAGGCAACACTCCGCCGTACACGGGGACGCCGCACATTGGGGGAAGCGGCGTGTTTGGCCGCCCAACGCAACGACGCACCTAGACACCCCAAAGCGGCATCTACGATATTACGCCGCACTTCCGCCAGAGTCTCGCCCTCGCTTACACAGCCGGGTAAAGACGGAATCTCCGCCCAATAACCGGTTTCAGGCGCAGCGCATTTGTGTATAACGATATTCATCTCATTCATGTTAGATCTCCGTTGATGTCGTTTTTAGTGTATCATAATCGCACATGTTGCGGAAGAGGGTTTCGCTTAGAACCTTGCTATGGAACTGCGTCCAGCTATCCTCGCTCTGGGCGATCCGCTCTGTTATCTCCGTCTTGGTCATTCCTTGATTTATTTATTATTGTTTTGTTCGTGTTGTTTTTGTTCGCGTTGCCGCCGCAATTCCTCTTTAATCTTCATTAACTGTGCGAGTTGAGCTCTACGTTCCTCTGCGGCTAGTTCGCGCTCTTTCCTTTCCTGTTCACGCATCTTCTTGGCTTGCTCGGCCGCTTGGCGCTGTTGCTCTGCTTCAGCTTTTAGACGTTCCTCACGCCGCGCACGTGCAATCTCTAATCCAGTTGGTTCTTGGTTAAGTCCCGGTCGTGAAAGTCCGGGACGAAAAAGTCCCCCTGGCCTCTGAAGCCCTGGTCTTAGAAGCCCTGGTCTCGGATTTGATTCAGTCCATTTCTTGTGCTTTTGAATTGCTTCCTCAAGGGGCATACCTCGTTCTTGCGCCCATTTGGTTCTTAATAACTTGATACGTTTTTCTTTTTCTTCTTCATACCACTTGAATTCCTTTAGGTCGGTGGTGCGATTATGCAAAACTCCCCAAGCCACAATACGTCCTTCTGAATCGATTTTTTGAAAAGTACCATTGCCGAGATTGACGATGAGAGATTTGCCGTTTTCACGGAACCAGGTATTCGTTAACCATGTGTTATTTGAAGATACAAGTTCTCCATGTGAAGTAAAAAGGGGGCGGGTGCCATGTGCATGTGGACGGAACACGCAATTGAATTTTTTTTCAACTTCTGAAATCAATTGCGTATCGTCATCAATCGCATTAGGCCATGTCGCCCAATACTCTCTCTCTTTTTCGTATTGCCGTCTGCGTTCTTCATCTTCTTTCTGCTTGGCTGCTTCAGTTTTCTTTGTATCTTCATCAACGAGTAGGCTGAGAGCATCGGCCCCTTTGGCTTTTGCCTCTGTTTCAGCGGCGATGCGCTCTCGGCATTTGGCAATTGTCCGTTGCATGCGAGCAATATCATTTGTTGCATATGTTAAGCCACCCTTTATGGCTATAGAATACAAACCAATGACATATCCGGTTGCTACCTCATTTGTATAACTACAATATCGTTTGCCTAAACCAGGTACGATGTCTCGTTTTATCTTAACTGGTATAGGCAACGTACATTCATGGCCGTTCGTAATTCCTGCTTTATTAAGAGTATCCCGCAGCTCGCTTTTCTCACTCCAGGACAAGATGTCACTACCCCAATATGCAGTGTTCCACTTATTGTCACAAATATTGTGGTTCTCATGATACACTCCTGCAAGATAACATGCCTTTGCGTTACATGCATCCACGGCCTTCTGCAAGAACTTTCCAGCTGCTTCACGATTTTTCTCAACACCTTCTCCATTTATAAAATAATATGCCAGCCAATAGAACGCCTCGGAGTCATTCTTCTTCGCACGTTCAACAGCATCTTCGTATTTGATCTTGTCTTTCTCGTCGAAAGGAACGAAAGGTGCTGTTACGCCAGGTGTCCCACTTTGTACTTCTTCTTGTGCGGCACTGGCGGCTCCTAGTGGTCTCGCTAGCCCGTTGGGACGCCGCAAGCCTGGGCGCAACTGGGAAAAGGCGTTGCCTGCCAGCAACAAGACAACAAAAAAGCCGAGAACTGTTTTCATCTTTGCCATGTTACTTTTCCTCTTTTCTTTTTACCTCTTCTTCAAGAGCAAGGAGATAGCGGTCGTAGTCGCTCATGAAAAGCCGATCCTGGACAATGCGGTATTTCTCGAACTCCGCCTCGGCATGGGCTTTGGCAAGTGCGGCGGTCACCTCTTCTACACATTTCTCAGACACTCCGCGACTCCAAAAGACGATAAAGCGATCCAACTCGCGTGCCCAATCCTCCATTGTCAGAGGAATGTGTTTTTCCGCCATTTCCTCCGCATAGTCAATGTAAGCGTTGACCATGCGGTTTAGGCGCGTTACTTCTGCTTCACTGAGATAGTTCTTCGCTACAACGACATCGGTTTTTTGTATCTTCCCGTCTGGTGCGTTCTCCCACGTCGTCAGCCCCATGTGCTCTTTTTCGGCATCTGCACGCGTGTAGATCAACTGCGCGGCCGTATGCCCGTGAACGGCGATGTGCATGCGGTTCTGGACCGTGGCGAAGAAATGCCGTGTTGTCTGAGAGGTTTTGTCGTAGTCAACTGCTGTTGCGTACAAATCGGTTATCTTCTGGTAGAACTTACGCTCGCTTATCCGTATCTCGCGAATTCTCGCAAGCAAGTGCTCGAAATACTTGTCGCCAAGCGGTGTGCCGTCTTTCAGCCGCTGGTCGTCAAGTACCCATCCTTTTATTGTGTATTCCGACACGATTTGATTAGCCCATTTGCGGAACTGAACGGCACGCTCGTTGTCGATCTTGAACCCAAGGGCGATGATCACCTGCAAATTGTAGTGGTTGACGTTGTAACGCTTGCCATCTGGGGCAGTTATTAAAATTTCTTTAATAACTGACACCTTATCCAACTCGGTATCAGCGAACAGTTTGCGCAGATGGTAGGCGATATTGGGAATCTCCACGCCGTACACCGCCGCGAGCATCTTCTGGCTCATCCAGATGTTTTCATCCTCGTAACGGATCTCGTACTTCTCGCCGCCCGCGCCCGTGGAGGCGATGTATGTGAGGAACTGCGCCGCAGACGACTTCTGCGGTTCGACCTCCAACATGCCTTTGTGCTTCTTCTCTGCCATGGCTTGCGCGCGGATTAACGAGTTTACGCCCTTGTTATTTCGCAGTCGCGGCGGCGGCCTTGGCCTTGGCGGCGGCTGCGGCGGCGCGGATGGACGCCTTGGCGCGGCGGCAGTTCTGGGTAATGTCGCGGTAGGCGGGGCAGCCGAACGAGCAGGCTCCGCACTCGATGCAGTCCATCACGTCCATCTTCTGCGCGGCGGCGATGTCGTTCGACTCCACGGCGGAGCAGATGAACGCGGGGTTCAGCTGCATCGGACACGCCCGCACGCAGCGTCCGCAGTTGATGCAGGCGTTCGAGGTGTACTGGAACACCTTCGCCGACGTGAAGAAGAGAAGCCCGGAGGTGGTCTTCGTGGTGGCGATTTCGAGATGGGGCACGTTGAAGCCCATCATCGGCCCGCCGCTGATCACCTTGCGCACGCCGTCCTTCTCGCCGCCGCAGAAGGCGACGAGGTCCGCGTAGCGCGTGCCGATGGGCGCAAGTACGTTCTTCGGCTCGACCACGCCGTCGCCGGAGACGGTCGTGACGCGCTCCGTGAGCGGAATGCCTTTCTCCACGGCGTCCGCGATCGCGGCGACGGTGCCGACGTTCTCGACGACGCACCCGACGGCGATCGGGAGCGCGCCTTCGGGGACGATGCGCTTGACGGTGGCGTAGATCTGGTGCTTTTCGGAACCCTGCGGGTAGAGGACCGGCAGGACGACGATCTCGACGTTGCCTTCAATGTCGGCAAACGCCTTTTCAAGGGCCTTGATGGCGTCCGGCTTGTTCGCCTCCACGGCGATGCGCACGGCGGGTCCGTTGAGGATCTTTCGCATGATCTCCACGCCCGCGCGGATGCGGTCCGCGCGCTCGAGCATCGTGCGGTAGTCGCTCGTGAGGTAGGGTTCGCACTCGGCGCCGTTCAGGATAAGGTATTCGCAGTGCTTGTCGGGCGGAGGGTTGAGTTTGACCGCCGAGGGGAACCCGGCACCGCCCATGCCGCAGATGCCGGCGTCGTTCACGCGGGCGAGCAGGTCCTCGCGGCTGGCGGATTTCCAGTCGAGCGGCGGCAGGAACGCCGGCGCGGCCGACTGGTCCTCGGCCACGTCGAGGATCACCGCGTCGGCCCAGCCGCCGGCGGGGCCCATCCGCTGTTCGACGGCCGCGACCGTGCCGGCGACGGGGGCGTGCACGGGCACGGAGATGAAGCCGTTGCGCTCGCCGATGAGCTGTCCCTTGACGACGGCGTCGCCTTTCTTGACGAGGCATTTCGCGGGCGCGCCGAGGTGCTGGCTCATGGAAATGACGAGCTGCTTGGGAAGGGGCATCGCCTCGATCGGCTTGGAGGCCGCGAGGTCCTTGTTGTACTGCGGGTGCACGCCGCCGTGGAACTTGAACGCTGAGTTGACCGTCTTCATGGCTTAGTTCCCCGTTTCGAAGTGAGCGTCTTCGCGGATGCACTTGCGCGGACACTTGTCCGCGAGCGTCGCGTCCGTCGGCGGGTTCTCGTAGTTGACCTTCGCGAGGAAGCCGTTGAACGTGAAGTGGTTGGCCTCCTTGCCGCCCGCGTTCTTCTCGCAGAGGTGGCAGCCGATGCAGCCGACGCCGCAGACCTTCGTGACCTCGGGGCCGCGGACGGGGTTGTTGCAGAGGACGTGGATGGTGGCGGATGCGGGGACGAGCTCGATGAGCTTGCGCGGGCACACGCTCACGCACTTGCCGCAGCCGATGCAGAGACGCTTGTCCACGACCGCGAGGCCGTCGGAAATCGAGATCGCGTGTTTCGGGCACACGTTCGCGCACGCGCCGTAGCCGAGGCAGCCGAAGCGGCAGCCCTTGTCGCCGCCCGCCGTGGCGGCGGCGGCCGAGCAGTCGCAGATGCCGTTGTAGTCGCCTACGCGGATCGCCTCCGAGCGTGTGCCGCAGCACTTGACGAGCGCGACGCGCTTTTCGGTGGCGGTTGCCGCGACGCCGAGGATCTTGGCGAGTTCCGCGTTCACGGCGTCGCCGCCGGGGGCGCATGCGCCGGGAGCGGCGGTGCCGGCCACGAGGGCGCGCGCGTAGTCGGCGCAGCCGGCGAAGCCGCAGCCGCCGCAGTTCGCGCCGGGGAGGGCGGCCGTGGCGAGGCCGATGCGGGGATCTTCCTGCACGGCGAGGTATTTGTCCGCAATCGCCAGCGCGAGCGCCGCGAGGGCGCCGATGCCGGCGATGACGAGGATGGCTGTGATGATTGCTGTCATGGCTGCGTGTTAGTAGGGGAGTTTGACGAGGCCGTTGAAGCCCATGAAGGCGAGGGAGAGGAGACCGGCCGTGACAAGCGCCACGGCGATGCCGCGGAAGCAGCGGGGCGGGTCCGCCCACGCGAGCTTCTCGCGGAGTCCGGAGAAGATGACGAGCGCGAAGCCGAAGCCGAGTGCGGCCGCGAAGGAGAAGAGCACCGACTCGAGGAAGGGCGTCCCGTTCTTGCAGTTCAGCTCCGCGACGCCCAGCACCGCGCAGTTCGTGGTGATGAGCGGCAGGAAGATGCCGAGTGCGGCGTGGAGCGGCGGCACGAAGCGCTTCATCGCGATGTCGATGAACTGCACAAGCGACGCGATCACGAGGATGAACGCGAGCGTGTGGATGTAGCCGAGACCGCGCGGGTCGAGAAGCCAGTGGTCGAGACACCACGTGACGGCCGAGGCGACCGTCATGACGAACACGACCGCCCCGGACATGCCGAGGGCCGTCTCCGTCTTCTTCGACACGCCCAGGAACGGGCAACATCCCAAAAAGCGGTTGAGAACGAAGTTGTTCACCAGAACCGCGCCGACGATGATGATAAGGTATCGCATGACGCCGCACATTATACCACGCCTGTTCCGCCCCCGCAAGCCGATAAAAGCGGTTCCGGCGGTTGCGCCGCGAACGGTAGTTTGGTACAATGTCGGGGCGTTCCGGTGAGGGAACGAGAAAGGTTTAAGAAAAATGGAAGAATCTGATATCGAGTTTTTGAGAAAACTGGTGGATACGCCGACCCCGACGGGGTCCGAGGCTGCGGGCGCGCTGCTGCTCGGACGCTGGATCAAGGAGAAGACCGGCATACAGCCTACGATCGACGTGCATGGGAACCTCCATGCCGTCTACGACGTCGGGGCGAAGCGGACGGTCATGCTCGAGGGCCACGGGGACGAAATCGGCTACATGGTCGAGTACATCGACTCCAAGGGATTCGTCTATCTCCGGCCGATCGGCGGACTGGTGGTGCCGCTCTCTGCGGCGGAGCGCATCCGAATCCTCACGAAGAACGGCGTGGTCAACGGCGTGATCGGCACGCGCCCCCCGCATCTGATGAAGCCGGAGGAGAAGAAGAACGTCGCGGCGGACGATCTGAAGGCCATGCCGTGCGACATCGGCGCGTCGTCGTACGAGGAGGCGTGCCAGCTGGTGTCGGTGGGGGATTCCGCCGTGGCCGACACCGGATGGCGCAAGCTCGCCGGGACGCGCGTCTCGGGACGCGGGTTCGACAACCGCTGCGGCACGTTCGCGATGTGCCGCGCGTTCATCCGCCTCGCGACGGCGGCAGAGCCGCCCAAGGTGAACGTACACTACGTCTCCAGCGTCTGCGAGGAGATCGGCCTCGTGGGTGGCCGCGTGGCGAGCTATTCCGTCCATCCCGACATCGGCATCTGCTGCGACGTGACGTTCGCAACCGACATGGACGGCGACGACAAGAAGGTTGTGGGCGACGTCCGCTTGGGCGCAGGCGGCGCGCTGTCCGTCGGGCCGATCTACCACGGGGGACTGCGGGATCTCTTTATCGCCACGGCCCAGGCGAAGGACATCCCCATGCAGATCCACGGCGTCCCGAAGGGCACCGGCAACAACGGATGGTCTCTGAAGTTGGAGCACGGCGGCGCGGCCGTCGCGCAGATCGCGATTCCGCTGAGGTATATGCACTCTCCGGTGGAGGTGATCGACCTGAAGGACGTCGACAGCGTGACCGACCTTGTCACGGCGGCGGTCCTTGGCCTCGATGATTCTTTTGGACTTCTTCCTGAACAGCCTTAGGAGCACACACCATGAAAACGAAGATTACGCTGGCGGCCGCCCTGGCGGCGGTGATTTGCACTGCGTCGGACGACGGGATGTTCCCGTTCGTGCCGTCGTATGATTCCCCCAACAACGTGGTGAACATGAGTCACCTGCTCTCGGCCCCCGCCGGGAAGGACGGGCGCATCCGCGTGGAGAACGGACACTTCGTCAACGACAAGGGACGTGTCAAGTTCCACGCGACGAACCTCACCGGCCCGGCGAACTTTCCCACGCACGAGGAGGCGGAGCGCCTTGCCGCGCGCCTCGCGCGCTTCGGAATCAACTGCGTGCGCCTCCACTACTTCGACGGCACGTACCTCAAGGGCAACGCCATGCTCACGGAGCAAAAGGGCATCATGGACCACAGCGGGGCGACGCGGCGCAAGTTCGACCCCGCGCAGCGCGAACGCCTCGATTACCTGATAGCGGAGTTCAAGAAGCGCGGCATCTACGTGAACATCAATCTCCACGTCGCACGCCATCTCGGCGCGGCGGACGGCATACCGTCCCCGTCAAGCGACAGGAACAAGGGCCTCAACCAGTTCTATCCGCCGCTCATCGCGTTGCAGAAGGAGTACGCGAAGGAGCTGCTCTCGCACGTGAATCCCTACACCGGCATGAGCTACCTCGAAGACCCGGTCGTCGCAGTTGTCGAAACGAACAACGAAGAGTCCCTTTGGCGGCTCTACTTGAACACGCTTACCCCGATTTTTTACGAGCCCCCCGTGAGGCCATAGCCGCGGCCGTGGCGGAGGCTTCACTCCGGGTCCCTTAGTCTGCGTTTCGCGGGCGC
>CACZAK010000015.1 GCA_902779075.1 uncultured bacterium | reverse complement strand
TGGTCGTATCCCAAGTCCACGAATGAGGTTGACATGGCGAAGTGGCGCGAGAGGACGATTCCGCGTCTCAAAAAGTTCTACGAGGGCGCAAAGAAGATTGGCGTGCAGGATTACGCATACGTGTACGGGTGCGACGAGGTACACAAGGAGTACTTCCCCGCCATCCGCGCAGCTGTCGGCGAGATCAAGAAGGCGCTGCCGGGCGTTCCCGTATCCACCACTGCCTACGACCACGAGTTCGGCGTGGACACGCCGCTCGACGTGATGGACTGGTTCACGCCCCTCACGCCGAAGTTCGACTCGGAGAAGGCCGCGAAGTCGCGCGCCGCCGGACACCAGGTTTGGTGGTACATCTGCTGTGGCCCGCACGCGCCCCACGCCAACATGTTCATTGAGTGTCCCGCCATCGAGGGACGCCTCCTCATGGGCGCGCAGACCGTGCGCCAGCGCCCCGACGGCTTCCTCTACTACCAGATATCCATCTGGAACTCCAAGCGGTGTATCACCTCGGGTCCCTTCACGGACTGGGATCCGCGCAGCTGGACCAAGTACTACGGCGACGGCTCGTGGACGTGCGTCGGGCCTGATGGCACGCCGCTCCCCACCATCCGCCTCGAGAACTTCCGTGACGGACTTGAAGACTACGCCTATGCGCTCCTCCTCGAAAAGAAGCTCAAGTCACACGCCGACCCAAACGACGCCTGGGCGAAACGCGCGCGTGAACTCCTCGCTGTACCACGCGACGTGATGGACACGATGCGGAACTACACGGGCGACCCCGCCGCAGTCTACCGCTGGCGCGACGCCATGGCCGACCTGCTGGAAAGTCCCTGCGGCGAATGAAGCCGCACTTATCTCATGGGACTTCCGTTAACCCCGACTTTCCACGTTCATAAGTAAAAACGCCTTTATGACGATTCATATATGCACTTAACAGGGGAGAATCAGCATAAAAATGACAGATACCGTATCAAAAGTCGTGTAGTGAAACAAAACTGCTTATATGAAAAAAGCATCTGATTTACGCAATATTTAAGACATTTCACTGCGAACGTGGAAACACGGGTTAACTGATCGGAACGCCAAGCAACCTCTCGGCTGGAACGAGGAAATCAAAATAGCCGCCCAAATTCCCGTCACAGATTTTGGGCAACTATTTTCAAAAATCAAGATCGTAAATCCCCTACTCGCCATGTTGAATTTGCCCCTTGTATTCTCCGCCGGATTTGATACACTATCCGCGAACCCCTCAAAAGGTTCATATCCAGCCGCAAGGTTCTGCCGACGCGGAACAGGGTCTTAGGCCGCAAGGTTTGGGGCCCTCTCTTTTTTATGGAATGCAAATGAAAACAATAGCCTACATCGACGGTGGCAATCTTTATCACGGACTGTTGCGCGGTCTTCCCGCTTGCAAGTGGCTCGATGTCGCTGTGCTTGTCAACACCATGCTCTGCCATTCGCAACTCGCCCAAGGTCACGAGCTAGTAGCCGTCAAGTACTTCATCGCCAGAACAAAGACATATCCTCACGATCCCGCATCGATTGAACGCCAAAACATCTATCTTCAAGCCCTCACTGCACATGGCGGCGTGGATGTAATTGAAGGCTACTACAACAAGAACAAGGCATGGGTTCCATCCGTGGATTCCCGGTGCCAGGAGTGCCCCGCATCCACTAATGGCTTTGTCCATGTGATAAAAATTCTTAAGTTTTCGCAGTTCTTTCTGTGCGGCTTCATGACCTTGTGCCGCAGCCTCTCGGAACCATCTTACTGCCTCTTCGTTGTCTTTCTTCAGATCCTCGCCTTCGGCATAACGCCAACCAAGTTCATATTGGGCATCTGCATGACCTTGCATCGCCTCCGCGCGCGCCACTACGGCAACTCCACCACCACCTTGAAGAACCTGAACGCCGCCTCGCCGCCCTCCCCCGGCACATCCGCCCACGGCCCCACCAGCATCTCCGCACCCTTCAACACGGCCTGTATCTCCGCGCCCGTCCAGCGGTTCACCTTCGGCTCCCACTCCATCTTCGGCTTGCCGTCCATCACCTTGATGGATACAATGCGGAAGTCGTTGGTGGCATCCATCGGATCAAGCCCAAGCGCGTAACACTCCGCCGCCGTGCGCCCATTCGCCACCCGCGTGTACCGCACGGCACCGCCCGTCGTAAACGGCAAAGCATTGGCTTCACCCTTGCTCTGTGCGAAGCCGTTTTGCCGTGTGCACCCCGTGCGCACACCAAAGCTGGTGTAATGTCTAGCAACTAGCCAAGCGCACCGCAAGGACGCGCCGGCCACAGCCAAGGGACGGGAAAGGTTTGCGAGAATCGCTGCGCTTTCACGCCGCAATCGCTTTGCCATTGGCAGTGGAAAGGCCAGTGATTATCACTAATCTTTCACATCCCGCCCTGTGACCGCGCCGTTTTTGGAAGCGCTTAACCAAGTGCGCAAGCATTGCCCTGCCTTTGGTGCGCACACGGGGTGCGCACTGCAAAACTGCTACGCGCTTCGCCAATGCCTCAGCAATCGCCCTGCCATTTACCGTAGCGGCCGCGCCGCAGTGACTGGGGAAGCCGCCATCTTGGCGGCGCACTGGGACAACGGGCTTCTTGCCCGTTGCGGTAGGGCGCGCGCCCCGCGCGCGCCGCTACGGCTCCACGACCATCTTGAAGAACCGATGGGCGGATTTCTTGGGGGCTCGTCCACGCCTCCACCCGAATTCTCAAAACCCAGTTGACGTACATACGCCAATGGCGTATAATAAGGCCATGAACAAGAAGAACTTTAACCTCTTGCTTGGAAGCATGCGCGAAGGTGCGCAAATCCTACGGGGAGAGCGTGAACCTTCCCGCCGTTTTACCATAGACAAGAAGGAAGACGTGCAGTACGTGCGCCAGACGTTTCACGCCAGCCAAGACGCCTTTGCAAAGTTCATGGGCGTAAGCGTGAGCACGCTACGCAACTGGGAACAGGGGCGCCGACGCCCAACTGGTGTAGCCCGTGTACTTCTCACGATCGCCCTGCGCCAACCGGAACTGTTCCGATCGACCGTTGAGGAAGATTGTCCGGAACTGGCGTTCAAATAACCTCCCACCGGACATCTCCGCTCACCCCCGCGACAACCGCAATTAGCAAATCGTCGTCACGCCATATTCTGGGAATCTACGGTCGGCGGTAATGACAACAAGGTTTGACTCCAGCGCGGCAGCAATGATGATCCTATCCGCCGGGTCTTTATGGTGTTTTGGCAGCTCACCGGCCCGGATCATGACCTCACCAGACAATGGCAAAAGCGAAAGCTTATGCCATTCGCACATTCTTTCGAACCACTCGCGCGTAGGCAATTGAAGTGTCAACCCACCCGTGCTGCGCTTGTTCGCGATTTCCCACAAAGAAATTGGCGAGACATAGACCGTGTCGGTCTCCTCGATAACTTGCCGCGCATGCAGCGATAGACTACGATCGCCAAAACCAAGCCAGAGCAAGGCACAGGTGTCAAGCAGGATTGCGGACATGTTACGCGCTCTCCCAATCGGAAGATTCGTCTGCAAACAGGTCGCAATTTATTTGCCCGGCAAGTTCGGGGAGCGGCTCAGTCGTACGAAACACGTTTATCGGTGAAATCCGGACGGCAGCCTTGCCGCCATACGTTACGGTGACAACGCCTTTCTTCCCCGACACATACTCAAATATGTCAGGGAAGGCAGCCTTTACCTTCTCGTAGTCGATGACTGATGGCATATCGTATGACTCCTTCGCTTGAACCGCACATAGTATAGCATAGTATCCGCCCATTGTGTGGAAGAAATGAAAAACCGTAAGCGTTACCACAAGATGCGCCCCACCTTGTTGTTGTACGCTTGCTGTCCCCGCGCGCGCCGCTACGGCACCGCCACCCTCACCTTAAAAAAACGCTGGCCGGAGGTTACACAATACTTTTGCCAATTCACAACTATTGAATGAGCAACTCTCTCTTGTATGCCTTGATACGCGCACGATCTTCAAAAAGTTGTCGCATCACATTTCTTGGAATGCCACTTGTTTCTGCGTGCAAGTCAGCTTCCGTCAACCCATATCGCCGAAGCCTCTGTTGATAGCGCTTCTCAACATACGCAAGTGCTCGAGTCAGTATATCCTCATCCTCTTCGTCTTCTTCCGTTTCCAAATCTATTTTGAGGCCTGTCTGCTTTTCAAAAGCCGCCTCAAGATCCCGAAGGATACTTGGATCTCCCTTTTCCTTGGCCATTAGTTTGACAGCGTCATACGTACCCGTCAGATCCAGTTCCACCCTAGATTCAGCCACTCGTTGGGCAGCCTGTTTGTCTCCGCCATTCCTCTTCAATTCGGCCAAGAACACGTCTAGGTACTGCTTCTCCTTATTTTTGGCAACTTTGACCTTCTCGGCGAGGATTGCATCTTCGCGTTGGCGTTTCTGGACTATCAAATCAGCCTCCGTTACGATGTCGTCATCATCATCTTCTTCTTCGTCATGTTGCCAACGTTGGGCGTTCTGACCCTTCTGCGGAATTGAAGTCTTGCCGAGTTTCTTCTCAGCTGATCGACTCTGGCGGTTAGAAGTGTATTCGGAACTTGTTTGTGGCGGCACATCTTCTTGCTTTTCATGCTTCTTGCCGTCACACCCGAAAATGGCCCTACAAACCATAACACATGCCACTATAAAGACTCCCACTCCCTCCCACGACGATTTCTTCTGTTCCTTACCGTCGTTCGTAACTGGCGCGGGCAAGTTGTTTTTCTGAGGACTTGATCGCAAGGTTTCCCCTGAAGGTGGTGCATGACCAATTACAAAACATTTGCCGCACACTTCACAACGAGCCCGACACCCACATTCGTTTTCCTCGATGTCATACACGGCCCCGCAATATGGACATTTGATTGTCATCGCACCACCTCCTTACCCCCTATGGATTCTGTTTCTCGCACCCTATTTTCCAGTCAATGTTAGCTTTCCTCGTGGATTCCCAGAAATTGACAGACCATTCCCCGATCTAGGCGCATTATGATGGTGCGGTTTTCGTCCTTGCGTTGCCCTCTTTTCCTGAAGCCGCTTTCCCCTCATTGAGGGTTGAACCTTTTCATCATTCTTTCTACTGTAGTTTGCACGGCTTTCATAAAAGGCATTCATCACCCTCGCCTTCTCTTCGTCATCTTGGTAACGCATACTTCTCGGAGAGGACTGCGCCCCATCTCGCCTTTTACGTCTAAAATATGGCAAGTGACTCAACCGGTCTACGAATTTATCCCAGTTTTCCTGCTCTTTCTCGGTCAAAGTAACGCCTTGTTTCTTTTTTCTCCTTAACTCAAGAAAGTAATCAGCATCCCCCTGGTCTCTTATTGCGGCACGGATGTCGTCACTCGATGCCGTATTCGCTATTTCATTCCATTCCGCCCGTCTTTCTGCTTTACGCCTTTCAATTCCCTCTTTTCGCATCTGCCTTTCTAACTCTTCTTTCTCTCTTTCACGTTCCTCTCTTCTCATTTGTCTCTCGCGCAGTTCCTGCTCCTTCAGGACCTTGTACATGTCGCCCTTCATATATTCAGACCGTTCTTCGGCCGTCATGTCCTTGAATTCCTTTTCCTCCCCAATATAATTGCGAAGCTTGTTCTTGGACACGTCGTTCTGCATGCTGAACTTTGAGATGGCATGTGCAAGACTTAGGTCTGGATTTGCTTTTCGGAACTCATGCCACGCCTTTGCCTGTTCCGAAGTGAGTCGATTCGTGCGTGCCTCATCGGCCCGCAGGACCCTCTGATACGAATCGATCAACATCCTGTCGCTGATGAGTTGCTGCGCCAGGCCCTTGGGCATCACTTGCGGATACTGTATCGAATTGTCGGCCCTGACGTACAAAATCTGCAATGGTGCCGCCCTCCCCGGCATATCGAGCTGTAGATTGCAAATGCCTCTAGTCTCCCCGTAGTACAGTTCCGACAGCCCATAGTAGTCAAGTGCCTGGTTATAGCGATGTCGCGCATTGTCCAGCGCTCCTCGTATTGCCTCGCTTGTGGACGGTGAATTGTGATTAACTTCAGCCGTGACAACTCGTGGCATAGCGAAAAACGTAGCCGAGATGACAGCCAATACAATCCATCCATTTTCGATAAAATTATGATTTGTTTTCATTGTTCATTCCTTTCTGCTTTTTCAATCTCTCGTAATATCTCATGGGATTTAGTATCGTCTTGCGCAGCCGCTTTACGAAGCCGTTTTATATTACACGATCCTATTTTATTCCAAACTGGGTATGCAGTCTATTCAGCCAAACACAATAGGTTGTGTGTCATGCGTGGATTACCACTACTACAGATTGTAAGAGGCTGAGTAATGCGCACACCCAGTCATTCTAATTTGATCATGTACGTTAGACCGTCTCTAATTTTCGAGTGTCCACATAAAATTCTTTCCATCGTATGTCACATCGATTTTCTTTGTAAGCGTTTCATGATTCTCATCGTATTTGCAATCTGCTTCCATAAGACCATGATATTTGTCACCGTTATCGTGAAACAGATGCACCTTTACTTCCACCGACACGGTCTTCCCATATTCACTCTCAATACTCTCCTTCAGTTTATCGCGTATGCTTTTCGCTACTTCCGAAGAAAGTGTTTCCGTATCAAGACAGGTTGCATCCCGTCCTGTAAAAACTGTTACAAACATAACCACTGCCAACAATACCGTTGAAAACGTAACACCGCGACGGCACCAATCAATATGTAATACTTCTTTTTTCAAAATCGGCAATGCCATCAACACCCCAAGTCCCAAACCTCCGATAAGTCCACCTATGTGAGCCGCCATGTCAACTCCAGGACGCAGACTGTAGAGGAAATTGATACCAATAAACACCAACCCGCTTTTCATGTAACCGAATACATCCGTTACCTCAAGATTGTATACCCGCCACACAAGCAGCACATACATTACGCCACACCCAAAGAGACCAAACACTGCGCCCGACGCACCAGCGCATACTACTGTATTGTCGTGGCAAAGCATCGACAAGACGCCGCCGGTAATCGACGCAAGAAAATAGATACAAAATACCCCTACATGGCCAATCAACTTCTCTAAAAATCGTCCGACCGAGAAAAGACAAAGCATATTCATGATAAGATGTTTGATGTCGAAGTGGATGAATGCACTCGCAAATAGACGCCACCATTGTCCTCCAAATGTTAATGGACGAAAATTCGCACCGTATTCTGCACATACTTCAGCATCCGGTTCGACTGTTCCAGCAGAATGCATCACGATGATCGCCATTATAAAACTTGCTGTCATTAGAACAAATGTAACAAAAGGAATCCTGTGGCGTATTTCATCGGGTAGCGAGGCCATAAGACGGGCCTCGTAATCTTCCTTTTCTTTTTTACCCTTACCCTGATCACTATTTTCCCCATTAGTCCCTTTGACCAGGCTTGTTGCCAGTGGTTGATACTTTGATGCACTTGATTTAATTCGTATCTGCTTTTTTGCATTGTTTTGACCCACAACAAACGTACGGCCACATTCCATGCAGTCGGCCGTTGTGCCGAGTTCTTCTTCAGTCACCTCGTAATTCGCTCCACAATGTGGACATTTGATCTCCATAATCACCTCCTGTTGGTCTCCACCGCTTTTCAAGATGGGTTGCGCCGCTCGGCGGTAGGACGAGGGGTACAATCCTGTGAGCCATCCTATTGCACTTTCCCGTCATATCCAGCTACAAACACGAGTTCCGTATCTTCTAACGGATACCAGTTGTACATCTTTCGGGAAGAGGCAAACTGGTCTCTGAGCTTGCACAGTTGCGGGAATGATTTTGCATCGGAGTATATCCGTGCATAGACATTGCCTCTTATTCGGCCGTAAAGATTCTGCCATACACTTCCCTGCATGAAGTCCTCGTCCACCCGATACCCAGTCCCCGGAATAATAGAGCAGACCCTACATCGCTCGCCATCGCGTTGCGTTTCGCGCGCTCTCACTTGACTGTTGTTGTCTAGCAGATATAATCTTCCGTCGCGCAACCATAAATTCACAGGCCGCAAACATGGTAGTTCGCGTTCAATGGGCATCCGTACCTTACGCACTTTTCCCGCGAATTCCCTTGTCTGTTTCTCCAACTCCGCCTTCAAGCGTTCCAGCCGCGCCACTTCCCGCTTATTGTATTCGGCATTCGAGAGTGCCTTTTCAAGCTTTATGCGTTCGGCTTCAAGTTGGGCTCTCGCCGTCCTGTTCGACGACAGATTCCTGGCCCAATCAGTCGGCGAAAGATCCTTCCCTTCAGAATCCGGAATCGAGAATGCCGACATCGCAGCCTTAAGGTCAGCACGACGGCGTAACAGCATTTCACGTTCCTGGTCAACAAGCATCTGTTCCGATACCGCCGTCTCTTCTGTCTGGGCGTCCCCGGTTTCCTTCGGCAACATCGCGGACAGAATTGCCACCATCAACGCGATAAAGCACACGCCGCCAAACGTGTTGCAAAGCGTATCGAGGAGCATGTCAAGACTTCCCGTAGTGATTTCGGAACGACCTTTCATTGTTCCCCTCCCTTCTGTGGGCCAAAGTTCAATTGGACATCTTCTTCCAAAGGATCACGGCCACAACCAAAGCCAAGTCTCCTAACCCTTGCCGCCAAACCGTCCATCAATTCGACCCCGGAGGGTTTTATCATAAGGACAACCGCGTATAATTTGGGATCCAATTGCCTCAACTCTACTGCAACATCTTCCTCAAGGTTACTCCCTGTAAATCTCTTCTTTTCAACACCGTGCTCCAACGGACGCAGGAGTTCGGCTCCGTCCGTGCCACAGACAATGTACACCGGCATCTTGGCAACACCTCGTTCGGGGATCAACGTGACCACATTAGACTTCTTGAGCTCGCTCAGCTTGTTCTCCAGAGTCTGCCGAACCTTTTCAAGTTCACGCATTTTCGCCTCGATGCCCCGCGCATCCGCCACTCGCGACCGAAGAACAGCGACTCGCGCCGCAAGTTCTGCGGCTTTCTGCATCTCAGAGGCGATTTCAGATTCCATCTTCTTGGCAACCTCCGGCGACACTGATTCACCCGCTGCGGCGATTGCCTTTTGAGAAGTCTCACGGATTTTAGCCAGATCAGCTGTCAGCATGTCGATTTCCTGCCGTAAGGCATCCATGTCACTCGCAACCGACTCATCGGTTATCGATGTAACTGGTGATGCCGGGGGGCTTTCTCGCCGTAATACGAAATCTACAAGCATGATCAACACAAAGAAGATGAGTATCCCGCACAGGCCCGTTATGATGTCCTGAAACGAGAACAACGAGAAAGGATTTTGTCTGTTTCGCCGTTTCATGTCAGGAATTGCGGGAGATTCGCAGCCGCGAAATGATGTTCACATGGGAATATTCGCGACAAGCGTCCAAGAACAACTCCTCCTGGCGCCGCAGTACCGTCATAGCCATCTGTATGACCATGGCTAACAGAAGCGCGACAAACGTCGTGTCGAATGCGATACCAAGACTTCCCGTCACCGGTGTCAGACTGTCCTTCAGCGACGATACCGTCGCATCGGCGTTCAAGACAGCACCGAAACCTCCGATCGCACCGGAAAGACCGATTACCGTACCGATGAATCCAAGAATAGGTATCACCCATACGATCCCCGCGAGCAGGCCATAGCTCGATTCTGTATGGCTTTCGTCATTCTCTGCCTGTGCGCGAAGCATCTCCGACACGTCTGACAGATTGCCGACGTTCCGCAAGTTCAGCAGGGCCCGCTCGATGCGATTGAACAGGACAAATCTTTTCGGGTCATCGACGATTCCGTTAAGTGTCTTCAATACGTCCACCGCCGTGTCCGGCGTCAGTGCGAATGATGTACCAACCGGTATGAGTTCGACCGACAATGCGCGCTTCTGGAATGCAAGCTTCCGCCACTTAACGAAGAGAATCACAATCGCCAACATAAACAAAGAGACCATTGCGTACGGCGTCCATCCACGCTCAAGCAGAATCGCAACAGCCGGATGCCGTCGAATGGCCGACGAGGCGTTACACAGCGCGGCGAATAGCCCACCCGTGATGAGCGCAGACAGTATGATCGCCAGCCATGTGTTGACGTCTGTGTATTTGCTGCCTGAGAATCCAAGTCTTCGTTCGATGTCACTTGAATGCCAGTCCAGCGGCTTTTTGGCCTCATCATTTCTCAACATTGTCATCTTTGTCATCTCCTTTTTTCCTTGGTGCGTTCTTGAAATCAGTCTTTGGCGAAAAGAACGGGATGTCATCTAAGAAACGACGTGCCGTCGATGTCTTCAATTTTTGAGACAAAGCGGCTACCTGCGCCTCCGGATCTAGCGGCTTGTCATTTTCAACTACATGGAAAAGCGGTTCACCGGGGATATAGTCATGCCCCATATCCGCTGTTCTTGCCCAACTTCCTTCGTGCGGCACAAACGCCCGTTTCAAAGAGGTCTTGCCGTTGCCTACCCGCAACACGTACAATGGATGGTCGCATGAAACGGACGTGAACACGACTGGCACGACGACAGATGGATCATTTTCGTAGTTTGGACTTGCGGGATCAAAATGGATGATACCCGCCGTCCGAACGTGCCACCTCCCGACTGAACGCAAATCTCGCATTTCCGACCGAATCTCCTTGTAGTTCGTCGTCCAGTTTTTCGGAATCTGCGCCAACAGATAGGCGCACTCGACATCGCGCTGCCGCACGCGCGCATTCCATCGACATACCCATGACAGTTCATCCTGTATCCCCTCAATTTTGATCGGCGCTGCAAGCGTGGCCACCTTCGGACGCCATTTAAACAACTCGAAAGTGACGGGGATAAGTTTCATGTCATCGCAAAGCCATCGGGAATAGAGATCCAACATCTGTATGCGACAATAGGACGGATACCAACCGAGCGTCAATGAAGTGAAGTTCTTCGCCCGTTCGGATATTTTGACGAAGTCCTTTTCATGCGCGACATTCAGATGTCCATCAATGAGCCGCAACAGCTCCTGCTCAAATTGCCCTGGAGTCATGTCTGTGCGTTCCGCTATTTCCACGACTTCACGCATCTCGTCCGTTAACGGCAGGGGGTCAACAGAGCATCCATGCTTGCGCCACATCTCCTCCACCTTCATCCGCTTGCCAAAGTCAAGCAGATTACCTTCAATTCGAGTTTCCACACGCCCCTTGACTGTTTCCTTTATTGTCGGTTTGCCTGTTGCAACGGCAAAGAGTTCTCCCGCCCTGTCGCCTCGGCGAGACAGTCCATACAACGAGTAGAACACGGGAATGTTCGCGATCACGCGAACCTTTTGTTCGATGAACGTCTTGAACTTAGTGTCATCAATACTGCCCTTGAAAATAGAGTCGAACGCTTTTTGTTCCGCTGTCGATCCATCGAGCACGTTCTGAACATCAACCACCGTCATCGGAAGAGGTTCCAAGTTCTTGACCGCCACAAAGTCTGCATAGTTCTCCGTCAGAACTTGCCTGGCGGCAATCATATCTGCTGCCGTAGCCGCACCGTTCAGCCTCGCGATGGCTGCATGCAGATGTTTCTGCATCTGCACTGCAGCCTCCATTTTCTTCTCAGCAGATGCGATTTTTCCGTCCATGTCCGGCACGGTCGTCGCATACTTCGCGCGCCAAGACTCAATGGCTGAACGGCATTTATCGGCACCGCAGTCGTCCGTTTGGCCGTGGACTTCCTCTGAAAGACGTGTTGTCACCAACTGCACAGCCGTGATTATCCGTTCGCCCAGATTGTTCCCCGCAGACCGAAACGCTTCCTCTTCACTTGCAACATGGTCGTTCCATGACTTCTTGAGCATCCGCCATTCGGCTGACTGATTGATGTCCTCCTCTGTCAGCAACGCTTTTGCGCGATTCAGCCTGTCGTTGACAGACTCCGCGTCAGACGTCCATCCGCCAGACTGCATGTCTCGCAATGCCGCCAGCACCGACGCAATTTCGTTGGTACGTGTCTCGTTTTTCTCCACAAGCGTTTGAAGCCGCTCCTTGAAAATGCCGACGCGCGGATCGTCAAGTATTTCAGTCCCCTCAGATTCGAGTGCCCGCAGCGCATTCCCCATGCGCTCGATGGCATGAGCACCTTTTTCGAGTTCCGCGAGGCGGACGGCCTCCTTCTCGCACCTTTCATCGAAATTCCGTCGCTTGAGCCACAGCCCAGACAATCCGATTACTGCAAGTAGCACACAGAGAGACACCCCGGCAACCAGAAGCATTTTCCGCCGTTTCACATCCTCGTCATGCCGGACGGCCAGTTGGGCTGCTCGAATAAGTTCCGGATCCGGTTCACGGTCAAGGAACTCGGGTTCGGCAAGAATCTGCCGAATTGCCGCAATTTCTTCTCGCTGGATTGCACCGTGCAGCCGCTCGCACAGTTCATGCCATTTCTTTTCCCTTTCCTCCGCCGTTATCTCCTCTTCGCAACGGCGTCGGCAGTCATCTGCAAGTTGCCTACCGTCCTGCGGCATATTCCATCCTTCTGCCGTCAGGCGGTCTATTTCCTTCAAAGTAGCAAGCGCCAATGCACGATTCCATTCATCATGGCATCGGCGAAGCACCATCATGTGTTCACGCCCCTCCGTCTCGTGCCTCTTGGCAGTCTGGACGGCGACAAATTTACGCACGTCGTCCATGTCGTGTCCCGTAGGGACTTCACGCCATGCCGTATCGGTCAGTTCCCGCGCGGTGCGTTCGCTCGCATCGATGTGTCCCGCGCTCTGCTCGGCCTTGAACTTTTCAAGAAGCCGTCGTTGGGCGAAACGTTCCGCAGACACCAGATCGGGTGTCCAGTCGCGCGATTTGTCGATTTCCACCAACTTCCGCAAAGCCGCCACCGCGCCCATGCCGTCGCTTGTCCGCACGGCCTTACGGTATGTCCGCAGAAGAGATTCTACCTCTGAATCCATCACGACGCCTCCTTTGTAGGCACTTCTACCTGAACTTCAAATTCCATTTCCTTGATACGTTTCTTTTTCTTCGGATCCTCTTTCTTGTCCTGCAACTTCTTTTTTTCGTTACCGAGTTTTTTCTTCGCCTCCTTCAACTCCCCTTCGAGTTCCTGTCTTTTCTTTTTTTGATCCTCGTCTTTCTTCTTCTTGTCGACATTATCGATCTTCTTAATTTGATCGTCAATACGTTTAATCTGATCATTGATCGCTGTTATCGCATCTTCTTGTTCCTTGAACTCATTTCTGTAGAGAAGGTCTATTGCATGAGAGTTTATAAAAACATTTTCGCACCATTGCCATTCCGCGGTTTCCCGACCGCTTTCCCATACGGTTATTTTGTACTTTATCCCTTTATGGCGCTTCCACGTGTCATACATCTCCTGACAATCCCCGAAACACATCCTGCGCAGATCGGCGGAATCTGCGTTTTCAAACCAGTTCGCCTTTTTCCCACTCTGAAACTCGTACCATGCAACACCGTCGCCATACCATACACGGCACGGGGACTCCCTCAAACGGGATTCCTTAAACTCTTCGTTACCTAACATTAGCTTATAGTTTGCTACTTTCCCGGACAAAGGATTATTCACAGCATCGTACCTGGCTACACCATTTGTCAGCATAGTACCGTCACGATAATAGAACACTATAAATTTACCTTTGAACTTATCGTCTACTGTTTCCGGTTTCAGTTTAAATATCCCAAACTGGATTGTCGTGGCATTTGTAAATGCTACTGCATTTTCGCGGGCCTTGCGCACGGCAATCTCTTTCCGGCGCTGTTCTTCTGCTTTATTCTTTTTTGCCTTCGCTTGTTCTGCCTTGTCTTTTGTGGCTATCTTGACCGGACGTGCCCGTACCACGGCGTTGGTAGCAGATTTGCTCTTGAACTTGGTCTCTTTAGCAGTCGGCTCTAGCGGCTCCGTCGATAACGGTTTAATCTGTTCTATGTCTTTATCCGTGTTAGTGCCGACATCACTTGAATTTTCAGCGCTTATTTCTGATGGAACATCGCGGCGTACCCACATCGCAACTGCAACGACCGCTACGATCACAAGCGTAACAACCGTTGCAATGATACCAAAGAGGAACTTTTTTGTTCCTGTTTCAGGTGAAGGAAGATAGGGCAAGCGAGAGCGAATTCCGTTGGGCGTATTATCAATCGTTCTCCCCTGCCATTTGGGTGTAACCGAAGGTTTCAGCGCAGGTCTGGGTAACATGCGCATTTGCGTCACTTTCCCCCCTATAGGTTGAACCTCCAGCGGCGGCAGTTTGTTTTCATTGCACACTTTCTTTGCCGTACAGTCAATCCATGGCGATGTCGCCGCCACCGTTTCAAATGTCCTATCGGAATCGTACACGCCGCGAAGATGGCAGGGGGTCCCGTTGGGAAAGGCATCAGGATAAGTCGCGAACGAGACAGCTTCTTTCATGCCCGGTGGAAGCATTGCGATTAAATCGGCGAACAAGTCTAACAGCACCGTTCCATCGGCGTCACAGTCCATAGATGTCTTGAAAAAGATCGACTTCGATCCTGATGACATGTTTGATGCCAGGAGCGCGGTGAACTGCTTGGCCCAACGAAGTCCGTCCGCATCGCCAAACATCTTGCGCCACGCCGGGGCGGATGTGTCCTGTGCTGGACAAATGGATTGCAGCACTTTCGCCATGGTTGTATCAGCGTCAAGCCATCTGGCTTCTCCAGACCATGGTTCGCGGAATCTGTCACGGACATTCTTCAGGACTGCCACACCCCCGACTGACGGCATCTCGTCCTTGCCCAAGGCACATATCCTCGCTAGGCGATTTGTGCGTCCCGTGTAATCGAAATCGGCTGGGGCGACGCACCCGACAGCATGGACGCCCTGCGGCAGGATCACATGAAACCAATTAACAGGATTCTCGCGTTCATACGTCGCATCGTGTGCATTTGTCCGGTGGCGGTAGGCACAGAGCGTTTCAAGACGAATCCGCAGCGAATCGGGTAGCCCCTTCGTCATGGCGACAGTCGAGAAGCCGTGCGTTCCAGGCAGAAGGCCATTGGGAATTGAGGTGTTTACAAGTTCGTACATGGACAGTTCCCTTTCTAAATCGTGCCGTTGACAGTCGGGACAAGCCCCTGTTTCGCCAAAGTGAACACAATGGGTAATTCCACCCAAACGGGCTTGATGTCGCAGGGACGGACGCCCTCTCGCATTGGATTGTGTCCCAGCGCGCTGACAGGTAGGAACCAGACGTCTTCGGAAATGTCATGCGCCGTGGCCGTAACCTCTGGTGCAATGTCTTCAAGGAAACGCTCTGTCGTGTCAGATATCTTGTGCAATGCGGCGACGTCAAGTGCGAAGCCTCCACCTTCTGTTTCCTTGTAGGGTTCAGCGTCAAGCGGTAGATGCTTTCGCAGTAGATCGCACTTCGATATTCCGAACAAGAGAGGACGATGCAACTTGCGTTCAGCGTTATTGCCATAGTATTTGGCGATTTTCGCCGCAACTTCGGAAAGCAGGACGTCCTGCATTTGCGCATAGTTGCCGGCCGTGCCCGTGCCAAGGTCGAGAAAAGGATGAAAGCGGGGATCTGCGGATGGATCGAACAGGAAAAACAGCACGTCCGCCCCAAGCATATTCAACGTAACAAGAGAAGAATGGACATCCGCACCGGGACGGAAGTGTTCTCCGGCACAATCGTACAACACGAAACTTCGGAGTTCTTCTGTACTCTTTTTCTGCGCCACCTTGAAGAAACATGGCATTGGAACGAGCACGTTATCGCCATCAAGCAGGATGCTGCGGCTTACGTTCGACCCCTGAAGATCGGTTTTTTCGATCTGCTGGAGAGCATGATTGTCCTGTTGGAAAAACAATCGTTCCTCGTAAGCGCGTATCCATGCGTTCCACGCTGGCGCAAGATCCGTGAAGAATAGCTTGAATCGCCGTAAGAGCTGCTGCCTGCAATTCCACACGCAACTTGCAAGGAAAACGGATTTCCCGGCGCCTGCCGCACCAATCACAGACATGACTGACTGTGGTGTTTCAAGCAAGGCACGCGGTAATGACATGTGACATCTCGGACACGCTATTTCGGTACAAACTCCGCCCTCTCGGTCCAACGCTAGGCCGTTACCGTTGAATTGTGTCGGCAGGAAACGACTTTGTTCGCCATCGCCAAGTACAGGATCGCCCAACAATCCAGGAGAAACAGATACCGAAAGTACATCGGCGAGATTTGACACCGTACGACAATAAGGGCATTTGAAACTCTCCCCTAATTCGGGCAAGATTTCTTCGGATGTTACAACACGTTCATGTGGAGAAGCTGGTTCTGGCGGTCGCTGAGCGTCTTGCGTGAAGTCGATGAAATCAGACATCTGGAATTGACTGCCCGGCTGGTATGTAGATCGCACGGTTGTTGTTGGCTGAAAATATCCCTTCTCGCAGCCCTCTACCAACTGCTCACTTGTAAGAGGGCCAATTTCCCTTTCATCATGCGTTACATAAAAAAGTTCCTGCGAGTGTGCCACGGCCGCTTCATACACAGCTGTGTCATTGGTGCCGATTGCTATGACAATGTCGCCTATTTGCAAAACATGTGCGCTGTCTGGCATCAACTTCTGCTGGTTTACGATCTGACCGTCAATTGACGCAGGATTCGTTTCGCTTTGATTGACATACCATATTCCACTCAGGCGTCTTTCCAATAAGAACTGGCGCTGCGAAATGACAGGATCTTCAATTATCGCACAATTTGACGTGGGGCCTGCAACTCTTCCCACATGGAATGGAAACTCATTGACCGACACTTTCAGTTCTGGATTCAAACAGACAATATGCCACATCATAAAATTTGCTCCTTTCAAGTTCTCATTCCACGTCTACCGAACCGGATGCCGCCGCTATGACGCGGAAGAAAAGAAAGCGGCGCACCCTCGAATTCCCATTTCGTGGTAGGTGCCGCTAAGAACCTGAACGAAAAACAAGATAGAAGGCACGCCGCGTGGATGCCACGCGACGCACCATCGTATTCGGTCTTTCGTTGTGGAAAGTTAGCGGCTTTACCACGAAACCCAATACGCTGTTGCGTTTGCCCGTTGCCTTGGGTTGCGGCGGTCGCGGGGCGACCGCCCTACCATTCGGCCGCGACAAGCGCGGCCCTCCCGTGGCTTCGGGCCGATGGCTCGGCAACGAGAATTCCAGCCTTCTTTCATCTCTCGTTACCGGGCCGATGTCAAAGATCAATGCATCCCACATGTGCGGGACGCGCACATTATACCAAACCATATCGGTTTGTGACGGACAAAACTTCTGCATATACGATTTTTCCTCTATAGGGATATTTCCCCACAGCGATGAAATCTGACATGCAGAAATCAAAATGCGCCTAATAAGACGGCATCATGCCCTTGCGCATAACTTCCAGGGCGGCCTCTTTATCTTCCCTTCGCACTTCCTCGTAGGAATCGGTGCCGCGAAAACGAAACGACGGATCGCCCGTTTTGTCGAATCTGTCAACCCAGATGTTCTTGATGCCATCAGATGGCTCGTCAAGGTTCTTGAAGTTCAAATAGCAGGGGCCTTTGAGGACGTATTTCATGCCTGATTCAGGATAGGGCGTTGTCGTAAGATTGATGAGTGTCGCCTGTTCACTCAGTTCCAGCCAGACGCCGCGCGGACCCGAAATGGATGCCGTCAGGCGGCCATACCCGCTGATTTCAATTCTGCGGTTCCCCGTCAGTTTGATCTCACCTGGAAGCGAAATGTCTTTTCCCTTCAATGAGATACGCGTAACGAAAAGACCACGCTCGTATGTCGTTTTCCCCAGTGAAAGAAGGTCATTAGCCCTTACCTTCACGTTGGTGACGGAACCAAGTTGTATTTTTTCCCGCCCACCATAGTACTTGTCGTATATTGTCTCAAGTATGGCATCCGCCTTCTCTTCTGCAGGTCGGGACACTGGGGTTTCAGGGATTACGGCGTTTGTGGGAATTGCAGGACTGACCACGTGTATTTCCGGCACGACTGAATTTGTGGTATTGTCCACGTGACTGTCTGAAGCGACTGTGTTAGTAGGACTGGTCATAGTGCTGTCAGACAATACGGAGTTGGTAGTACTGACCACTGTGTTGTCGGACAAGACGGAGTTGGTAGAGCTGGACTCTGTGCTGTCTGAGACGGCGACTTCTGCCGGAAGCGTTTTAGGGCGTTCTTGCTTTTTATCCAGATGTGAATAAAGGACAACAAACGTACCCGCGATGAACAGCACGACGGCAATTGCTGCGATCCAGTGGCGTGTGGCGTGACGGCGGCGAACCGCTCGTACAAACTCAGCGACACTGGCATAGCGTTGCCCAGGTATGGAACTCGTCGAGCGGCGGATGATGTCTGCCCATGCCTTCGGCGGCTTCCCCTTGAAACACGCATCCACCAAAACCCCAAGCGCGTGGATGTCCGTCGCCGCGCTGACCTTGCCGCCGGTGAATTGTTCCGGTGCCGAGAATCCCGGCGTCCCGACACCAACGGCATGTCCGTCAACAACGGACAACGGTTCACCATGGATCTGCGGCGCATCCTCGCCTCCCTTCGCGAGTCCCATGTCGATTAGGACGCTTTCGCCTGTCGCAGGCCGCATCAGCACATTTCCCGGTTTCAGATCGCGATGGACAAATCCTCGCCGGTGCAGCGCCTCTACGCCGGCAGCGACACCAAGGATGTATCTGGCGACAGCCGCATCGTCAGCAGGAAGTGCAATCGGTTCGAGTAGCTCCTCTGCGATGTAAAAACGCCCGTCGCACTCCCCCGCGCCATAGAACAGCGGAAACGCCGCGCTCCTTGTTTCCGCGATGATCCGCGCCTCCCGCCTAAACCGTTCGCGCGATCGGTCGTCCGTGCGGTACAGCACCTTCAGCGCACCGACGATTCCAGTCACGACATTCTCGGCGCGGAACACCTCCGCACTTCCGCCGCGTCCGAGAAACGCCCGTATCGTCCAATCTCCGACCCGTTCGCCGCATGAAAGAATCGGCGGCTTCTCGAACGGTCCATGCGCGCGGAGAAATCCCTCTATCTCGCTATCCGGGATATCCGACATCGGCGACATTCTCCAATGCGCGCATGATTTCGCGCAGTTTCGCGATCATGCGGCTCTTCACCTTGTCAACGTTGTTCCGACTCGTTCCGTAGGCGGCGGCGACATCTTCCGGAGAGTGGCCGTCCACCGTCAACCGCTGAAAGATCTGCTTGGACTTATCGGATATCATTTCGTCTTTCAGAAGCTGGCGTGTCGCGATTTCAAGAAGCGCCGTGCGCCATGTAGTGGGATCGGCATCCGGCACATCAAGGCGTTCTGGAACTGCCAGTTTACGCAATTCCGTATGCAGTCTTCGATCCTTCGCATCATGCTCGCAGCGCTTCAACGCCTTATTGCGGAGGATTCCGGTCAGATAGTTCCTGAAATGCCCTGTCGCGTCGGGGGCATAGCGATAACGGGGAAGCGCCCGTGAAAGCGCAATCAGCGTCTCTTGCACGATGTCATCGGCATCGACGGTCGGGAAATGCACCTTGAGGTAATCCTGCATCATCGGACGGTATCGCGACACGAACTCCGGCCAGCGGGCATTGTCGGCGTCCGCAGAAATGTCTCGCAAAAGCGTCGTGGAGGTTTCAGGTGTCATACAGCAGTTCGAATCAATGGAAGGCGGCGCGGTCGGCCTTGCCGGGAATCTTCATCGCCATGCGGTATTTTGCGACCGTGCGGCGGGAGATGTTCACACCCTCCGCCTTCAGGATTTCCGTGATCTGGTCGTCGGAATACGGATTGGTCGTATTTTCCGTATCGATGATCGCCTTGATTCGTTCCTTGATCGAGGCGTTCGACATCGTCTCGCCGTCCTCCGTCTTCGCGCCGCCGGACGTGAAGAACTTCCGCAGTTCAATGACGCCGAACGGCGTGGACATGTATTTGTCCCGCACCGTCCGCGATACGGTGGTGCCCACCACGCCAACCTGTTCGGCGACCTGCTGCATCGTGAGCGGCTTGAGCGCGCCCATGCCCCGCTTGAAGAAATCCGGCTGCGCGTCGACAATCGCCTGCGCGATGTCGTGGATCGTCTGCTGGCGCTTCTTCACGCTCTCACGCAGAACCTCCGCCGCACGGATGCGTTCGCGGATGTACGACTTCACCTCGGCGGTGACGGATGGATCGGCCAGCATCTTCTGGTATCGTTGCGAGATGTGGATCTCCGGCAAGTCGCGTCCGTCCACGCGCACCAGCCATTCCCCGTCTTTGTCCTGGTAGGCAAAGACCTCCGGCTTCACGTATTCTCCCGGCTTGACGCGCTGCACGTAGCCGTGTCCCTGCGCGACGAACTTCCCGCTGTTCGCCCGCGCGGCAAACGCCCGCCCCGGCATGGGATCGAGCTTGGCCAGCTCCTTCAACATGCGCGGATATTCCTCGGCCGTAATGTGCAGCGCGGCGCAGAGCGTCGGCACGCGGCGTGCAACAAGGTCGTCGAAATGGTTTTCAAGCGCCGAGCGGATTTCATCTTCCCACGGCGAGTCGTCGAGCTTCTCCATCTGCGCGAGCCAGCACTCACGCAGGTTGCGCGCCCCGCACCCGAGCGGATCGAACGAGCGGATTTGGGCGAGCACGCTTTCGATCTTCGGCATGTCCGCCTTCGTCACCATCATGATATCCGGAATCGACCCGCGGAAATAGCCGTCGTCGTCGACGTTCTCGACGAGGATGCCCGCAAGGTCGCGATCCTCCTGCGGGATGTCGGACAATCCGATCTGCGCCATGAGGTGCTGCTGGAGCGTTTCCGTCTTCACCATCGAGTCGAAGAGATGGTCGCGGCGGGACTGCGCCTCCTCGTCGCCGGAGGCGCTTTCCATGTTGCCGAGGAAATAGTCGCGGTACCCGTCGTCGGTCGTGTCCGTGCCCATCGCACTCGCCATGTTCTCGCCGGTTCCGAAGTCAAGGGGCTTTTCCGTCACCTCGCCGTAGGAATGGGCTTCGGGCAGTTCGGACGACATCTGCCGTTCAATCCGGCTCGTCACGTCTTCGATGACCGGATTCACCTCCATCTCGTGCTGGAGTTCGGCGCGGAGTTCAAGCGACGTCATCTGCAGCATCTTCAGACCCTGGCGCATCTGCGGCGCCAGCGTCTGCTGCTGCTTGAGCGACTGCGAAAGATTGAACCCGACGCCCGGCATTGCACTCACCCCGCCGCATCCGCGCGCAGTTCCACGCTCACGGGTCCGTCATTGACGAGCTCCACCTTCATGTCCGCGCCGAAGCGTCCCGTGCCCACGCGGTCCGCGCCGAGCTGCGCGCGCAGCTGCGCAACGACACGTTCGTACAGCGGCTCCGCCTTTTCGGGACGGGCGGCGTTGGAAAAGCCCGGACGCCGCCCGTGCGCCGTGTCCGCATAGAGCGTGAACTGCGAGACGACGATGATGGATCCGCCCACGTCCTCAAGGGACAGGTTCATCTGGTCGTTCGCGTCCGTGAAGAGGCGCAGAACCGGAAGGCGGGAGGCGATCTTGTCCGCCTCCGCCTCCGTGTCGGTATGCGTGACGCCGAGCAGGACGAGATACCCTCGCCCGATCTCGGCCACGCGCGCGCCGTCGATCGTCACCGACGCGCGCGCCACACGCTGGATCCACGCCTTCATGCGTACGTCACTTCGTAACCGTGTACGTGCCGGCGACGTACTCCTTCGTCTCGCCGCCGGGGATCTTCACCGTCGCCGTCGTGTTCGCGGGAATCGTGAAGGTCCATGTCCACTTGCCCGCCTGATCGTAGTTCCACGCGCTCGTGATCGGACCGTAGGGCGACCGGAAACAGGCCTTCACGTATCCCATGCGCTTGTCGGGCATCGGCGCGAGGATAATGTGCTTGAAACCGGGGCAGGCGACGTCCTCCTGGATGCCGGCCATCGTGCCGTACATCCACGCAAGCACCGCGCCGTAGGCGTAGTGGTTGAAGGAGTTCATGCCGGCGGAGCCGAAGCCGTCCTTCTTCGTGTAGGAGTTCCAGCGCTCCCAGATGGTCGTTGCGCCCTGGTCGACGGAGTAGAGCCACGAGGGGTTCTTGTGCTGGAGGAGGAGCGTGTAGGCCATGTCCGGCGCACCCACGTCGTAGGTGAGGGTGTCCATCAGGATGGACGTGCCGAGGAAGCCGGTCTGGAGGCAGTTACCATGGTCCTTGAAGTTCTTGAGAAGGGCGGCCTTCGTCTGCGCGATGGCTTCGGGTTTCTCGAGGAGACCGAGCTTGAGCGCGAAGAGCGCGGGCGTCTGCATGTCGCGGAACACGGGCAGGAGCATGCCGTCCTTGGCGTCCACGAATTTCTCGCGGAGGAACTTGAGCGCGCGGTCGGACATCGCGCGGTATGCGGCCGCGTCTTCCTTCTTGCCGATCGCGTCGGCCATCGTGGCCATCATGCGCGCATCCCACAGCCAGTAGCTGCAGCCGAGGTACTGCCAGTACGTCAGCGCATCGGCCTTCGGACGGCGCTTGCCGTTCGGCCCCCGCTCCCAGGCACCTCCGCCACAGGTCTCGAGCTTCTCGTAGGAGAGCCAGTCGGCCCACTGGTGCCCCCTCGCCTGCGGGGAGGTGTACTTCATCTCCTCGAGGAGCTTCATGTAGCGCGTCATCGACTCCCAGTTCTCCTCGACCACGCGCGCATCGCCGAACTGCTTCCACATGGTGTACGGCACGATGATGCCGGCGTCGGCCCAGCCGAGCTGGTGTCCGCGCTCGCTGCCGTACTGCGCGAGAGGCGCGACGCCCGTGTAGGAGCCGTCGCCGTGCTGCGTGTCGCGCATGTCGCGCATCCACTTCATGAAGAAGCCGTAGACGTTGGCGTTGTAGGACGCGGCCTCGGCGAATACCTGCGTGTCGGCCGTCCAGCCCAGGCGCTCGTTGCGCTGCGGACAGTCCGTCGGCACGGAAAGGTAGTTGGAGTACTGCCCCCACTTAACGTTTGAGACGAGCTTGTTGACGTCCGCGACGCCCGTCTCGAGGCAGCCCGTCTCGCTCCACTTCGGAATGGACGTGACGGGGATGGAGCGGATCTTCTTGATCGTCACCTTGCCCGTCGCGGTGATGGACGCGTAGCGGTAGCCGAGGAAGGTGAACGTGGGGCGGTACTTCTCCTCGCCCGCGCCCGCGAACGTGTAGCTGACCGTCGTGCGCGCGGCGCGGTAGTTTCTGAAGTAGCCCGAGCCTTCGGGACCGTCGCAGCCGCGCTTCTTCGCGCCGTTGCCGTCGTTGAGCATCTCGGAGGGGCGCATCATGAGCGTCACGCCCTCGGCGGCGGCGAAGGCGAAGCACGGAACCGCGGCGGCGTTCTGCCCGAAGTCCACGACGAGCGTCTCGTCCTTGTCAACCACGATGGCGTCACCGTCCTTGTAGGAGCGGAGCTTCTTCACCTTGCCGAACGCGTCGTCCTTCGCGCCCTCGACGCCCTTCCACACGTACATCTCGACGGGCGCGATGGCGAGGTCGGACCTGAGGCGCACGGGCGCGCCCGTCATCGGGAAGAGCTCGCCCTTGAACTCGGTGTTTACTTCCGAGGGCTTGAACTTGTCGCAGGCCTTGCCCGTCATCCAATCGGTCTTGACGCGCGCGTCGTAGTCTTCGCCCCAGAAGATCGCCGCGCGGACCACGGGGCCCGTCGTGGCGGAGAGCCACGTCGTGTCCGTGCCGACGCGCTTTTCCGTGCCGTCCGCGTAGCGCAGGATGAGCTGCGCGCGGAAAGCGGACTTCTTTCCGAAGAAGTTGACGATCTTGTCGCGCCACCAGCCGACCGAGACCTGCGCGGCGAACGTGTTGGCGTCGGCCTTGCCGGTCTTCATCAGGTGCGTCACGTCGTAGGTGAACGCGTACTTCGTCTTGCCGTTGTGCGTGAAGCCGGGCTTGAGGAAGTCGGAGACGAGCGCGCCCTTGATGGCCTTGCAGCCCTTGCGCGAGACGGGCTCGCCGTTCACGTACGCCTCGAACGCGCCGAGTCCGGCCACCGTCCAGTAGGCCTCCTTCACGTCCTTGCCGTTCGGGATCGCCTTCACGAAGCAGGCCGTGCCGTATTCGTCACCATGCCTGCCGCGCGAACGCACCTTCGCGTCGGCGGCGGAGATCCACGCGGCGCCGTCCCAGTCCTCCTTCTTGAAGAGACCCGTCTCGAAGAACCCTTTCGCGGGTTTGAGCCACGCACCCCGCTCGTCCTTCACCTCAACAGTCCACACGTACTTCTGCGCGCCCTTGAGCGCGGGGCCGCCGTACTTCACGGCCACGGACTTCCCGCACGCGATCTCGCCGGAGTCCCACACCGGATTCTTGCCGGAGAGACCCTCGAAGAGCTTCAGACGGTAGGCGGTCTGCGCCGCGCCCTTGCGTGCAGATTCCATGTACCAGCTGAACACCGGTGCCGCGCCGATGTTCGCGGGCGAGACGAGCTGGTCGGTCGTCAAGCCGACGGTCCTTGCGCCCTCCGCCGTCTGTGCCGCCAGCGTGGCCTTTGTTTCGCATCCGCACTTCTTTGCGGATCCATCGCCGCACAGGCAGCAGCCCGCGACGACAACCGTTCCCGTCAGCGCCAGCGCCGACGCCAATTTCATCCTCATTTTGGTTCTCCTTTTGGCATTGAAAAATCAACGCCGTGAATTTTAGACGAAAACGGCCACGCGGGCAAGCGGAATTTTCGCCTAAAACCTCGGCAAGATTCGCGGCGATGGCCCACCACCGCGGCAATAACCTACTCAACGAGGATGAGGGCACCCTTGCGCGGCGCGTATGAGCCTTCGAGGCTCCTGAGCGTCGCCTCGCCGGTTACGGCGAGGCGTTTGACGGCACCTGAAATGCTGTTGGCGTAGGGGAACACGCCGCCTTCAAACGCGCTGCCGGCCGCGCCGCGCAGCTGCGTTTCGACGCCCTCCTCGACCACCCACGCCGTCCAGGTCTGCGAAGAGGTGTTCAGGAGAATCTTGTATTCGTATTCCACGCCGGTCTGCGGCGTCTTTCCGACGAGATCGACCCACGCCGGGCTTCCATCGACGCGCGTGAGCGCCTGGAAATAGTTGACGCCGTTCTCGCCGCAGATCCTGACGGCGGCGCGCGCGACGTCCTCAATGCCGAGCGGCTGCGGCGGACAGGAAAACTCAGCCGTCGCCTTCGAGCGAATTTCCACCTTGGGCCCCTTCGACGGCGCCGCCGCCTCGAATAGGCAGAAGTCGTGCAGATGCATGAAGCCATCGAAATCGAAGTCCTCCCCCTGCGACCATGCGCCGGTGGCGTTGTGCGTCGTGGCGCTCTCCTCCACCCAGTGCGCGGCGCGGCTGGCGCGGGTGTCCGCGTACTTGCCGCCCCAGTACAACCCGCGCACGTAGTCCGCCGACGCGACCACGCCGCCGGAAATTCCGCCGACAATCACGCGCGCCTTGACCGTGGCGGACGCCGACAGCTCGAACGGCCCTTCGTAGAGCGTACTCGAGGCCGTCGGGTCCGTTCCGTCGAGGGTGTAGCGGATTTCCGCGCCGGGGTCGCTGCAGGAGATGGCGACCGTGAGCGTTTCGCCGTAGAACACGCCGTTTTCCGTCACCGCCGAAATCACCGGCGTTGCAATCGTCTCGTACTGGAGTTCGACGCCGTGTATGTTGGCAACGGAACCGCTTCCGGGTGTATAGGCACCACTGGAAAAGTGTTGCGTGTCCACGCACGCCGTAACCGTCAGGTTCGTCGCGACGGCAAGACCCGCGCAGTCCTCCGCGCCGATCGCATACGTTCCCGCCGGCAGACTAAGCGCGTAGATGCCGTTCGTCGTCTGCGTCGAATACGTATCGCCGGAAGACGTGTCCTTCGCGGTCACGACGCTGCCGTCGCCAATCGGCGAGCCGGACGCGGCGAGAAGGCGTCCGCTGACAATTGCGCGATTCCACACGCCATGCGGATTGATATTGTAAACGAACGCGCTGATGGAATTGAAGGAAGAAAGCGCAGACGTCAAGTCCGGCGGGGCGTACCAGGCGTTGCAATAACCGCCCCAGCCCAAGTTGAAGTGGACGTAGAGCGTACCGTCCTGATAGCCGTAGCCGTCGGCGACAATTGCATGACCGGGAACGGAAAGGAACACCGGCAGACGCGCGTCGAGGTTGGAGAGGAATGCCCGCTTCCAGCTGCGGGCGGCGGTTTCGTCGCTTTGCGCGTCGTATATCAGATTGGCGGCGACATAGCCGAATTGCGACCTCAAGGCACGGAAAAGAAAGAGCTCGTGCGCCCCGCTGCCGCTGGATTTGTATCCCATTTTCGACGCCAGCCCTACGTCGCGCGTCAGCCGCCCGATCGCCTGTTTCTTCGCTGTCGCGTTGCCGCCCGCCATCGCATCCCAGTCGTAAGGTCCGCCGAACGCCGGATTCCACGGCGTGTATTCCGCATCCGAGGAACTCCTCCATCCGCCCGATCCGTCCGTGGCCAGCGTCCAGTCGCCGTCGCTGCCGACGCTGCCGCTGAGAGCCGTATACGGAGTCAGCGCCTCGGTGTTTCGCGGCCACTTGTGGTAGAACATCACCTGCGCTCCGGCGGTCGCCACGCATCCGCAGACCCAGTTGTTGGGCGTGTAGAGGTTTTCGCCGTTGCCGCTCTGGTTCCAGGCCGTTTTCAGCAGCGCGGGGACGCGCAGATCGGTTACGGACGAGAGCCGTCCCGCGCTTAGGCGAAGGCCGCCGCCGGACTTCGCCGCCGCAAGCAGCTTCGCCCACTTCGCCGCGTTGCCGCCTTGCTGTTGTACGCTTGCTGTCGCTCCACCACCACTCGCCGCGAGCCGGACGGAACCGCCCTGGTAGGGCGCGTTGTCCTCAACGCGCCGCATCGCCCCCGCCACGTCGATGGGCAGCATCGCCAGAAGCGGGTTCTGCGCAACGTCGTCAACCCATTGACCCTCCTTGGAATAGGCCAGCACGGGAACGAGCTCCGTGTCGCCGGAGACGACGACGAAGCCGCCGCCGGCAAGTTTCACGACGTAGAACTTGCCCTTGCCGTCCTTCGCCGGATATTCGACGACGCTTTCAGGCGCAGCAGTCACCTCCCCGTCGAGCGCGGCCTTGACGTTTTCCCAGCCGACGACGGCGAGCTTCGCCTCGTCGGCTGTCGTCTCCGCCGCAGTCGCGGCGAGCGCCACGACCAGCGCCGCCGCGAAGACAACTGCGCGTTTCTTCATCCCTGCGCCAACCTTACAGAATGATTATGGCGAGGCCGGCCTTGAACGACACGCGAAGGCCGTTCTCGTCCGGCACGACGCGGAACCGGGCGTCCGTCGCGGCGTCCGGGCTGAACGTGACATCGGAGGGAACCGAGGAGAGCAGATAGCCGTTGGGCTTCATGGTTTGCGCATCCTTCGACTTCGCCAGGTCCGTAATGCCCGTCGACGCCGGTTCGAGCTTCAAGGTGATGTTCGCGCCGGAGGCGTAGGACAGCGTCGGATAGGCAACAGGGAACGTGCCCGTCCACTGCGTGAAGTCGAGCGTCGCGCCTTCGGCGAGCGTGATGGTATGCGCCGCCGTGCCGGAGACCGGCGCGAACGATCCGGCAACCGAGATAGCGTTTCCGCCGAGCGTCACCGTGCCAGTGACGACGCTCGTGCCGCAGTTCGCGACATCGAGCGTGCCGCCGGCGATGTTGACCACGCTCGTTCCGGCAGAGCCGACGGACTTCGGCACGGAAACCGTCGTGCCGTTTGCCGCATTGATCGTGCCGCCGTAGGCAAGCGCGCCGCCCATGGAGAGCGTGCCCGCGGTTACGCCGATTCCGCCGACAAAGTATTGCCCCGTTGTGGGCGCAACGAGCGTGCCAAGGCCGTCCTTCACGATCTTCACGTTGCCGGCGATCTTCGCCGTATTGGCAAGCGAAAGCGTCGCATTCTCCGCCACGGTGATGTGTAGTTCGCCCGCGCCGCTGTTGTCGTCACTCGCCTTTGGAGGCCCGGCGACGAAGGAGCCGCTGCCCTTGTTCGTGTAGAACACCCCATTCTCCTTATCGAACATGCCGAGAACGCCGTCGGAGAGACGCTTTGCCGCCACAAAGTCGCGCATGACGGTTTCCCCTTCGCGGACGGTGCAGTAGAATATCCGCCCCCATGTCATCCACTGTATGCTGCCGGACTGGTTCTGGGCAAAGAGATAGTCGTTGAGGCCGGAACTGCCGCCCGCGCTGCTGACCGTATAACTGTACGTACCGAACGTGCAGGTGCCATTGAACTGCATATGTACCTCGAACGGCGTGTCGCGGGAGTAGGACGTGCCGCCCCATTCGTTCGCCTGCGCGACTCCCTTGAAGTGCGCCCCGCCGTGAATCCATCCACCGAAAGCGTTTTTGTCGCCGCCGCCGGTGCGCGACCCGTAGTAGGAATACCAGTCGCCAGTCGAACCGGTTATCTGCACTTTCATGTCAACAACGGTGCCGCCGTTGTGCTGGTAACCCGTGTCGATATACGCCGAACCCCAGTTGTAGGTATTGCCGCTGTATTTGGTGCTCGACTCCAGATACTCCAGCTGGGCGTAGAGATTGCCGGCGGCGTCTTTGAGCGAGGAATTGCCGGGAGCGGAACTGTCGGTGACGACGCCATTACCCGTAATATCCGAGACGGCGAGCGTCCGCCCGTTGAGGTCGAGCGTCACGCCCGTGCCGAGCGCGATCGCGCCCTTCGCCGTCCAATCGGCGTCGGCGCCGAGGCGGAACGTTAGGGTCGTGTTGTCGGGAAGCGTGTTAGCGAGCGCGACGCCGTATTTGTTCGAGCAGCTCCAGTTGCCCGGATCGTCGAAGTTCCCAGCCTCGCCGAGGCCCGTCCACACCGCCGTCGCGGGCGAAGTCAGATGCTCGACCTTGATTGCCGTGCCATCGACGATGCTCGCCTCGTATGCGGTCGTGTCGGCGAGCGAGACGAAGCCGGGAGCGGCAGTCACGCCGGAGCCAACATTGAGCGCCGTCGTGTTCAACTGGAACGTCGCGCTGGTGCAGTCCGTCATGTCGATGGAGACGACCGGCTGCGCGTCCGCCGCGCCGGTTTCGAGCGCGAGCGTTCCGGCGATAGCCGCCGTCGTGGTATTGCCCGTGCCGGAAGCAAGCACCTTGAGCGTGCCGCCCGCGAGCGTGAAGTTGTTGGCGTAGGACGCGCCGTCGGACGCCGCGATGGTGATGGTTCCGCCCGCCGTCGCGGTGATCGGCGTTCCGGCGAGGAAGGCCGCTGTCTGCGTCATGGAGAGCGTTCCGCCCGCGACTTCGAAGCCGCCGGCGAAATACTGCCCATCCGCCGGAAGCGTCATCGCGCCCGCACCGTCCTTCACGACCTTGATGCCGCCGACGATCTTCGCCATCGAACCGAGCGCGGCGGACGATTCCGCCGGAACGGTGATGTGCAGTTCGCCCGCGCCCGTCGCGCTGCCGTTCGTCGCATAAGGACCGGCGATGAACGCGCCGCTGCCATTGTTCGTGTAGAACACCCCGTTCTCCTTGTCGAGCATACCGAGAACGCCGTCCGAGAGGCGTTTCGCCGCAACAAAGTCGCGCTTGACATCATAAACGCCAGCCTCGTCCGTCTTTTCCTTCACGATGCAGTAGTAGATGCGCCCATTCATGCCGTGCGACCTACCCCCGCCGTTGTTCATGCCGAACATGAAGTCGTTGATGCCGGGAGATGCGCCCGCGCCGGAGGTGTAGGTCAGATATGTCGAAGAATCCTCCGCGTTGCCGAACGTGCACGTCCCGCTAAACTCCATGTGCGCCAAGAACGGCACGTTCTTCGGATACGGGATACTGGTGCTGGTGTCTGCCGTCACGCCTTTGTAGTGGTTGTTTCTGTTGATCCAGCCGCCGAGGGCGTCCGTCGGATTGTTCTTGCGGGCGCCGTAGTAGCAGTACCAGTCGGTCGTGGTCTTGAGAATCTGCACCTTCATATCGACGACCGTCTTGGTGTTGTGCTGGTAGCCCGTGTCGATGTATTCCATGCCGTGGTTGTAATCACCGGTGGCCGTTCCCGACGCCAGATACTCCAACTGGACATAAAAGTTGCCCGAGGCGTCCTTCAGCGTCGTGTAGTAGTTGTTGGAGCTGTCGGTGACGACGCCGGCGCCAGTGATAGATGTCGCCGTCAGGCTGTTGCCATTGAGGTCGAGCGTCACGCCCGTGCCGAGCGCGATCGCGCCCTTCGCCGTCCAGTCGGCGTCGGCATCGAGACGGATGAGGACGGTATCGGCATCGGGGAGCGTCGTATTGTCGAGCAAGCCCCCGAGTTTGTTGTAGCAATTCCAGTTGGCGGAATCGTCGTAATCGCCCGCCGTGCCATTGCCCGTCCACACGGCGGTAATCGGTGCGGTCAGGCGGTCGAGCCGTATCAATGTCGAGCTTTCGAGCGTCACGCCGTAAAGCGGGTTCGCCGTCGCAATACATTCGGATGCAGTCGCGCCCTCGCCGAACGTGATGCCGCCGACCGAGAACTCCAATCCGGTGCCGGAGAAAGCGGTTGTGTCGAAGAGCAGTTTCGCACCGGCCTCCAGCGACACCGCCGCCGGCATGGTGGCGCTCGCCGCGCCCGTACATGCAATCGACACCGTGGCTCCCGCCTTTATCGAAAGATCGGTCTTTATCGACGCGGCCAGCGCGTCAGTGGTCTGGAGCCGCCCGTCCTGCACTTCAATTCCGCACACCCAGTCCGCCGAGACGTCCTGCACAAGCGTTCCCTTGCCTGTCTTCACGAGTTTCACCTTGCCGTAGAGCTTCAGCGAGGAAAGATTGACGCTGTCGCCCTCGTCGATGTCGAGGACGAGCGTTCCGGCGGCGGCGATTTCCGCGGCCGTCGCGGTGAGCGTCGTCGCCGTCGCAGGACCGGCCGTGAAGTCTGCCGTGCTGTCCGGGTTCGCGTTCGTGTAGAATACGTCGTTCACCTTGTCCATCATGCCCGGCTTGTCGTCGGCGCGGCGTTTCATCGGGATGAAGTTGCGGACCAGATTGGCGGCGGCGGTGCCGCCGTCCTTGATTTCGCAAAGATAGATGCGCGAACCGACATAGGCGCTGTTCAAGGTTCCGTTGAGGTTGTGGTGTCCGAAGAGATACGCCGTCACCGGCGTGACGTCGGTCGGCCACTCCGTCGCGCTCGCCTTTACCACTCCTGATACCAAACCGCTGTTGCTTGCGTTCGCGACATAGCAGTTGCCGCTGTCGCCGGCCGCCGAACTCTTCCTGATGAAGAGATGGTAGTCGGTGTTGGCGCTCGAACCCACCCAACTCCCTTCGCCGCCTCCAAGCGACTTCCAATGGTAGTATCTGCCGCCGGTATAGACGATCCAGCCGCCGAACGAATACGCCTGGTCGCGCCCGCCGCCGCCGAAATAGGAGAACCACGTATAAGCCGTCGAATAGGACGGATGCCGGAACTTGATGTGGACGTTCGATCTGGTGCTGTGGATGTATCCGGTATCGATGAACTGCTTCCCCGCCGTGGTCGATTCAAGATATGTCAGTTCCTGATAGAGCGCGTACTGGTCGTTCAAGGTGTCGGTAATGACACCCTGACCTGTCACGCCCTTCACCGTGAGCTTGTGGCCGTTGAGGTCGACTGCCGCGCCGTCGAGGATCAGCTGCCCGTTGACGGTGACGTCTTCGGTCAGTTTCGTATCGGTACTTATGGTATGGTCGCCGTCAATCGTCTGGGCGAACGACGGCGTTGGCGCCGTCGCTACGCAGACTGTGGCCGCGACAAGCGCGGCCCTCCCGATGCGGACGCGACGGAGCGCGTCCCTCCCGATTTCCAACAGTTTGAACGACATATAATGCTCCTTTTCTGTAAACCGGCACCCCCAAAGAAGTCCACCTTCCTCGGACGAGTGGTTTATAATTTAGCATTTTTTTTTGTTTGCCGTCAAGTGGCAATTTTCCGGATTGTCCGGATCCTCCGGACTTTCCGGACCCTCCGGACTTTCCGGATTTTCCGGACTTTCCGGAATCTCCGGACATCCGCCATCCTTCTCCGACACCTGTGCCGCCGCGCTTTTTCCCGTATGCCCGGCGGCGCGCTTCACGGCGGCGGCGATTTCGGGACCTACGCCGGCGGCGGCAGCAATCTCCTCATCGGTCGCGCGGGCGATGCCGTAGATCGAATGGAAACGGCGCAGCAGCGCGATCTTCTTCGCAGGGCCTATGCCGGGCACCTCGTCAAGCGCCGATTCGCGGATCGTCCGCTCGCGCAGGCTGCGGTGGTACGTGATCGCGAAGCGGTGCGCTTCGTCGCGCAGACGCGTCGCCACGAAGAGGCCCTGCGAGTCGCGCGGTAGGAACACGTCGCCGCGTTCGTCGTCCGTGACGATGATCTCCATGCGCTCCGCAAGACCGACGACGGGGATGTCCGTCACGCCGATTTCCGCAAACGCCGCGCGCGCGGCGCGCAGTTGCGTGATGCCACCGTCGCAGATGAAGAGGTCGGCTCTCGGCGATTTCGCCGTGAGCGTTGATTCCGGGCCGTAGCGCCGGCGCACGACTTCGGCCATCGAACGCGGATCGTCCGCGCCCTCCACCGTCTCGATGCGGAAGTGGCGGTAGAAGCGGCGGTCGGGAAGACCGTCCACCGCCACCACAAGCGACGCGACGGAATGCGTGCCAAAAAGGTTGGAGATGTCCGCGCACTCGATGACGTGCGGCGGCTTCTCGAGTTTCAGCGCGGCGGCGAGTTCCGCGAGACCCTGTTTCGCCGCCTCGCGCGTCTCCTCTGGACGCCGCCGCACGAAATGCGCCTTCGTCATTTCCTTGAGCGCACCGATGGTATCGCGCAGACGCGCGGCCTTCGTGAAGTCCTCCGCTGCGGCGGCGGCCTTCATCGACTCCACCAGCTCCGCGATGACGGCAGGACGCTCCCCGCGCAGGAACGCGCACGCCTCGTCGAACCGCGCCCGGTAGTCCGCAGCCGTAATCTTACCTTCGCACGGCGCGGTGCAGAAGCGGATGACGTCCGCATGGCAGTGTCGATGCGTCTCCTCGTCCGGCGCGAGCGCGTCGCAGCCGCGCAGTCCGTAGTGCTTCTCGACAAAGTCCTTCGCTGCGCGCACGACGGGGGCGGACGGAAACGGCCCGAAGTAAAGCGCGCCGTCGTCGCGCACGATGCGGCACGTGGCAAAGCGCGGGAACGGGTCATCGGGATCCGCACGCAGCGCGAGGTAACGCTTGTCGTCGCGCATGAGGATGTTGAAGTGCGGCTTGTACTGCTTGATCAGCGAGGCCTCCGTGAGCAGCGCCTCGGCCTCGTTTCGCACGCACATCCACTCAAGGTCGGCGACGGTGTTCACCATCGAACGAACCTTCGGCGCGAGGTCAGCGCCCGGGCGGAAATAGGAAAGTACGCGCCGGCGCAGGTTCTTCGCCTTGCCGACGTAGATGATGACGCCCCGGCGGTCCCTCATCAGGTAACAGCCAGGGCGCAACGGAACGCCCTTAAGGCGTTCTCGCAGGACGTCGTTCACGCGTTGGTTTGGGCTTTCTCGGCTTCCTTCTGCTGCTCAAGCGCCTTGGCCTTCGCCTCTTCTTCCTTGAGCAGGGCCTCGCCTTCCGCCGTACCCTTCTTGAACTCGCCTTTAGCCTTGCCCAGCGCACGCGCAAGCTCCGGGAGCTTCTTGCTTCCGAACACGAGCACCAGCACAACTATAACCAGCAAAATCTGCCATGGACCCCAGGCCATCTTTTTATCCTTTCGTTTTTGATTTTCAGTTTATCTAATTTTGATGCACAAGTCAAGCCTCGTGTGCAGTCGGCTACCCAATGATCTTGAGCGCGCCAGTGGGACAGTTCTCCGCGCAGAGGCGGCAGTCCTTGCAAACGCCGGTGCACGCCGGATCCTTGAACTCGGGCTTGATGACGGTCTTGAAGCCGCGTCCGACGAGGCCCAGCAGACCCTGCTTCGCCTGCTCGGCGCACACGCGCACGCAGAGGTTGCAGAGGATGCACTTGCGCTGGTTGCGCTCGATCGTGACGAGCTTCTGCTCCGTGAAGCCGGGATGGAAGTCGCCGCGGAGACGCTGCGTATCCGCCTGCACGAGGTTCGCGTAGCGGATGAGCTTGCAGTCCTCGAAGTCGTGGCAACCGCACTCCAGGCAGCGCTTCGCTTCCGCCTGCGCCGCTTCGACGGAGAGGCCGAGGTTGACCTCCTTGAAGTCGTGCTTGCGCTCTTCGGCCGGACGCTGCGGCATCACGGCGCGCGCGATGCGCGGACGGTCCGCGAAATCCTTCTCGGTGAGGTTGCGCTCGGAGAGGATCGGCTTAATCGGCTTGTACTCGCCGCCGCGCAGGTAGGCGTTCACGGCGAGCGCGGCCTCGTTGGCCTGCGCGATTGCGCCGATCGCGATGCCCGCGCCCTTGTTCACCGTGTCGCCGCAGGCGAACACGCCGGGAAGGGTCGTGGCGAAGTTGCCCTCGTCGGCGGCAATCGTGCCCTTGGGCGTCTGCGGCAGGTCCGCAAACCCCTCGGGGTCGTTGCGCTGGCCGATGGCGGCGATCACGCTGTCAAGCGCGATCTCCTCGAACTTGCCGGGAACCGGCACGGGCTTGCGGCGTCCGCGCTCGTCGGGCTCGCCGAGCTCCATCACCTGAAGGCGCATGCCGCACACCTTACCGTCCTTGCCGAGGATTTCGTCGGGGGCATAGAGGAACTTGAACTTGACGCCTTCCTCCTCGGCCTCCGTGATCTCGATGTCCTCCGCCGGCATCTCCTTGCGGGTGCGGCGGTAGACCACGAACACTTCCTTCGCGCCCACGCGCACCGCCGTGCGGCAGGCGTCCATGGCGGTGTTGCCGCCGCCGACGATCGCCACGCGCTCGCCGATGTCCGGCTTCTCGCCGGTGACGACCGCGCGCAGGAAGTCGATGCCGCCCCACACGCCCTGGAGCTCCTCGCCCTTGACGCGCATCGCCGTCGATTTCCACGCGCCGTTCGCCACGATCACCGCGTCGAACCACGAACGGAGCTTCGCGAAGTCCGCATCGCGTCCGATCTTGAAGTTGTTGATGAACTGCACGCCCAGCGCCGCGATGGCGTCGGTCTCGGCCTTGAGGATCGCCTTGGGGAGGCGGTACTCGGGAATGCCGTAGCGGAGCATGCCGCCCATCTCGGGCATCTGGTCATAGACCGTGACGTCGTGTCCCCACTGCGCGAGCTTGAACGCGGCGGTGAGTCCGGCGGGGCCACCGCCGATGATACCCACCTTCTTGCCCGTCGGCGCGGCGACCTTGATCGGATGCTCGTTGCCGTCCTTGCGCACCTGGTCGGCGGCGAAGTACTTGAGCTGTGCAATGGAGATCGGCTGCTCCACGAGGTTGCGGCGGCACGCCTTTTCGCACGGGTGCGGGCAAACGCGGCCGATGGCGGCCGGCAGCGGGAACGTCTCCTTCACCGTCGCGACGGCGTCTGCAAAGCGTCCCTCCGCGATTTCCTTCACGTACTTCTGGCAGTCCGTGTGGGCCGGGCAGTTGAGCTTGCAAGGACCCTGGCAGTCGCCGTCGTGGTCGCCCATCAGGAGCTCAAGCGCGAGCTTGCGCGTGGCAAGGGCCTTCTCGCTCTTCGTGTGCACCACCATGCCGGGCGTGACCTTCGCGGAGCACGCGCGGAGCATCTTCGGGCAGTTCTCCACCTCCACCACGCACACGCCGCAGGCACCATAGGGGCCAAGCTCCTTCAGGTAGCACAGGTTCGGGATGTCGATCCCGGCCGTCTTCGCCGCCTCGAGGATCGTGGTGCCGGCCGGCACGCTGACGGACTGGCCGTCGATTTCAAGAGTTATCAGTTCGCTTTCCATAAGCAATTCCTTCTTGTAGGGGTTCGGGGGGGCTGGACTCCCCCGGTTGTTGTCACCCAATAACCACCGCGCCGAACTTGCAGGTGGCCACGCACTGGCCGCACTTGATGCACTTCGACTGATCGATCGTGTGCGGCTGCTTCACCGTGCCGGAAATCGCGCCCACAGGACACTTCTTTGCGCACATCGTGCAGCCCTTGCACTTCGCCGGATCAATCGAGAATTTCTTCAGCGCCGCGCACTCGTGCGCGGGACAGCGCGCGTCGCGGATGTGCGCGTCATACTCGTCGCGGAAGTAGCGAATCGTGGTGAGGACCGGGTTCGGGGCCGTCTGGCCCAGGCCGCAGAGCGCGCCCGCCTTGATGCCGTTGCAGAGTTCCTGCAGCAGCTCCACGTCGCCCTCCTTGCCCTTGCCTTCGGTGATGCGCGTGAGGATTTCGTGCATGCGCTTCGTGCCGATGCGGCAGTGGACGCACTTGCCGCAGCTCTCCTTCGCGGTGAAGTCGAGGAAGAACCGCGCCATGTTCACCATGCACGTGTGGGAGTCCATCACCACCATGCCGCCGGAGCCCATGATCGCGCCCGTCGCGCCAAGCGCCTTGTAGTCGATCTTCGTGTCGAGCAGGTGCTCGGGGATGCAGCCGCCGGAGGGTCCGCCCATCTGCACGGCCTTGAACGTGCCGCCGTCGCGGATGCCGCCGCCGATGCCGAAGATCACGTCGCGGAGCGTGAGGCCCATCGGAATCTCCACGAGGCCGCCGCGCTTGATCTTGCCGGTGAGCGCGAACACCTTGGTGCCCTTGCTCGTCTCGGTGCCCATCGCCGCGAACGCCGCGCCGCCGTTGAGGATGATCCACGCGACGTTCGCGAACGTCTCTACGTTGTTGATGTTCGAGGGGGCCTGCGTGTAGCCCTTCTCCGCCGGGAACGGCGGCTTCAGACGCGGCATGCCGCGGTTGCCCTCGAGCGACTCGATGAGCGCCGTCTCCTCGCCGCACACGAACGCGCCCGCGCCCGCCTTGATGCGGATGTCGCAGGAGAAGCCGCTGCCGAGGATATTCTCGCCGAGGAGGCCAGCCTTCTTCGCGGCCGCGAGCGCCTTTTCAAGACGCACGATCGCGAGCGGGTACTCGGCACGCACGTAGACGAACGCCTTCGTCGCGCCGATCGCGTAGGCCGCAATCAACATGCCCTCGATGAGGGAGTGCGGGTCGCTCTCGATCACCGCGCGGTCCATGAATGCGCCGGGGTCGCCTTCGTCGGCGTTGCAGATGAGGTACTTCTGCTCGCCCTTCGCGTTGCGCGCGGCGTTCCACTTGAACCACGTGGGGAAGCCCGCGCCGCCGCGTCCGGCGAGACCGGAAATCTTGATCTCCTCGATTACCTGCTCCGGCGTCATCGCAAGGACCTTGCGGATCGCCTTGTAGCCATCCACCGCCTCGTAGGCCGCGATGTCTTCCGGATCGATCAGGCCGCAGTGCCGCAGCGCGATGCGCGTCTGCTTCTCCAGGAACTCCTTGTCGTCCGCGGAGATCTCCAGATCCTTGACGCTTGAAAGATCGCCAGAAGCGGCGGCTTTGTAGATTCGCTCGGCATCTTTTTCCTGTACGCGCACGAGCCTCGCCAGCAACGGTTTCCCGTTCCCCGGAGAATCCGGAAATTCCGGAGATTCCGGAGATTCCGGGTTATCCGGATCCCCATAAACGTCCACGATCGGCTCCAGATAGCACATGCCGATGCAACCGGTGATGCCGATCTCGACGGCACCTTCCGCGTTCAGCTTCTCCACGGCCGCGCGGACCTTGCGCGCGCCGGCGGCGATGCCGCAGCTTCCTTCTCCGAATACGAGCTTCATTTCGACGCCTCCCGAATCTTGCGCACGATCTCCTTCGCCTTGGCGGGCGTAAGGGAACCGTAGGTATCCTCGTTGATCATCATCACGGGCGAGAGCGAGCAGCAGCCGAGACACGCGACCGTCTTGATGGAGAAGATGCCGTCGTCGGTCGTCTCCCCGTCGCCCACGCCCAGCTCCTCCACGAGCGCCTTCTCGATGGAGTCCGCGCCGTTCACGTGGCAGGCCGTCCCCTTGCAGAGCAGGATGAGGTTCTTGCCGACGGGCTTGAGGCGGAACTGCGTGTAGAACGTGGCGACGCCCATCACCTTGGCGGGACTGTTCCCCGTCTTCTCGGCGATGGCGTACAGCACGTCAGTCGGCAGGTAGCCATAGATTTCCTGCGCCTTCTGCAGGATTGATATGAGGGCGTGATCGTCCCCGGCGAACGCCTCAAAGACAGGCGTTAGCTTCGACAGATCGCTCTTCTCGCAACAGTCGCACATGATTTTTTCTCCAAAATTACCCAAGGGAAACATCGGCTTTTGCGATTTGCCCTTGGAAATTAAGCGTTAATTATACCAAATCACCCCGCCTCAATGGAAGCGCGAAATGGAGAATTTGGGAATTTAGGCATAGTTGAAGGTTATGTCGGCGGATTGGATCATCGGATGCGTCTCGCGACCGTCTTGGTCACAATCGGGGTATCCCGCGTCGGTAGGCGACACGCCGAAGAGGTATTCCGACTTCGACCCGTCGATTTTGATGCGCCCGTCCGGCCACAGGGTGAGAATTGCCGAAAGGGGCTCTTTCCAACCGAGGTTGTGATTTGCGCGACGGTGCGTCTTCATGTACTCTTCGGGGTATTTATCGTGTCTTTTAGCGTAGTACTGGTAGTTCGCGCTGTTGACGTCCCAGTAGAGGATGTTGTCTAGGACGCGGAGGTGGTCGATGTGGAGGTGTCCGTTCATGACGAGACGCACCGTACCGGGTTTCTTTGCGTTGGCCTCGTTGAAGATCGCCTGGACATCCTTCTTGTTCATGACCGGCGCGCCGTGTCCGCGCTCGAAGCTCTGGTGCGAGAGCACGATGCAGGGATAGGGCGATCCGACGATCGTGGCGCGCAGCCATTCCAGCTGCTCCGGCGGTATCCAGTTGATCGTCGAACCCTCCACGCGCTTGAAGTAGTTGCCTCGCCCGTGGTGGATGAACTTGCCCGGCTCGTTGCAGAAGTAGTTGGGATCCGCAATCACGAAGCGGAAGCCGCCCTTGTCGAAGGAGTAGTGTCCGTCGGGCATCCGGTACGCCTCGCACGTCTCCTGGTACGGATTGCCGTCCTGGTCGTGGTTGCCTAGACAATGGTAACCCGGTATCTTGAAGTCGTTGTAGAGTTTGAGAAACGCCTTCTGCTCCGGCGTGCGGACCCCATGCAGCAAATCGCCGCAGTGGATCATCATGTCACACCGCGCACGTTCGGCCCGCGCCATGATCTTCTCGAGAAAGGAAGTGTTTTCGGTGTTCGTCCACACTCCTGGATGGTAATGCAGGTCTGAGAAGATGCAGACTTTGAGCGGCCTGGCGGACACTCCCTTCCCCGCTCCGGCGAACACGGCCGGCGCGGCAAGCGCGGCGGCCGACAGGAATTCTCTACGGTTCATTTTCATTTTTCCTTTCTGCAAAGTGGATCTCACCTAAAACTTCTCCGTAAAACAAGAGCCCCGCCGAAGTGGCAGGGCTCTTGCTTTGCGTGCCTTTCTTGATGGCTTTACGCCTCGAAGTGGTAGACGTCGCGCTTGTGGTACTTCGTGTGGAGGAGGTGGTGAGCCTTCTCGCCGCCCTGCGCGCCGGTCTTGCCGTCGAGGTAGTCCTTGTAGAGGGCCGTGACCTCGGGGTTGAGGTGGCTCATGCGGAGCGTCGCCTTCTCGTCGTCCGTGTAGATGCCGGCCGTACGCTGCGCGCGGACCTCGTCCGTCGCCAGGCAGGGCTGTCCGCCGCCACCGATGCAGCCGCCGCGGCACGCCATGACCTCGATGAAGTCGTAGCGCGGCTTGACGCCGTTCTTGCGGTCTTCGCGGATCTCGTTGATGATCTTCTCGACGTTGCCCATCTGGTGCGCGACGGCGATGTTCACCTTCGTGCCCTTGATGTCGATCGTCGCGGTCTTGACGCCGTCCATGCCACGCACCGCCTGGAAGTCGATGCTCGGGGGCTGCGCCTCGCCGGTGATCAGGCAGTACGCCGTGCGGAGAGCCGCCTCCATCACACCGCCCGTCACGCCGAAGATCGTGCCCGCGCCCGTGTAGGCGCCGAGCAGGTCGTCGGCCTTCTCCTCGGGGAGGTCGTTGAAGTCGATGCCGGCCGCCTTGATCATGCGGGCGAGCTCGCGCGTGGTGAGCACGACGTCCGTATCCTGCTGGCCGGTGGCGCTCATGTTCTCGTCGCGGGAGATCTCGTACTTCTTCGCCGTGCAGGGCATGATCGAGGTGACGTGGATCTTCTTGGGATCGACGCCGTTCTTCTCGGCCCAGTAGCTCTTGCAGAGCGCGGAGAGCATCTGCTGCGGGGACTTGGCGGACGAGAAGTTGCCCGTGAAGTCGGGGGCGTACTTCTCCATCCAGTCGGTCCACGCCGGGCAGCAGCTCGTGAGAAGCGGCAGGTCCTTACCTTCGGTGAAGCGCTTGATGAACTCCGTGCCTTCCTCCATGATCGTGACGTCGGCGGAGAAGTTCGTGTCGAACACCTTGTCGAAGCCGATCATGCGGAGG
>CACZAK010000014.1 GCA_902779075.1 uncultured bacterium | reverse complement strand
GGCCGGATCGTTCCCGCAGAACGGACGCGGCCCGTTGGCGTAGGCCGAAACCGCGCAGTTGACATTCGTTCCTCTCACGTGGTGGCCGATGAACGACCCAATGTCGCCGCCCGTGCCCCACACGGCGCCGGAGCACCAGCAGTCGCTGATCGTCGCGTCATCGTGGGCGAGCCGCCCGACGAAGCCGCCGTAGTAGCTGGCGGCGGAGCGCACGTCGCCGCGCGCCACGCAGTTAGAGATCACAGCCGGGGCGTAGACGTAGCCAATGAAGCCGCCCGCCATGCCGGAACCGCTCACGAAGCCGTCCGCACGGCAGTCGACGATTCGATTGACCGCGCTGCCACCGGCACACGCCCCGACCAGGCCTCCGGCGTAGGAGTTGGTTGCCGCGACATCGACCGTCGCGATGCAGTTGCTGATGAGAGTTCCGCCCGTGATGCATCCAACGAGACCGCCGACGTACTGCTTGCCCGCGACCGTTCCCGAGACGGAGACGCTTTCGATCGTCGCATTGCTACAGGCTGTTCGTGCAGCTGAGGTTGCGGATGGCGTAGCCGTTGCCGTGGAGCGAGCCGGTGAACGGCGCCGAATTGTTGCCGATGGGCGTCCAGTCCGTGCCGCCGAGGTCGATGTCCGCGCCGAGCGCGTAGGAACCGTCAAGGTCATTTGCAATCGCCGCAAGCCCTTCGCGGGTGGTGATGGATGTGTCCGCGAGGGCGGCGGTTGTGGCCGCGAACACGGCGGCAATTTTGAACGCTATATTTTTTTTCATGGCGCGTATTATAACAAAACTCCCGACGACTTGCGAGATGTGCTTGCCGTGCGGAAAAAGGCTGCGGCCACGGCGAAGGCGCTCACGACGTTTAGGGAGTTCTTCATGCCGTGCGAGGGAATCTCCAGTACCTCGTCCGCCATCGCCACAACGTCGGGATCAAGTCCGAAGCGCTCGTTGCCGAGCAGAAGCGCACATGGCCAGACGGGCGTGCAGGACGCAATGTCCGTCGCGCCGTCCGCAGTCTCCAGCGCGTACACGCGCCGTCCCTCCGCGCGAAGGCGGTCGATGACGTCGCGCACGTCGCCCGCGCGCTCCCACGGAGTCGTCTCGTCCGCCCCCAGCGCTGTCTTCTTCACCTGCGCGTTCTCTGGACCCGGCGTGTAGCCGCAGAGTATCAGACAGTCCGCTCCAAAAAAATCGGCCGTGCGGAAGATGCCGCCAGCGTTGAACGCGCTGCGCACGTTGTCCGCCACCACCGTGAACGGCGCGCGGTCGGCGCGACCAGACGGAGAGTCCGTAGTGCGTATCCCCATCTCGGCGTCCGTCACCCGCGCTCGCTTGTCAACACGCTCCAACGGCACGAGCGCGGCCTGGATGGAACGCTGCGTCGCGCCGGGCTGGAGAAGATGCGCAAGCCCCACTAGACGCTTCGACTGCGCGCACCTGAGGTAATCAAACGCCGCACCGCGCGCACCTTCGTCGCCCGGCGCGTCGAACGCTGCCTGCACGAGGCGCAACGCCTCCTTCCATTCTTCAGTGGAAAGGTCGATCACGGCGTCACATCACGGCGTTGTCGATGAGGCGCGTCTTGCCGGCGTAGGCGGCAAGCAGCACGACCACGCCCTTATCCAGTTTTCTGACGGGCGCAAGCGTATCTGCATTGACCGCTTCCACGTAGTCAGTGCGAAGCCCGGCCCTGTCAAGGGCGATCCACGTCTCCCGCTGGAGAGCCTTCCACGGACGCGGCCCCTCGGCCGCCAGTTTCTTGAGTTTCTGCAGCGCGCGAGAGAGCGCAAGGGCGCTTTCCCGCTCGGCGTCGGAAAGATATGCATTGCGAGAGCTGCGCGCGAGGCCGGACGGCTCGCGCACAATCGGCGCAACCACGATTTCAAGGTCGAAGTTCATGTCGCGCACCATGCGGCGGATGATCGTCGCCTGCTGGTAGTCCTTCTGCCCAAAGACGGCGAAATTCGGATGCGTGAGGTTGAAGAGCTTCGCCACCACGGTGCAGACGCCGCGGAAGTGTCCCGGACGCCGCGCGCCGCAGAGGCTTCCCGAAAGCGCGCCGTCCTCCACCATCCACACGCTGTGGTCTGGCGCGTACATGTTCTCGGGCGTGGGGAAGAAAATCGCCGTCGCACCCGCAGAGCGGCATTTGGCTGCGTCCGCCTTGTGGTCGCGCGGGTACTGGGCGTAGTCCTCCTTCGGACCGAACTGCGTGGGATTCACGAACACGCTCACAACGATTTCGTCCGCGCCCTTCTTTTTGGCCGCGGCGATGAGCGAAAGGTGCCCTTCGTGGAGCGCGCCCATAGTGGGGACGAGGGCGATTTTCTTTCCGGCCAGACGCTGAGCCGCTGCCCAGCGCTGGAGTTTCTTGGGATCGTTGAATGTTTTCATCTCATTTCCCGTAGAGGAGTATGTTGAGAAATGCTGCAACCAGGCGGCCTGACGACAGGAGAGATGCCTTGGACACCTTGTCCATCGTGTCCGCCGGAGTGTGCCACCAGGCGTTGCCGGGGCCGTAGTCAAAGTCGATGAAGTTGATAGCAGGGCAACCGGCGGAAAGGAACGCGGAGTGGTCGTCCGTCACCACGAGCGACTCGTCTACTTTCAGCAGATCCTTCAGCCCGGCCTTCTCTGCGGCCTGCTGCGCAAGTTTCTTGAGGACGGTGGTAGTGTTCGCGGGCACTATGATGTGCAGATCCTTGTCGCCAAGCATGTCGAGGCATATTGCCGTCTTGACGCTCCTGCCACGCTCGCGAAAATAGTCCACGAGGTGCCGTGATCCGTGGAATCCGTCGTCAGGCGCGTACGCCTTGCTGCATTCCTCGCCGTCCGTCCAGACGAGCGCGATGTTGTCCGGATGCGGCCCCGTGCGGTTGATAGCGTCGGCAAGGGCGATGAGCAGACCGCTCGTCGAGGCGCCATCGTTGGCGCCGGGACACGGCTGCTTCGCGGTGGCGGGCGTATCGAAATGCGACATTACCACGATCCAGTGTCCGTTGGTCCTGGTGCCGGGGAGCTCTATCATCACGTTGCAGAACTGCCGCTCGCCATAAGGCGTCTTGTCGCGGAAGGAATCAAGCGTCGCGTCCGCCCCACACCAGCTCGCGCGGTCTAGCAGCCAGTTCGCGGCAAGCCGTCCGCGCAGCGTGCCAGAGTGGCGCGGCGTGCAGGCCTTGACAAATGCGCCCGCGGCCTCAAACGCGGCCTGCGCGTCATCATCCGTGAACGCCACCGGCGCCGCTGCCACCGTCCAAGCGGCCAGTACACACGTCGCAACTCCTCCAAGTCTCTTCAACTCAACCATCTCCTCTCAAATCCCCGCATATCATTTCCACTTTACACTTTCCATTTTACACTTTACACTCGCTCTTAGCCCATCTTCACGCCCAGCATCGCCAGGACGCGGTCAAGGTCGTCGTTGTTGACGAAGTCGATCTCCAGCACGCCCTTCGTGTGCTTGCCGTTCGCGTGCGTCATGCCGCTCGTGATGCGTACGGCGCAGCCGAGAGTGCGGCGAAGTTCGTCCGCGATCGAGTTGGCGTAGCTCTCCGGGATGTCCGGCGTGCCGGGCTTGCGCTCGACGGCCGGCGCGTGAAGCTTCGCGACGCGGCGCTCAAGCTCGCGCACTGTGAGCCCGCCCACGAGCTTGCCCGTGCGGGGATCCTGCACCGCAACGCACGCCTGCGCGAGCTCGCAGGTCTCCGCCGCGTTGCCATAGCGCGCGTGGACGCCCTGCAGCACCTTCGCATGTCCGACAGATATCGCACGCTGGCGGACGAGACCCTGGACCTCTTCCGGCAAGTCGAGCAGACCGACCGCGTTCGCGATCGTCGAGCGGCCCTTCTTGCCAACGCGCTCGGCCACTTCCTCGTACGTGAGGTTGAAGTCCTCCTTGAGCGTGCGGTAGCCTACCGCCTCGTCTATCGGGTTGAGGTCGTCGCGCTGGAGGTTCTCCGTAAGCGTCATCACCGCCGCGGTCGCGTCGTCCACGTCCTTCACCACGACCGGCACGAGCTTCAGGCCGGCCTCGCTGGCCGCGCGCTGGCGGCGTTCGCCGCAGATCAGCTCCAGCTTGCCGTCCTTTCTCCGCCGACACGTAAGCGGCTGGATGATGCCGTTCTGGCGGATGGACTCCATGAGGTCTTCCAGTGCCTCGCGCGTGAACTCGGTACGCGGCTGCCACGGCGAGCGCTCTATCTCCCACGGCGGCACCTGCAGAACGGTATCGCCGGCCTGTGCGGCGGGGGCAGGGGCGGATGCGGGAACTAGCGGCACGACCGGCGGACGCGTGTCCGCAACCGGCGCGGCCGGCGTGATCAGAGAGTCAAGGCCGCGCCCCATGCGGCCAAGGCCGCCGTGCTTCTGCTGCGACTTGATCGCGGACCGCGTTGGCGGCTTCACACCGGACGCCTTCTTGAGAAATGGATTTGCTGGCTTTTTAGCGCTCATGTCTGCTTCTCCCATAATTTCTCAAGTGCGTAGTACGCGCGCGCCTCGGGGGAAAACACGTGAACGACCACGTCCACGTAGTCCACCACGATCCAGCCCGACTCGGGGTCGCCGCTTGTGCGGTAGGAGGAGATCCCCGCCTCCTTCATCGCCCGCTGCGTACCGGCGATCAGCGCCTTGAGATGCGGCGCGGCGGTGCCGGTGGCCACCACGAAAGCATCGCAGAGGCCCGACACGCCGCGCACATCGTACGTCTTCACGTCAACGGCCTTCTTCTCCGCCAACGCGTCAACCACGACCTTTATCTGTTCTTCAAGCGTCATAACATTCGACATCCGACATTCAACATTCATCACTAGCCACTAGCCACTAACCACTAATCACTTCCTCTTCAAGCCGGCCACGACCGGCGTGGCCTTGACCTTCTCCACGATCTCTGCGGCGACGTCCGGATGGTCCTTGAGGTACTGGATCGTGGCCATCGAGCCCTGGCCGAGCTGGCTGGTGCCGTAGGCGATCCAGCTGCCGCGCTTCTCCACCACGCCGCGCGCGAGCGCCGCGTCGAGGATAGAGCCCTCCCACGAGATGCCGCAGCTGTAGAGGATGTCGAACTCCGCCTCGGTGAACGGCGGCGCGACCTTGTTCTTCACCACCTTCACGCGCGTGCGGTTGCCGATCACGGTGCCGGACGTATCCTTGATCGCGCCGATGCGCTGCACCTGGAGGCGGCAGCTCGCGTAGAACTTGAGCGCCTTGCCGCCTGGCGTCGTCTCGGGGTTGCCGAACATCACGCCGATCTTCTCGCGCACCTGGTTCGTAAAGATGCAGAGCGTCTTTGTCTGGTTCAGGACGCCCGTCAGCTTGCGCATCGCCTGTGACATCAGACGCGCCTGCAGGCCCATGTGGCTGTCGCCCATGTTGCCGTCGATCTCCGCCTGCGGCGTGAGCGCCGCCACGGAATCGACCACGATCACGTCGAGCGCGCCCGACTTGCAGAGCTGCTCGCAGATCGAGAGAGCCTCCTCGCCGCTGTTTGGCTGGGAGACGAGCAGGTCGTCGAGATTCACGCCGATCTTCTTCGCATAGCCAGGATCAAGCGCGTGCTCGGCGTCGATGAACGCCGCCACGCCCCCCGCCTTCTGCGCGTTCGCAACCACGTGCAGGGCGAGCGTCGTCTTGCCGCTCGACTCCTGTCCGTAGCACTCCACCACGCGTCCGCGCGGCAGACCGCCCACGCCGAGGGCGAGGTCGAGCGACAGCGCGCCCGTGGAAATCACCGGGATGTCCGCATGCTCCTGCCCGCCGAGCCGCATGATCGAGAGTTCGCCGAACTCCTTCTTGATCTGGCTCAGCACGGCGTCCAGCGCCGTATTCGCCTTCTTCGCGGGTGCGGAGGAAACCTCCGCCGCCTTGTCTTTCTTCTCTGCCATGTTCTCTCCTAAATGTCCTGACCGTTGAATTATACCAAAATTCCCCCCGAATGGGCAAGTCTGTCCTTGATTAGTACGAAAGATGTGGTACACTTGTCGTCTGCCTTGAGCAAAGAAACAAAAAAGGAACACGAAAACGCCATGCTAGACGCACTCGCTGCCCACCTCGACGCAATCGCCGCGCTCGCCCCTGTCTGGGGCTACGCGCTCATCTTCGCCTTCATGGCGATCGAGAGCTCCTTCATCCCCTTCCCAAGCGAGATCGTGATGATCCCGGCCGGATTCCTCGCCGCGCGCGGGGAGCTCTCGCTGCACGCTCCCATGCCCGACTTGGCGCTCGCCATCCTCGTGGGCCTCGCCGGCTCCCTCGCCGGCGCGTACTTCAACTACTACCTATCCGCGAAACTCGGCGAGCCGTTTCTGCGCAAGTACGGCAAGTGGTTCTTCATCAAGCCGGAAGCCCTAGACCGCGCGTGCGAGGTGTTCAACCGGTACGGTGGCGCCACCACGTTCGTCTGCCGTCTCATCCCCGTGATAAGGCAGCTCATCTCCATTCCCGCCGGCCTTGCGCGGATGCCCCTCGGCAAGTTCACGTTCTTCACGGGACTCGGCGCCGGCATCTGGACGGCCATACTCGTCCTCATCGGCTACGCGCTCGGACGCTCCGCCGGCGACATCACCTACGTAGACCTTGTCCATAAGGGCAAGGCCATGCTCGACGCCCATCTCGTGTGGATTATCCTCGGCGCGCTCGTCCTCGGCGTCACCTACGTCGCCATCACCAAGCTAGTCATGCGTCGCCGCTGACATCGGTACAACGCGCGCAGGCCGAAGTTTCCGCAAGGGTGACGCCGGACAGCTGAAAATCGCGGCGTCGCCGGGGTCGAGCCAGAAGTAGTCCGTGTATGCGGCGGCGGGAACCTTCGTGCCGTCCCTGCGCACGATCTCCGTGCCGTCAGCGAACGTCCCCTTGAGCGTGATGTCGTCGTTCGGGTCGCGGTTCACCACCATCAGGTAGTCCGTGTCGCCGTTCTTCAGCCACGAGACGACGGCCGTGCCGCCGTTGGGGATGTCGAACGACTTGACGAACGGCGGCAGGAACTTCGCGTCGAACCGCTTCGTACCGAGCGGCACGTCGATTCCCGTGTGCCACACGCCCTGTACCTTCGCGCCGAGGAACACGTACGCGCGGGCCTGGATTTCCGCGTTCATCTCGCGTACGAGGTCGAACACGGGGCTGCGGCGTCCGCCGACGAGGATGGGGGCGTTGTTGTAGCCGTGGTACTCCTTCATCATCGCGTACTTGAAGCACTGGAGCGCCTGCGCGCCGTAGGCCAGGTTGGAGTACTGCTGGAGGCGCAGGTGCGCGCGCGTCGGCACGGGATAGTCCTGAGCCGGATAGTGCCGGTGCGCGGCGACGAGGGCGAAGGCGAACATCGGGATGTTCCGCTCGCGGGCGAGCGCGCTCGTCGCCTCCAGCGTCTCGTACCAGCGCTCCTTCAGGAACACGCGCTGTCCGTGCAGACGGAAGTCGCCGACTTCGAGCGGCTTGAAGGAGAGGACGGGGTACACGTCGAAGCTGATCATCTTCAGCGGCACCACGTCGTAGAGACGGCGGATGTACTCGCCGTGCGTGGCGCAGCCCGTGTGCTTCATCTGGCGCGCCACGTCGCTGCGCGTCCAGCGGTCGCACAGCGCGCCAAAGAGGTTGACATAGCACGGGTGGGCGGGGTCCAGTTCCTCGTAGAGCTTCACGCAGTTGCGAATGGCCTCGGCCTGCCTGATGTGCGGCTCGTCGGTGATGTAGTAGTATTCCAGCGCGGGAGAGTCCTTGGCGGCGGCGGTGAAGTACTTGGCGGCGTCCGTCATGCGCTTTACGTCGTGCCCCAGGCCGATGATAAGCTTGATTCCGGCCTTTTCGGCCTCGCCGAGAAGGCGCTTGGCCTCGGCCGGCGACGTACACCACTGCGTGAGATGCGTGAAGCCCGCATCCCTCGCCTCCGCGTAGCGCTCCGCCGAAGCGCCCTTCTCGTCCCACGAACCCCAGCCGATGATCGGCATCTTGGCACTCGCCAACGCCGTCGCGCAGAGGGCGACAGCAAGAGCACAACAGCAAGTATTTGCAATCTTCATCGCTACGATCCTTTCATTCTTCATTCTTCATTCATTCAACGCCTCACGAAGCGCGACAGCCCGCCGACGGACGTCTCGCGGTAGAGGCGCGGCAGGTCGTGTCCCGTCTCAAGCATCGTCTTCACCACCGTATCGAACGAGACGACGTGGGCACCATCGGAAAGGACGCTCATCTCGCCGGCCACGACGGCGCGCGTCGCCGCAAGCGCGTTCCGTTCGATGCACGGTATTTGCACGAGCCCCTTCACGGGGTCGCACGTGAGGCCGAGGAAGTGCTCAAGCCCAATCTCCGCCGCGCACTCGCACTGGCGGGGGCTCCCGCCCATGAGATACGCCGCCGCCGCGCTCGCCATCGCGCACGCGACGCCGACCTCTCCCTGGCATCCGACCTCTGCGCCCGATATGGAGCCGTTGCGCTTGACGACGTTCCCGACCAGGCCCGCGACGGCTAGCGCGTGCAGCCGCTCGATCTCGGAGCTCCCAAGCGAATCGCCCAGATACTTGACGACGGACGGCAGAACGCCGCACGACCCGCACGTCGGCGCCGTCACGATCTCGCCCAGCGAAGCGTTCTCCTCGCTCACAGCGTGTGCGTATGCGACAAGGAGCCCCGTGCGGCGCATGGCCTCGGACTGCATCTTCGCCTTGATGTAGATCGCCCGCGCCTTTCGCGGCAGACGCAATCCGCCCGGAAGTACGCCGTCCGCCGCAAGCCCTCTCTCGATGGCGGACATCATCGCGGAAAGCACGCGCTTGAGGAAGCTCCATATCTCCGGACCCTCGGCGTCTTCGACAATCTGCCAGAGCGGCATCCCCGCCCGCGTTGCCGCCTTGACGATCTCCGTCATGTTCTTGAACCTGTAAACGGGCTTCGATTGCGCCGCTCGCCCCTTCTCCGCAATCGCCCCTCCGCCGATTGAATACGCCACGCGCTCAGCCACCTTCACCCCACGGGTGTCAAAGGCAGTGAAGCGCATACCGTTCGGGTGGAACTCGTCGTGGAAGTCCGGCTTCCAGACAATCTTCGTCCGCTTCGCGCCAAGGATGTCCTTCACTGCGCGGTCGGTGAAGTGTCCGCGACCAGTCGCGGCAAGCGAATCCCAAAGTTCGACTTCATACCTGACGGCGTCCAGCCCCTTCGTGGCCTCGAGGAATGCCGCAGCAACGAACGCCGGGCCCATAGTGTGGCTGGAACTCGGTCCGCGCCCTATCCGATACAGTTCTTTAAGCGATTGCATTACTGGCGCACCTTCAATGTCACGGCAGCACGTATTATATCCATCGCCTTGTCGGGCGGGGGGTTCTTCCACGCGCCGCGCGTGAAGTCGGGGATGTCCTGAGCCTGCGAACGGTTACGGACGCTCCTCTCGCTGAGCTCGAAGATGGAACTCCACGTCGCGAAGTCGTAGACGCTCATATCGAGCGGAAGTCCGTTCCGGATGCAGTGCGACCAGCGCAGGTCCATCAGGTAGTCCATGCCGCCGTGCCCGCCGACCTTCTTGGCCGTGTCACCCGTCCTCTTCCACAGCGCGGAACGGTACTTCTCCTTGAACGCGTCAAGCTCCTTGCCCTCGAGGAAGCTCTTCACGCCGCCGCCGAGCGTCTTCTCGATCGCCACGCGCATAGTGGGCTGCAGACCGCGCGACTGCGTGGCAATCGTCCCGTTGAATCCGTAGATGGAATAGTACCGGGTGTACGGCATCGGACAGTTGTTGCATTGCCGCAGCACAATCGTCTTGCCGTTCACCGTCGAGATCGTCGTGGTGTTGAAGTCGTTGGCCTCGAACGAGATCTTCGAAACCGGCGCGTCGGGGCCGAACTTCCTGCGGGCAAACTCCTGCCACGCGAAGCCCTTGGAGCCCACGGACACGAGGTAGTCGAGCCTGTCGCCCCGGTTGATGTTCATCGCAAGCGAAATAGGCGCGAGCGGATGGACGCAGTAGCACATGCCCGTATGGTCGATGAGCGCGGCGAGCGACGAGAAAATCTTCTCCCTGCTCAGGAACGCCTGCCCCTGCCTGTCGCGCGTCTCGTGCAGATAGCAGCTCTCGCCGTGCATCAACTCGCCAAGGATGCCAGCGTGGGCGGCGTTGATGAGCGTCATCGCGTCCTCGTCGTAGCAACAGTTGGAGAGCATCATGCAGTGGCAGCGGTTCTTCTCCGCCGTCTCGACGACGGCCCACGCCTCATCGATAGAACGCACGCCCGGCACCTCCACAAACGTGTGGATTGCGCACTTCAGCGAATAGAGAGCAATCTCCGCGTGAGAGGTCCAGTTGGTGTTGATGTGCACGGCGTCGACAAGCCCCGACTCGCACAGCCGCTTGTAGCCCTCGGGACCGGTGAACGCCTTAGGTTCGCGGAAGCCCGCCTTCTTCACCATATCCTGGCCCTTCTTCGCGCGATCCTCGATGAGGTCGCACACGGCCGTGATCTCTAGTCCCGGCACCTTGCAAAGACGGCGCACGGCCCCGCTGCCGCGTCCGCCGATTCCGATCACGCCCACGCGGATCTTCTCCAGCTTCGGTGCGACGAATCCGACAAGCGACGCCTCGCCCGGAGCGGGCGCGGCCTTAGCCGCGCCGCCCATGGCGGCTGCGGTCACAGCCCACGCCGCACGTTCAATAAACGCACGGCGCCCAATGTCTGACGTTGAATCTGCTTTCATGTTTTTCTCCTTACTTGCGTCTCTGAAACTCCAGGAAGCCGCCGTTCCAGACGCCGATGGACGGGACCTCGACGCGGCAGATGCCGCCCTCGCGATGGATTGAAAACGCGACCGGTTCGCGCCGGATTTCGCGCCACACGGCGTGGGTCGCATTCTCCGGTACGCCGCGCAGGCGGAGCCGAACAGGCCCCTGCTCGTCGAGGCGAAGGCCAAGAAGCGCGACGTTGCGGAGCGAACCATCCGCCGCGACGCGCGGCATCATCAGCCCGACGAACGGCGATTCCAAAACGGCAGGCGCCCCGCTCGCGCGCGCGTCTAGCGCGTCGCGAAGCTGCTGCACTTCGACGGACGTCGCCCGGCAGCGGTCGAACGCGATCTCGTCCTTGGAAAGCGTGCCCAGCGTCTTTCCAGGACCGAACAGCACGGGAACGCCGCACTGCGCAAATGCGTAAAGCCTGTTGACCTGCGCATCGCTTGCGAATCCGGCGGGGACTGTCCCCGCGCACGACTTCGCGTAGGCCCGGAACATGGGCGCGGCATCCGCCATCGGCTTCAGGCGCGTGCGAAGATACACCTCCTCGCTCTCCTTGCCGTAGTTGACCACAAGCGCGCTCGCCGCGTCGAGTCCGAACACGAGCCCCGTGAATCCCTCCATGATGATTGTCTGTGCGGACTTCGACCCGTAGGTCCGCGGGAAACAGGCGATTTCGCTTGTCCACAGGGAGATGCGCTCGGGACGCTTGAAGTCGCGGCGACACCGCGTGGCGGAGAGGCTCTTCAGAATCTGTTCGTTGGGATTGACGTCGTAGTACGCGCCCGCCCCGGGACGGTATCCGACCGGCGCGCCGCCGACATCGCAGAGAGCATCCACGATTGCGTTGATCGTCCGCGTCGCCATCATTCCATGCTGGATCGCAAGCCTCGTCTCCGGCGAGACGGCGTGGAACTCCTCGGCGATGGCCCTCGCGATGGCGGCGACGGAGCGGATCGCGAACTCCTCGTAGGCGACGCGCAGACGCGCATTCTTCCTCGCCGCCGCCGCAAGCGTCTCGCGCGTCCACGTGCCGCCGGTCTCGGCGTTGAAGTCAGCAATGCACGTCTTGCACCAACAACCGTCAAGCGAACCGCGCGAAGCGGGGTAGTGGTTGTCGATGCGGAGGTCGTCGTCGATCCAGACGCTCGCCGGGTGGTTGGCGGCGTAGATGCGCGCCACCGCGCGCATGTACGCGAGGAAGCGTGGATCGCGCGGACAGCTGCAGTACTTGTCCTCCACGCCCGTGGAGCCCGTCCAGCCCGTCCAGTTCCGGCCCGAGTAGTCGTAGCCCTCGCAGAACGGCCCGCCGTGTCCTATCGTGGCCTGGAACATGAGGGACGCCGTCCATCCGAGCGAGGCGACGTCCTTCGACGCCCTTCCAATCCTCGCCGCATATTCGCGGTGCTTCTCCAGCGTCGGCATGCTGAATCCCGTGCCGAACCAGATCTCGTCGCAGAGCTCGGGGCATTGCCTGAACATCCCGAACGTCTTCGCCCACGCCTCGTCGCTTTCAGTATGGCGTCCCTCGATCCGGAACTGTAGTACGGGCATCTCTGCACCCTGCGCACAGAGAACTGCACAGAATGCAATTGCAAACCATTTGTTATTTATAAACAATTGTGGCATTTATAACCCTTTCCTTTTCATTGTGGCGATTCAGTGGACAAACTCCATGACTCCGCGCGCACTTGCGGGGAGTTCAACCACTATGGCGTGACGCTCGGAGATGTATTCAAACTTAGCGGGGATACCGTTGAATAGGGCATTGTGCGGTTTTGCAATGCGCGTCACCACCACCTTGGACGGCGATTGCGGCCATAGCGTCACGCGGCAGCGCAGCGTCCCCTTCTCGGGTGCAAGCGCCTCCACGTCTCCCGCCGCGTGCACGAGCGCCGGCGCGTTACTTCCCGGACACACACCCGCGCGTACCGAATAGAACGGCATCTTCACGTATTCGGCTAAGTTCTCCTGCAACGTTCCGGGATTGATCGGAATCGGGTAACGCAACTGATGTTCAAGGTTCCAGGAGTCGGGCAGAAGCCCCACGAAGCGCGGCTCTGCCGCCGTGTGGTTCTGCCGCGCGCCGGAGACCGTGATGCCAGTAGCGATGTTGCGCCAGAACTTTCGCGCCTTGACATTGGGTTCGATCCGCGCCAGGTCCCACAGCGCGGCCGAATAGACGAGTCCGCACCACTGCACGGGACGCCCGATCCAGTTCGGCGCCACCCAGCGCGTCGCGCCCATCACCGCGCACGTCGCGTACAATCCCACCGGCTTCACGTCTTCGCCGAAGTCAAACGGCGGCGGCACGAGATATACCATCGAAAGGCCACCGTACGCCCAATGCCGTGCCTCGCGGAGATAGGCAGGATCTGGCTTCAGGAGATAGGCGAGCGTGTAGATCCGCACGAGATGCGCCGAGGCCATGATGTCCGGCGTGTGGAGCGGCATCTCCCACGGCTGTGCGCCACGCGGCACCGTGCCGTGGTAGAGCGCGGTCGCCTTGTCGACGATCGCGAGCGCCTTTGCGATCTCCGCTTCGTCGCCACTCCACGTGGCCGCGGAGAGGAGTCCGTCAAGCGCCATCGCCGTGTAGCCGTTGCAGTGGTCTGCGCCGAGCGTCTCGCCGAAGTCGGGCTTGCCGGGCTGCGGCTTCCAGATGCGCTTGCCGCTGGCAAGCGAGACGTTGCCGCTCTTGAGCTCAGCGGCCTTGCGCGCAAGGTACGCCGACACGTCGCCCGCAACGAGCACGGGCGCAGGACGCCGCACGTGCGAGACGCCCGTAAAGCCCACGTCGCGCTTCGGCACGGCGGCGAGGATCTCGGCGGCAACCGAACGCAGACGCGCGGCGAGTTTCCTGTCGCCTTTCGGCTCGCGGTCGAGCGCGGACGCAAGATGATGCATGAGGACGGGCGCGTCCGCGACGAGGCTGGGTTTGAAGCTTCCTCCGATGGCGTGCTTGAACTTCACGCCCTCGCGAATGGCCGAATCGAGCCAGCCATGCGCGAGCTGTTCAAGCGCAGCCGTCTGGTCGATCTTGTCGGGCGACAGAAGCGTTGTGCCGGAAAGCCATGTTTCGATGGCATCGGCCACGCTCTCTCCCTCACCCGCCTTGAACAGCGCCAAGTGTTCAAGTTTATGGAGCGGCACGGGTTCGTACACGTCAAGTTCCGACTCGCCGCGCGCCGGTCCTACGGCGGGTGCCCAGAACGCAAGAAGGTGTCCGCCGCTCTTGAACAGACGGTCGGGCGTATCAAACACGGCTGCGCACTGGGACGGTCCCGCACCATTCTTCTTGATCTTTTCAATCTCCATCCACAACGCGGCGAAACTGCTGCCGTCCTTCGTGAACACGGCCATCGGCGCGCTCAGGCGGTATTCGGCCGGTATCAGGCGGTTGTGCTCGTGCGTGCGGATTTCCTTCGTGTTGGACGACGGTTCGTCATCGAGGTACTCCACGCCCGCGAGCATCGCCTGGTGCTTGTGTCCGTTCGAGGCCCGATCGACAAACAGCGTCAACGCCGGCACATGCAGTGCCTTCGCCGGTTTGCCGTTGTCTTTTGGCGTCTCAGCCTCAATGCGTGTGTGCACGATCAAGACATCGCTCGTCTTATCCACCATGAAGTGTCGACGAATCTTCCATCTACGTCCATCAGCGTCAATCGCCTGCGCCTCGGTCGAAAGCGATCCGCCGTCCAGTACGGCAGTCATCTTCACATTCTCCCAGTCGAGCGTGCGCACCTTGCCGGACTTGTCAACGTAGACGAAGGGCTCCTCCGGCAAGTTCTCCACCGTCTTGCCGCGCGAGATGAACCGGAACGCGCCGATGCGGTCGGGATCGTGGCGCAGTTCCCATCCCTCGCCTTTGAGGACAAGCGGCGTGGATGCGGGAATGACGAGCGGCGGAACCTTCTGCGGCGCATAGCTCCAGAGCGGCTTGCACCATTCCATCGTGAGATTCTTCACCGTGAACGTCTCGTTGCTGCCGGGCGGCGGGTCGAGGCGAAAGTGGCAGGGGCCTTTCAGATTGAACGGAACGGTCCCTCGCGTCGTGAAACGTGTGTAGGGCGGATTGCCCACGGGGTACAGGCGACATGACATCTTCTCCGAATATGACCAGTTTGCCGGGGCGAAAAAGAGCTGCCAGCTGCTCGCGCGCGACGTCGGCGCGCACGTCAGGGTGAACGCCATGCGCCGCGGCTCCGCGGGAACGGCCGGGATTTCGACCGTCGGGCCGAAGAACCACGGGTCTTCGCCGTTTATCGTAAAGACAATTCCCTTCTCGGATGAAACCACGTTCGCGACATGGTGCGGGTTACCCCATTTGTGCGGCTTCGTGAAGTCGGCTATCGTGCAGGCCTGTTCCTGCGCGAGCACCAAGCTCACCGCAGCAAGTGCAACTACAGTAATGATTGATTCTTTCATCGTCCGTTTTACCTTTTCTGTCATCGTGCCTTTTTACTGTTGGCGAAATCAAGGCGTCCATGGCGACAAGTATACCAAAAATCTCCGCCCGTGTACGAACGAAATACGGGTTCCTCGAAAGCAAATTCTCATGCTTGCCATACAGCCGCTGAAATGATATGCTATTGACGTTCCGTTTACGTGGCTTAGCCACTCACAACCAATAAGGATAAACAAAATGTCGATAAAGACAAGCAGAAGAGGGTTTCTCAAAGGCGCCGCCGGACTGTCGGCGCTCGGCATCGCGGGATTCGGCCATGCGGCCGCACGCGTCCCCAGCGGCAAAATCCGCCTCGCGGCGGTCGGCGTGATGGGCAAGGGCTACTCCGACTGGATGCCCATGGTCAAGAGCGGCCTCGCGGAGCTCGTCGCCTGGTGCGACGCTGACGCCTCCATGCGCGGGAAGGCCATCAACGCAAAGGACACGAAGAAGATCCCGGGCCTCGCCGATAAGCTCGCGAAGATTCCGTTCTACACGGACTACCGCAAACTCCTGGACGACCAGGCCAAGCTCCAGATCGACGCGATGACGATCTCCACGCCGGACCACATGCACGCCGCCGTCGCGATCCGCGCGATGAAGATGGGCATCCACGTGTACGTGCAGAAGCCCCTCGTGCGCACGCTTTGGGAACTCGACTACTTCAACAAGACCGCCAAGGAAAACGGCGTCGTCACCCAGATGGGCAACCAGGGCTCGTCCGTCGACTCCATGCGCCGCTGCACAGAGGTGCTGCAGAGCGGCATCCTCGGCGACGTGAAGGAAGTCCACGTGTGGACGAACCGCCCCGTCTGGCCGCAGGGCAAGAACGTGGCCGCGTGGGTAAAGGGCCATCCGAACGGTGACCCGATCCGCAAGGGCCTCGACTGGAACGCCTGGCTTGGCGTGGCCGCCGACCGTCCGTTCCTCGACAAGTATCCGAAGAACGCCGACGTGTACGACCCCTGGAAGCTCGGCAAGAACGTGTACCACACCTTCACGTGGCGCGGCTTCTTCGACTTCGGCTGCGGCGCGTTCGGCGACATGGCCTGCCACACGATGAACCTCCCCTTCCGCGGCCTCGAGCTCGGTGCCGTCTCCGACGCGATCTGCAAGAAGATCGAGTCCGAGAACGACGTCGCCTACCCGCTCAAGTCCGTCGTCAAGCTCACCTACAAGGAGCGCGAGTCGAACGCCCGTCCCGGCGTGAAGCTCCCGGCAGTCACGCTCTACTGGTATGACGGCGACATCAAGCCCGACGCCGCGCTCATGCCCAAGTGGGCCGCGACGCACGAGGGCAAGGTGCCCAACACCGGCTGCTACATCATCGGGTCCAAGGGCGCGGTGCTCATGCAGGACGACTACGGCGCGAAGTGCGCGATCGCCCTCAACGACGACAAGGAGTTCAAGGACATCTTCGCCCACGAGGCCGCCAAGCAGGTCGCGCGCGTGATTCCGTTCCGCGCCGGCTCCTCCGCCGCAGCGGGCAAGTCCACCGTGGAAATGAAGGGCTTCGGCACCGGACACTACATCGAGTTCCTCGACGCCATCAACGGCAACGGCCCGGTCTACGCGCAGACGCACTCGCGTTGCTTCTCCGACATCGAGTACTCCATCCCGCAGATGGAAGGCATCCTCGTCGGCTGCATCGCGCAGCGCCTGCCCAATCAGATGTTGAAGTGGTGCTCCTGCAAGCAGTCCTTCGACAACACGGCCGCGAACGCCCTCGTCAAGCCCTGTATCCGCAAGGGCTTCGAGTTCTAAGCCCATCGGCCATCTAGGCTGTGAATCACAAGCGGTGCACGGGTTCTTCCCGCGCGCCGCCTGTTTTTTGGTATACTATGCCCATGAACGAAACAGGAAACATCTGTGCTTTCTCCCCCGACCGCGTGTACCGTTACACGCTGCTCCATTCTTGGGCCGACATGTTTTCACCCGAGCTGAAGACCATCGCGTGGATAGCACTCAACCCGTCCACGGCGGACGAGAATCAGCTCGACCCCACCCTTCGCCGCATCCGCGGCTTCTCCGCCGCATGGGGATACAATTCGTTCATGATGCTCAACGCCTTCGCCTTCCGCGCCACCGACCCAAAGGAAATGGAACGCGCTGCCGACCCCAACGGACCCGAAAACGACGCCTACCTGCTCGCCGAAACCGCCAAGGTGGACAAGGTAATCTGCGCCTGGGGCACTCACGCCGCACTAAACGACCGCCAGAACCAGATCCGCGCGCTCCTGAAGGACCGCCCGCTTTACTACCTAAAGCTCACCAAAGACGGATTCCCCTCACACCCGCTATACCTCAAGAGCGATCTGGTACCCGTCCGCTGGAACTAGCCCCCCGAATGTGGAATATGTCACTTGCGCGACCAGCGCGTACCTAGCAGACGCAGCGCGAAGCGGCGGATGCCGTTGAAGCGCGTGTTGGTCTTCGACCAGTCATCGTCATTGCGGCAGTCGCGGAGGTACGTGGCGATTCCGATCACGCGCCCGTTGCGGTCCAGCACCGGGCTCCCGCTGTTGCCTACGACAAACGCCGCGTCGACTTCGATTTCACGCGGTCCCACGCCGATGACCTTCCCACGGATTTCAGTCACTACGCCGCGTCCGTCACTGTTTCCAAGCACCACCACTGGGTCTCCAATGTTCGGCACTCCCCCTGCCAGGTCAAAGGCCGGCATCGCACCGTCCAAAGCGAAACGCACCATGTCGCGTCCGATAGCGTCGTCACGCGGACCCAACGCGAGGCGCGTGCCGTCAAGCCGGTACGCCATAACCGCGCCAGTCTTGACTACGTGCGCGTTGGTGAAGAGGTAGGGACGCCCTCCGTCGCGCACGATGAAGCCGGAACCGGCCTTCTCACCGCACACAATCACCACAAGTTTGTCCTTGACCTCCTCAAATCGCGTCTTCGGATTCGGGACCTTCTTTTTTGTGAATTGCCCTCGTGCGACGCGCAGCCCGTTACGAAGCTCTATCATGCGCGCACGAAACTCTTCAAGCGGCGATGGCCGCTGATACGACTGTCCCTGCGCTGCACATACGGCGAACGCGAAGAAGGCGAGCGCGCACGACCTGATTCCGGCTGTCATTTTCATTTACATTCGTTTCCGATGGATGTTTTGGCGTTTTTGACGCTTTCAACAAAGAAAACCTTGTCGCCCACGCGGCAGCGAGGCGCGGGAAACGTGACCCATGTGCCCTTCTCAGCGACCTCTGGTACCTCGTCATCACGGCGGAGCGAGGCGACAGTGAACTCCTGCACGCCCGTCGTCGGGCCATGTACTTGCAGCGTATCGCCCACGCGGACGGCGTGGTCCTGTATCTTCACCTGCGCGATCTGTGCCTTGAGGAAATAGTCCATCACAACGCCCACATGGCGCTTAACCGTCTTCGCCGCAGAATCCTCGGCGTCCGTAAACTGGTCCGCGCCCGGACGCCCGAAGTAGAGTCCCGTTGAGAACTCGCGGTGGAACACGGTCTTCGTCTTCTCCACAAGCCGCTCCGCAAGCTCCGGCGTAAATCTACCGTCCGCCACGGCGTCCACTGCTGCACGGTACGCCTCGGTCACTGTCTTCACGTAGTTGGCGTTGCGTGCGCGTCCCTCGATCTTGAAGCTTGAGATTCCAGCCGCCATAAGCTTGTCAACGAACGGCAGCGAGCAGAGGTCCTTGGCGGAGAGAACCGTATGCGGCTCCACCGTGAATTCTGCATCGGCGTCGTGGATCGGGTTGCCGTCCTTGTCCGTGTAACGGTCAATTGCCTTGATGAGGAACCGGCGACGACACGGCTGGTGGCATTCGCCACGGTTCGCACTGCAGCCGTAGGCGTCGTGCGAGAGTAGGCACCGTCCGCTCTCCGCCACGCACTGAGCGCCGTGTACGAACGCCTCGATCTCGATGCCAGCCGTTTGCGCGATCCGCGCAGCCTCTGCGAGCGTGCATTCGCGGGCGAGCACCACGCGCGATGCGCCCTGCGACTTGAGGAAAGCCGCTGCTGACGAATTGGAGCAGCTCATCTGCGTGGAGACATGGAACGCCGCGCCGTGTTTCTTGCAAAGCGCAATAACGCCCCAGTCCGAGACAATGAATGCGTCGGCGTATGGCTTCGCGAAGGCAATCATCTCCTCCACCGCCACAAGCTCGTCCTCGAACACGATTGTGTTGACGACAAGGTAGAGCTTCACGCCGCGCTCCCGACACCTTCTCGAAGCCTCGGGTAGTTCGTCACGCGTGAGGTTTGCGGACGCCCGGGCGCGCATGTTGAACGCTTCGAGTCCGAGGTACACGGCGTCCGCCCCCGCGTCGAGCGCGGCCTGCAGACAAGTCATGTCCCCCGCTGGGGCCAGTATTTCAGGCTTGTTCATTTACTTACTTCAGCTGCGCACGGGAGGAACGATGTCCTCGAACGCCTTGCCGATGCGCAGGAGCTTGTCCTCGCAGAAAGCATCCGCAATGAACTGCACGCCCACGGGCAAGTGCGCGGAGGCGGTGAAGCCGGCGGGGATGGAGACGGAGCAGTTGCCAGCAAGCGAACCGGGGATCGTAAAGAGGTCGTTCAGATACATCGTGAGCGGGTCCTGCACCTCGCCGATCTTGAACGCCGCCGTGGGAGCGACGGGCGCGATGAGCGCGTCGACCTTCTTGAAGACCTCCTCGAAGTCGCGGCGGATGAGCGTGCGCACCTTGAGGGCTCTGCCGTAGTAGGCGTCGTAGTAGCCACTTGAGAGCACGTATGTGCCCATGATGATGCGACGCTTCACCTCGGGACCGAAACCCTCGGCGCGGCTACGCGCGTAGAGATTGAACACGTTGTCACTCTTGTCGGAGCGGTGTCCATAGCGCACGCCATCGAAACGCGCGAGGTTCGCGCTCGCCTCGGCAGGGGCCACGATGTAGTAGACGGCCATCGCATACTCGGTGTGCGGCAGGCTCACGTCCACGATCTCCGCGCCCGCGTCGGCGCACGTCTTCACGGCGGCGTCCGTGATCGCCTTCACCTCTGGATCGAGTCCGTCGATGAAGTACTCCTTCGGAAGGCCGAGCTTCACGCCCTTCAACGTCGCGCCCTCAAGCGCCTTCGCGTAGTCGGGCACGGGGATATCGGGTGTGGTACCGTCCATCTCGTCGTGTCCCGCGAGGCCCTGTAGGAGGAGCGCGGCGTCCGTGACGTTCTTCGTCATGGGGCCAACCTGGTCGAGCGAACTCGCGAACGCGGTCACGCCGAAGCGCGAGACTCGTCCGTAGCTCGGCTTGAGCCCCACGCAGTTGCAGAAGCTCGCGGGCTGGCGGATGGAGCCGCCCGTGTCCGTACCGAGGGCGGCGATTGCGAGGTCGCCGCCGACCGCCGCCGCGCTGCCGCCGGAGCTGCCACCTGGGACGCGCGACGTGTCGTAGGGGTTCACCGTGCGCCCGAGGGCGGAGTTCTCAGTGGAAGAACCCATGGCGAATTCGTCCATGTTCACGCGGCCCGCACACACCGCACCTGCCGCCTTCAGGTTCTTTATCACCGTCGCGTCGTAGGGGCTCACATACCCCTTCAGAATCTTCGAGCCGCACGTGCAGGGCTGTCCGCGCACGTTGATGAGATCCTTGATGGCCACCGGAATGCCCAAAAGTGCCTGGCTCGGGGAAGCGGCACTCTTGCCGCTTCTGATCTCATCCGCCGCCTTCGCCGCCGCAAGAGCGCCATCCTCGTCGAACGTGAGGTACGCGCCGATCTCGCCGTCATGCTCATGCACGCGGTCGATGATGGCCTGCGTCAGCTCCACGGACGAAAAATCGCCCTTTTCGAGACCCTTCGCAGCCTCTTCTATTCCCAACTTGTAAAGCTCGCTCATGATTCAGCGCCCTCCACGATCTTCGGAAGCAGGAACTCGTCGCCGGTGCGGCCGGGCGCATTCGCCAGCGCCTCCTCGCGGTCCATCGACGGGCGCACCACGTCTTCGCGGAGCGCGTTTACGACAGCGTGGCCGTGCAGCGTGGGCGGCACGCCGTCCACATCCACCGACGAGATCTTCTCGACGTATTTGACGATATTCTCCAGCTGGGGCTGGAACACGGACTTCTCTTCGTCGGTCAGTTCCAGACGCGCCAGCTCCGCCACGTAGGCGACATCAATTGCAGGATTTTCCATAGGCAATTATTGTATCATAATTCAGAGGTTCTTGGGAATCAGCCAGCAGGAGAGCAGGACGCAGAGTCCAACCGGCAGCCAGATTAGCACTTCGGGGTGCACTTGGTAGTTCTTCGAGAGGCTCGTCATGAGTATCACGACGAGATAGTAGACGAGCGCAGTGACTAGCGCGATGCCCATGCCCACCGAAGATTCCTTCCGCTGGGCACGGATGCCGAGCGGCACGCCCACTAGCACGAAGCATATCGACGCAAACGCGAACACCCACCGTTTCATGAACTCCGTGCGGATATCGCTGAGCGAGCGCATGGCGGACACGCGGGGAGAATGTTTCTTCCCCTTTACCTTCTCATTTGATGCTTGTGCAACCTCGAGCTTACGCGCATCTATCTCATTCAATATCTCGAAGAAACGGAAGTCCTTCTCCTTGCGCTTGTAATCTCCGTCCTTCAGCACGTCATCCACTCTCCAGCGGAACGTCTCGGCCTGCAGTGCCTGGGGATGCTCCGCGTCCACGGGGTCCACGGAGAGGTTCCGCACGTCCAGCACGATGTCACGGCCTTCCTTCCGCACGAACGCCTTGTCGGCCTTGTAGGTGCGGGTACACTTAGGATCACGACGGTCGACGATTTCCAGGTCGAGGAGACTGTTGCTCTCCTTGTCGCGCTCGCGGAAATAGAGCTGAACCTTCGGAAAGTCGTTGATCGTGCGGCCGGGCTCGAGCAGCTCCAGACCCGCACCGCCCGCTAGGCGCGTCTTCAGGTTGCGGCGTACCTCGTGTCCACGTGGCACGACCTCGTTGTTGACGAACAGGCACACGAACGTGCAAAGCAGGGCGAACGCGAGCGGCCAACGCATTACGGTGAGAAGGTTCACGCCGCAGGCGCGCATGGCGGCGATCTCGCTGTCCGCAGAGAGGCGAGAGAACACGAGAATGGACGAAACGAGCAACGCAAGCGGGACAGTCCACTGCATCGTCTCCGGGAAGCTCACAAGCGCGAATTGTCCCACGAGGTCGAACGGCACGCCTTGCAGGATGTAACTTACGATCTGCACAAGGAGTCCGATCGTTAGCACGAACGACAGCACGAGGAATGCGAGGAAGAAAGAGGAGAGGAAGGCTCCAAAGACGTAACGTTCAAGGTTCTTCATGGTCAGTCGCCAAAACTGTACTGGATTCCCGCGAGGAGAGCGTACGTCATCCCGCAGGGAGAATCCACCGCGAGCGCCGCCCGCGCCTCCGCGCGAAGACTGACGTTGTCGGTGAGGTGGTAGAACGCGCCGATGCCGACAGTCGGACCGATTCCCGTGCGATGGGAGCCGTCGGCGAAGACGTGCCGCGTGGCGCAGAGCGTCTGCGCACCGCAGGTGAGGAACGGCGCGAAGCGCTCGCAGCCGAAGAGTTTGTCGAACGCCTCCCAGCCAGAGAGGTGCCAGAGAGCCTGCACGGAACCGCCCCACACCGTAGTGCCGCCCGCGCCGCTGGATACGTGCGGCGCGCAGACGGCCTCAGCCTCGAGGGCGAGGTACTCGTCCACGTACCACCCGCCGCGCGCGCCGACAAGCGCGGCGCGCTTTAGGCTGTTGCCGTTGCCAGGCAGCAGCATACCACCTGCGGCTCCCACGTAGCCGTAGGAAATGTCATCCACGGCCTCCTCCGCCGAGGCGGGGAGAACCATCACCGCCACGAGGGCGGAAAGCAGATATAGTTTTTTCATATCACAGTTAGGTTCAGCGCGGTTAGTATGCCAAATCCACGCCCTTCGCGCAAGACTAAAATCACAACATTCCCTCTTCCTGTCATGCGCAACGCAAGGCAGGGCGGTGGGATGTGTCCCGTCGGGGCCAATCACCGCACAATCATGTCGTATGCGACAAATATGCACACGGGGTTGCTGCGCTGAACGCTGCAACCCCGTGAAATTCGGATTATGGCAACTGCTATTCGAAGAGCCAGGTCGAGAGGTAACGCTCGCCGGTGTCCGGGAGGAGCGCGACGATCGTCTTGCCCGCGAACTCGGGACGCTTCGAGAGTTCAAGTGCAGCCCACAGCGCCGCCCCGGAGGAAATGCCCACGAGCAGCCCTTCGTTCGCCGCCGCAGCGCGCGCCGTCGCGCCCGCGTTCTCGGCGGAGGCCGTGATGACTTCCGTCAGGAGCGTGGTATCGAGCACCTTCGGCACAAAGCCCGCGCCGATGCCCTGGATCTTGTGCGGACCCGGCTTGCCGCCTGAGAGGACCGGCGAGGTATCCGGCTCCACCGCAAACAGCTTCACTTCGGGATTCTTCTCCTTGAGGTACTTGCCCGTGCCGGTGATCGTGCCGCCCGTGCCTACACCAGCCACGAACGCCGCCACTTCGCCGTCAGTTCCGTCCCACACTTCCGGACCGGTCGTGCGGTAGTGGAAATCGGGGTTGGCCGGGTTCTCGAACTGCTGGAGGATCACCGCTCCCGGCGTTGAATCGCGCAGCTCTGTCGCCTTGGCGATCGCGCCCTTCATGCCGGCGGAGCCGGGCGTGAGGACGATCTCCGCGCCGTAGGCGGCCGCGAGCTTGCGTCGCTCGATGCTCATCGTCTCGGGCATGGTGAGGATGAGGTGGTACCCCTTCACCGCGCTCACGAGCGCAAGGCCCACGCCGGTGTTGCCGCTTGTCGGCTCGATGATCGTCGCGCCGGGCTTGAGGACGCCGTCCTTCTCCGCCGTCTCGACCATCGCGAGCGCGATGCGGTCCTTGACGCTGCCGCCGGGGTTGAAGAACTCGACCTTCGCGAGTACCTTCGCGCCGCCCTTGTTGAGTTTGCTGGAGATTTCCACGAGCGGCGTTCCGCCGACCTTCTCCAGAATGTTCTTTGCCGTGTTGCTCATTGCTTTGATTCCTTTCGGATGGTTGTTATTATACTCTTTTTTTCTTAGAACTGGTACTGGAGCGAGAAGACCGCGCCGGCGCCGACGCCGAGATTCTTTACGCTCCCCTTCCTGTAGAACTTGTCCTTGTCGCCGGTTTCCGCGAATGCAGCCACGAACGTGAGCTTCTTCGTGATGAACCAGGCGACATGGGCGTCCCAGTAGTCGTGGTTGCGGATGGAGTGTCCGCCGGTGGCGCGCGTATCGCCCGCGTCCACGCCCTGCTTGTACTCAAGGCCGATGGCGATGTTCTCGGCGGGCAGGATGTCGATGTTGCCGAAGGCCACCACGTCGTAGTCGTTGTGGCCCACGACGCCGTTCACCACCTCGTCGGAGAGCAGCAAGCCCGCCGATAACAGCACCGGCACGGGCGTCTGCGTGATGAGCTTGCTCGCCACCACGTAGCCGTCGAAGCCGTTGTCGTCCAGACGGAACGCGTCGACCGTGCGGGAGTCCGTGTACTTCCACACGCCGCCGACGGCGAGCGCTGGCACCCACACAGTGTCGAAGGCGTTCTCGTCGAGGAACTTGACCTTCGCGCCCACGTTGTAGGTGTTGATCGACTTGTCGCCGTACTTGTGCGCGTTGATGAAGCCGTATCCGCCGGAGATTTCAAGATGGTCGGCGAACGTAATCGCGGCCGATGCCGCCCACCAGTTGATGCCCGCGTCGTTAAGGTTGACGTACCACGCGCCCAGCTGCGGACGCGACACTACGCCGTTCAGCGCCGAGTCGGTTTTCTCCACGGCGTTAGTGGAGTCGCCTCCTCCGTCATCGTCCCATGGCAGACCAGCCGTGTACGCCAACGGGTTGAAGGCTATGCCTCCCGTGCCTTGCAGGTTGTTGAGGGGCACTCCTGCGTGTGCGGCTGTGCTTATGCACACTCCAGCCACAGATGAGATTACGGTGCGGAACAGTTTGTTGCTTGCTGCGTTCATTTTCTTTTCTCCTTTTTTTGCCGATTTCGGCGGTTGTTTTTGTTTAATGCCCCCGACTCAGGGATGGGGGATTGAGACGGGGGCAAAGGGTTAGATGACTTCCAGGGCTTCGTCGAGCGCGGCGATAATGTCGTCGATGTGCTCGAGGCCGATGGAGAGGCGGATCAGCTCCGGCGCGACGCCGCCCTTGCGCAGGTCCTCGTCGGAGAGCTGCGAGTGCGTGGTGGAGGCCGGGTGGATGATGAGGCTCTTCGCGTCGCCCACGTTCGCGAGGATAGAGAAGATTTCCCCGTTCGCCGCGTCCGTGACCTTGCGCGCCTCCTCGGCACCGCCCTTCACGCCGAACACGACAACGCCGCCTGCGCCGTTTGGCAGGTACTTCGCCGCGAGTTCGGGCTGCGTGAGCGATGGGTACTTGACCCACGCCACCTTCGGATGGTTCTGTAGGTGCTTCGCGACCGCGAGCGCGTTCTCGCTGTGGCGCGCGATGCGGAGCGGAAGCGATTCCACGCCCTGCAGGAAAATCCACGCCGCGTCGGGCGCGAGCGTGGGACCCTGGTTGCGGATGCCGACCGTAAGAAGTCGGATCGAAAACGCAATGGGTTTCAGCGGTTCGGGAAGGTCATGCGCGAAACGGAGACCGTGGTATCCGGCGTCCGGCTCGTTGTAGAGCGCGAACTTCGGATTCGTCCAGTCAAAGCCGCCCTTCTCCACCACGACGCCGCCGATGCCTGCGCCGTGTCCGCCAATCCACTTCGAGAGCGAGTGGATCACGAGGTCCGCCCCGTGGTCAAGCGCACGCAGGAGCGGCGGCGGCGCGAACGTGGCGTCCACCACGAGCGGCAGGCCGTGGCGGTGCGCGACGGCTGCGTAGCCTTCGATGTCCGCGATGTCAAGGGCCGGGTTGCCGACAGCCTCGACGTAGAGAAGCCTAGTCTTCTCCGTAATCGCAGCCTCGACAGCCCCAAAGTCGTTAACCGGCGTGAAGTTCGCCTTGATGCCGACGTTCGGGAGTATCGCGTCAAACTGGCTGAACGTGCCGCCGTAGAGGTTGCTCGCCGCCACGATCTCGTCCCCCGCGCGGGCGATGTTGGTGATCGTGAAGTAGATGGCCGCAGTGCCCGAGGAGAGCGTCTGCGCCGCCGCGCCGCCTTCGAGTGCGGCAATGCGCTTGGCGAGCACGTCGTTCGTGGGATTCATCAAACGGGCGTAGATGTTGCCTAGCTCCCTGAGGCCGAAGAGGTCGGCCCCGTGCTTGGAGTCTCGGAAGTTGTAGGCGGTCGTCCTGTACACAGGCACGGCCCGCGCGTTTGTCGCAGGGTCGCCGTGCACGTCCTGTCCGGCGTGTACCGCCAAGGTCTCGATATGGTATTTTCTTTCGCTCATTGCCGTTGCTCCTTTCTGGTGGTGTCAACGGCGAATAGTATCTCACATTTCCCCCGCTAATGGGTAATCGGAAGATTCATTGCATGGCAATAGGTTATTCCTATACCAAGCGCGACGGGAACCCACGCTGCAAGAAGCCTTTCTATTTGTCCGCCAGGCGAGCGCGGATCGCGTCCACGAACGCCGCCCCCGCAGCGGAAAGCGGGATGCCGCCGCGGCGCACGATCCCCACGCGGATTGAGTCGTCCATCTTCAGCGGTATTGAGACGATCGCGGGGTTGTATCCCTTGGCATGCGCGCCAGACGCGACGGTGAAGCCGTTCAGACCCAGCACGAGATTCGTCATCGTGGCGCGGTCCCTGACGCGGATGTTCTTCTTCCGGTCAATCGCGGGCATGACCTCCTCCGCGAAGTAGAGCGCGTTCTCGGCCCCCTGCTCGTACGTGAGATACGGGTAGTCGTCAAGTTCCTGCGGACGAATGGACTTCTTCTTGGCAAGCGGATGCTTCTTTCCCAAAAACACATGAGGCTTCGCCTCGAAAAGCTCCTCGAACACAAGCTCCTCCTTGCGCAGTATCTTCATGATCGCGCGCTCGTTGCGGCGGGAGAGGTAGAGCACGCCCACCTCGCTGCGGTGGCGCGCCACGTCGTCGATGATCTCGCTCGTCACGGTCTCGCGCAGCGTGAAGTCATAGGACACAGCGTCGTTCGCCCCCACGACGTCCATGAACGCCTCTACGGCAAAGGCGTAGTGCTGGCAGGAGACGGCGAACTGCGGACGCCTCACGGCCTTGCCCGTGTATTTCTCGGAGATGCGCGCCGCGTCGTCTAGGATTTGCCGCGCGGACGCCAGGAACTCCTCGCCCTCGCGCGTCACGCTCACGCCCTTTGGCGACCGCGTGAATATGGCGATGCGCAGCTCCTCCTCCAAGAGACGCACCGCCTCCGTAAGTGTCGGCTGCGTGACAAAGCACCGCCGAGCTGCCTCGCTTATCGATCCGCACGCCGCAACCGCGTCCGCGTACTTAAGTTGCTGAAGAGTCATGTCTGCATCCTTTCAACTTGCAAAGAAAACAAAACTATCCCAACAAAAGTCATCTGTATTAGGAAGTTTCTTCTTCACTTTTTCTCCATACACGATTGCAAGCCAATTCAATTGCACTACCATTGTGCCGTTGGCCACTATTTTACCAAATCCGTTATGCCGTGGCAATGGCATGATTCACTGGCATGATTCACTGGGGAAAGTTGCGGTGGAATGCGTCTTTTTTGCGCTTGACATATTACGCGTCGCGTAATATACTACACCACATGATTTCATCTTTCAGGGACAAAGACACGCGTGAATTGTATGAAACCGGCGCCAGCCGCCGGTTCAATGCGATTGCGCGGATTGCGCTGCGAAAGTTAGACATGATTGCCGCCGCAACGCAGGTCGAGACCTTGCGGGTTCCCCCTGGCAACCATCTTGAATCATTAAATTGAGACCGACAAGGCCAATGGAGCATACGCATCAACGGCCAATGGCGAATATGTTTCAAGTGGAATGGCAGCAACGCCGAGGGAGTCGAAATCGTTGATTATCATTGAGGAGGAAGAAAATGCGCACGAAAAACCTGATTCATCCTGGAGAGATTCTTAAAGAAGAGTTTTTGGAGCCGCTTGGCATCAGCCAGAACCAACTGGCGATCGACATTCGCGTGCCCGCTCCGCGCATCAGTGCCATTGTACATGGCAGGCGGGCCATTTCAGCCGATACGGCACTTCGGCTCGGTGCCTATTTCAAGATTGAGCCACAGTTCTGGCTCAATCTCCAGAGCAACTACGACCTCGGCGTTGCCGAATCTGGAACATGGTCCCGAATCAAGAAGTTGATTCCGGCGTTCGTTCCCCGGAATGCCGCCGCGATTTTGTGACTGATAGCCGCCTATGGTAACTCAACCTTCACCTTGAAGAACCGGTGGCCGGAGTTCGTGGGGCACACCCACGCCGCATCCGTAAGGTTCGCCTTGCCCCAAACCGTACACATGCGTACTTTTGCATTGGTGTTGACTCAATCGTAAGAGGACTGGATTTTTTCCACTAACTTCTGTGCTGGTTCGCATCCCATATCCGCTGCCTGTTTAATATATTGCAGATATCGTTTCTCTTCTTTCAGAAGAGATTTATGTTTCGCCTCTAGCTCACTCTTTGTCCTTTGAGTTCGCCTCACAACGACATCATAGTCTATACGCCCACGGGCGTAATAATGTGGATCTTTGATTCGCCCATATTCCTTAAGTACATTGCTTATCATTTCCTCCGTAATCAACAATCCCGAAAGACCGTAATCGTAAAGTATCCACTTGTTATTTGCACCGCCATTTCTGTACAGTTCACTAAAAATATCATGTGCCTTTTTATAGTTTCTGCACTGTTTATCATCTGAAAACAAGTATATCAATCCCAAATTCCACTTTGCATCCACATGGCGCGGGTTGATCTTTAACGTTTGTATGAAAGCGTCCATGGCATTGCGGTCAGATTTTACATGGTCAGGGGTTCCCCATTTCTCTTTATTACTGCCAGTCCAATACAGGCATCCAAGGAAGTACCATGCCTTCGGCACCCCAACACGTCCTGCTGCCTGATAAAAGGATATTGCTGCCGTATAATGTTTATTACGAAATGCTTTATTCCCCAAGATAAGTCCGCATTTTTTCCATGAGCCCCCCAAACGGAACGCCTCTTCAAACCATGATTCAATAAGCGTCCATTCTTCGTCCGTCAACACCTCTAAAGCATCGTCAAGGTCTCCTTTCATCCAACGCTTAATGAAAACACCCTTGGCAATTGGCCTATCCTTAGCCGCATCGCAAAGCATACGGATTCCGATTTTAGGGTCTTTTCGTTTTCCGTTACGTCCAAGTATCCAGTCAAGAGCAACTTCAATATCATCTACCGTATCCGTACTTTTACTTTCTTCCTCTGATGCCTTGGCAATAGCTATCTCCGCGTTATCGCCGCTTGCCAAGGCACGATATTTCGCTGCTATAGCGGAATCCTTCTTCACAAACTCACCGCGAGAATGCAGTTCGGACAATCGTTTACATGCCTTACGGTGCTTTTGTTCCGCAGCCTTCTTGTATTGAATCACGGCCCGGATGCCATTTCGGGAGAGACCCCGTCCCTCTTCGTAGCGTTGTCCCAATTGATACTGCGCTTCAGCATCACCAGCCGCTGCTTTTTCACGACACTCTTCCAAGGGCATCTCTGTAACAGCCCAAGTTGTCAATGTCGCCAGAAACATAACCTTGGCGGCGTTTAGTTTATTGAATACGGCCATCGTAACCCTCCACGAATGAAAGCACCTCCTTTTCATGGATGTGCCAGTTGTATTGTTTGTGATAATGTATCAAAGCATCTCGTAATTCGCACAGCTGCGGGAACGATTCCCTGTCTGAATAAATGCGCACATACCCCTGTGTGTTCAAATCATTTTTTATCTGGTTCCAGTCAAGTCCGTTAAAAAATGACTCATCCACACGATACCCTGCGCCAAGAATAACCGTAAAGTTCCATTGATGAGGTTTACCTGATGAATCGCGAAGCATTTCACACTTGCACTGTTGTCGGTTTCTAAGTAAATACAACCTTCCTTTGCGCAACCAGAAATCCTCGCACCTCAATCCTGACACTTCACGTTCCGTGGGCGTTCGAACCGACCGCTGTTTCCCGATAGGCTTGCCTAACCGTTCTTCGAGTTCTTTCAAAAGCCGTTCAAGACGCGCTGCTTCCCGCTTGCTGTAGTCAGCATCCGTCTTTAGCGCAGCAAGCATATCCTCAAATTCGGCTCTTTGGGCTTTCAGTCTGGCGATGGCCGTAGTATTGGATGAAAGACCCTGTGTAAGCGCAGCTGCACTAATAGCTGCCGTTGCTTGATTAGTGGCAAGAAACGATTTTTGGATTTCAATCGCCGACTTCAACTCATCACGCTTTCGAGCAAGATTGGTTTTCTCGCGGTCCACCAGCATCTTTGCTTCAGCCTCTCCATCCATAGCATCTTCACTCGACTTGGGAGTCATTGCCGTAAGTATAGCCACCATGAGCGCGATGAAACAGACACCACCAAACGTGTTGCACATCGTATCAAGCAACATGTCGAGACTGCCAGTAGTCGGTTCCTTCTTCCCGCGGTTCATTTCCCACCTCCAGCTTCTCCAATGGACACCTCCACATCCTCCTCCAACGGGTCTCGCCCATAACTGAATCCCAAACTCTTCGTCAGTCTGGAAAGATCATCCATCATATCTACTCCTGACGGCCTAACGAGAAGAATGACTGTGTGTGTAGTATGATCAAGATCGAGAAGAGCTTCCGTCACGCCGTCACGCAAGTTATCACCATTCACCCATTTTCGCTTTGCATTCTTTTTCAATGGGCGTAGTATCTCTACGCCCCCCTTCCCACAAATGATGTACACTGGCGATTTGAACGTTCCCCGTTCTGGAATGAGTGTGACGCCTTTCTTGTTTTTCAAGGCTGCTATTTTCCCTTCAAGAATGCGGCGCGTTTCTTCCATTTCCCGCACCTTCTTCTTGTTTCTCACATCAGCGTCTTTTGCCTTCGCTACTCGAGTCTGTAAATCTGCGACCTGAGAAACAAGCGCTGCAAGTTCTTTTTCCTTTTCACTCATTTCCGCTGTCAACTTCGCCGCAACTTCGGGCGCAGCAGAGTCCTTCACGGATATAATCGTCGTGCGGGCGGCGTCACGTGCTTTGGCGAGTTCATACTCAAGCCGTCGAATTTCCTTCCGCAGGATTTCAATGCTATCATCTGTTTCGTTCATTGAATCCGGCTCCACAACTCTACGTTCAGGGGCTGTGACAAAATCAACGAGCATGAGCAGCACCAGCAGGATCAGCACTCCGCACAATCCTGTTATGATGTCCTGAAACGCAAATAGCGAGAACCGGACACTCTGTCGTCTTTTTCTCATTTCATCCGTTCTTGACGAATTTCAGACGGGAGATGATATTGCCGTGTACATAATCCCGGCATGTGTCCAGAAACAGGTCTTCTTGCCTGCGAAGAATCGTCATCATCATCTGGACAACCATCGCAAGCACAAGTGCGAGGAACGTGGTGTCGAACGCCACGCTTAAGTTTCCCGTCACGGGTGCAAGGCCTGCCTTCAACGATGCCGCAGATGCATCGGAGTTGAGAACTGCGCCAAAGCCGCCTATCGCGCCTGAAAGACCAATCACAGTGCCAATGAAGCCGAGAATAGGAATAACCCAGACGATGCCCGACAACAGTCCATAACTTGAATCTACATGGTTCTCGTCGTTTTCTGCAGAGGTACGCAACATCTCAGAAACATCTGATATATTACCGACGTTCTTAAGATTGAGAAGTGCCCGCTCGATGCGGTTGAAAAGGACAAACCGCTTTGGATCGTCAACTGCCTTGTTAAGCATCCCCAAAACGTCAAGGGCGGTTTCCTGAGTAAGTGCGAACGATGCCCCAACAGGAATTAACTCAATCTTGAATGCCCTACGCTGGAATGCGAGTTTGCGCCATTTTACGAAAAGTGTCACCATGGCCAATGTGAAGAGCGAGATCATGGCGTATGGAGTCCAGCCGCGAGCCAGTATTATGGCTATGGCGGGGTGGTTGCGAATGTGCGTCGGTACATGGCAGAGGCCGATAAAAAACGCCCCTGTAATCAGTGCTGTCACAAGGAACACGAACCACATGTTCGCGTCTGTGTACTTTGCACCCCGGAATCCGAACCTCTGTTCGATATCCCCAAGATGCCAATCCAGTTCTTTTCGCTCAATCGTTCTCATCGTCGTCATCTCCTTTTTCAATCTCATTGATGCCTTTATTCAAGTCTTTTAACTTTTGATTCATCAAATCAGTGAAATATTTACATCCTTCGCGGTACCAACTTACACTTTCCCGCAGATCACCATCATAACCATTTACGACCTGCGGCGCATCCCATGACTGATCATTAAGGAACTTTTGCGCATGGGTCAGCGCCTCCTTGCGTACAAGAATCATAGCCTTTAATGCATCCTTCATTTTCTCATACGACTTTTCCGTTTTGTCATCGTATTCAGCCAGCGCTTTTTTGGCAGCAACCTCTGAAAGTTCTTTCTCGTCTATTCCGGTCTGGAGGCGGCGAACGAACTCCTTGCGTCCCCTGATGCGTTCGTCCCATCTTATATACGACTTGCCCCGTTTCTCGTATGCGTTTGACACAGCTTTCATCATTTCATCAAACCCAGATTCTGTCGAATTGAATGCCTTGGAGCACAAATCATTATACACAAGGTTCGAGTCTGGTACGTTACGCGAATCAAACATCAAAAACGGCACAAGGTAGTTCCAATATGTCACATATTCAGTCAGTGCACGAATCTGCGCTTCGTATTCATTACGTTTCAAAACCTTCCATGCGGTCCCAGAAAGGCGCACAGCGAAACGCCTCACCTTTCCGTCATAGCGAGTATTGCTATTACTCCAATCTTCCTTTCCGGAATCGGTGAGTTCCATGAGTGCTGCCACCCCAACCACTTCGCCTTTCATATCGACCAATGGGCTACCGCTGTTACCATGTACGATTTCAGCGTTCGTCTCAATTCGTTTTGGTCCCACGCCTTGAATGAAACCTTTGCTCTCCGTGGCCACGCCTCCTCCAAGACTGTTACCGTACAGCGTCACTTGTTCATTTATGTTGGGGGGTGAATTGCGCAGTTTAAGAGGTGCATTCTTACAATTCAATACTTCAAATCGCGCAAGATCGCGTCCGTCTTCAGCAACGGAAAACTCGCCTAATTGTAAAAGCGTACCATCAATTAGACGCGCCTTAATCTCACCACAACTACGAATAACATGCTCATTGGAAATAAGGAAAGTCTTCCCGTCCATTCCAAGGAGAAATCCTGTTCCGCGTCCTTCCTTGCATTCAATCAGTGCAATCTTATCTCTTACTGCGACAAATCCATCACCGCCGGAAGTCGCAATCTCGGACCGTGGACTTTTCTCAGGTTGCCTCGCAACGTCATTTTTCTCAACTTCGTGATTGCTTGAACGCGAAAATATCACAACTGTTCCAATAACCAATAGAATCAAACTCATGACCAATCCTACGGCTACAACAATGGTACTGTTCACCTTATGCGATTTAAAATCCGGTTGTGGCATTTGCAGCCGTTTGGGAATCAATATTTGCGGAGGATCTTCTTCACACGACTCCAACGGAGAAAATTGTGGAGAGAAAGATGGTTGAGGCGGTGGCGTAGCTTCTTGCAAAACTACTTGTGATTGCGACGCCGCAATTTGCTGCGGCTTAGACGGACGCCAGAGTTCTGTGTCTTTTAAATAATTCCATTTTACGCCATCTATTGACACTCGATCAAGTGAACCAATAAGATTTAGCGTAATACGTTTGCGAATGTCTTCCTCGGAGAATGGCCCGTCTGCATGTCCGTTCTTTTTTACCCACCATTTCATCTCGTCTCCTCCATGTCGAAGAAAGGAATCTTTGCAACAAAAGTCTTAACAATTTGCTCAGGGATTGACTTGAGACATTCCCTTATCTCTTTCTCGGCGTCAATCGGCTTATCATCTCGGCACATCTGATAAAGAGGTTCTCCCGGCATGTGTCCTGCTCCGGCTACCATAGCCCACTTGCCTCCTGATGGCATCAACGCCTTTACCATCCTCAACCGCCCGTCTTCATTACGAAGGACGTAAAGTGGATGATCCACCTTCACCTCTTTAGGCACGATTGGGATGACGGCATTCGGATTCTTTCTCTGCCAAGGATTTAGTGGATCGAAAAGCAGTTGCCCTGCCGTTTCTATCTTCCATCCGGCAATGTCGCGTATTACAACACGCGCAGAACGCCATTTAAGGTACTGCGCCGTCCAGTCAACAGGAATCTTTTCCAACAGTTCAACACATTCCATATTTCTATCACGTATCCGTTTTTCCCACAGGCAGGTCCATGACAGGTCGTCAGGGACATCGTCCACATGAATTGGATTTGCAAGGTCTGAGACCTTTTTCACCCATCTTCTGAGCTCGTCGTCTGGTGGCATCACTTTAAGGTCTTCGTCCAACCACTTAAAATAAATGTCAAGCATGATAATGCGCCGAAACGCCGTATATCTGCCTCGCGTGAGAGAGACAAAGTTATTGAATTTTCTTTCATCCTCTAGATAAATCTTCTTGCCTTTCTCAATCTTGTTCACCTCTTGGAGATGACTGGAAATATGCTTGAGAACCTCATTCTCAAATTGCCCTGCCGTCAAATTCGCTTTGGACGCAAAATCAACACATTCCTTCACTTCATCCACTGATGGGATTGTATAACCCAACACACCCTCTGCTTTGAGTTTTTCGATCTTATCGGTCATTTTCTTATTGGCGAAATCCAACATTTCACCGCTAATCAACCACGCGTTGGCATAGCTTGGTTTCTTAATGTCAGCTTTGCCTTTTGATACGGCAAAGAACTTTCCCGTCCTATCATTTGATACCATAAGACCATAAAGCGAATAAAACGATGGTATCTCTTTAAGGCTAGATACGTTCTCTTCAAGAAATGTCTTAAACTTATCCTGTGGTATTCCCGAATTGGCAACTGACGCAAACGCCTTTTGCTCAGCGGTTGTTCTGTCCAACACCCCGCGAACTGTAGATACTTCCACTGGATAAGGAGCAAGCCTTTTGATGTCCGAGTAGGATGAATAGAAATCTATCAACGCTTTACGGGCTTCAAGGATTTCGGGCGCCGTTTGCGCCGCACGTAGTTTACCAAGCGCTTCACGCACGTTTTTTTGATTCTGTTCGGCGTCTGCAAGTTCCTTCTCTACCTCTGTTAATTTCCCATCCAAAATAGGAAGAAGCAATCCATAACGTTCCCTCCATTCTGTTGCATCGGCTTTACAGACGGCAATTGCCTTATCCTGATCTTCGCCGCCAATAATTTCCGAAAGCTGCACAGATAAGTCATGCATCCGCGCCGTAAGGGTCTCATGCCGTTTTGCCGCCTTGGTGCGAGCAACCTCATCTAGCTTTGCAAGATGGTCGGCGTATGCAGATTTAAGTTTCAACAAACGTGCGTTGTAGTCCGCATCGTCGCCTGTCAATAACAACTCCACGCGCGCCAATCTACTTGTGACGGTACCGTTGTCATCAGCCCATTGTGTGTTGTGTGACAGAGCAAGCGACGCAAGGATTTCCGACAATTCGTTCGTCCGTGCAAGATTGGCGGAGATCATTGACTTCAATTTGCCTTGAAACACGTTCACGCGTGGGTCAGCATAGACATCTGGGTCATCAGTTTTTAATTTGCGTAGCGCCTCGTCAAGGCGGTCGATGGCATGAGTGCCTTTCGCCAATGCCGTCATTTTCGCTACTTCCCCCTCACAACGCATGGAAAAGAGTTTCTGTCTGAGCCACCAGCCAGACACCCCCAAGACTGCAAAGAGCGCCAACAGAGAGCATACGGCAATTTGCATCATTTTGCGGCGTCGTGTGGCCTCGTCATGCTCAATCACGCGCTGGGCGTCACGCAACAGATCTTCTGGAGGTTCGTGGTCGAGGAAATCAGGAACTGCCAAAGCCTCGCGAATCGCCACAGGGTCCTCACGCTGTATCGCACCATGCAGCGTTTCACAACATGACTTCCAACTCCGCTCTTTCTCTGCGGCCTCCATTTCTTCGGCAACGCGCCGACGGCATTCATCTACCATGTCGCGTTCATCTGTTGGCAAAGTCCAGCCGTTTTCCATCAACGCATCCAGTGCCTGGATCATCGAAAATGCCAGCGTACGATTCCAGTTCTCATCATGGCACCGTCGCAACAACGCCAGATTCTCTTTACCTTCGGCTTCGCGTCGGCGTGACTCCTTGTCGTTCCAGTAGTCTTGGATGTCGGAGAAAGTGCGCCCCGTCGGCTTGTTACGCCATGAAGTTTCCAGTACCTCGCGTGCTATCCGGTCCTGTTCTTCTGCGTTGTTAGCCGACCGTGCAGCGGTGAATGATTCGACCAGTTCGCGCTGTAGGACAGACTCCGCCTGCACAAGATTCGCCTCCCAGTTTTGGGTATGGTCAACTTCTATCAAGCGCCGCAGCGCCTTTATGGCAAGAAGGTTGTTGTTCGTGCGTACAGCCTTACGATACATTCGTAGAAACGGTTCGGCCACGGCCTTACTCTCGCTGAGCATGAGCGTCTTTTCAATAAGCGCCCTGTCGAAAGGCACAGGTTTCTGCCACCCGTTCCGATCACATAATTCTTCCCACTCAGGCAAACGGTTGAAATCCAGTGCATTGATTTCATCGAGAAGGCGCGGTGAATCCTCCATCAGACGCACTGCATCGCTCGTTTGTCCCGAGGCTTCTGCCGCCTGTACAGATTCAAGGCGCGAGTTGACTGCTCGTACAGCGTCTGCAAATGCTACTGCCAACCCTGCGCCATCGCCGAGCTGACCGTCAGTCTCAATCACGCGCATAATGCGCGCGACAAGGATTGAAGATTTCATCGTTTCGCCCCCTCAACCTTTTTGATGCTAAACTTGCTGTGGCGTATTATCTGAATCCGATCGGCAGTCTTCTTCTCTTCTTCCTTCTTTTCATCAGATGAAGATTGCTTTGGTTCCAGTTTTCCAATCTCTTCGTCAAGTTTCCTCAACAGTTCATCCATTCGCTCAATCTTGTGATCATTATATTCTATTTTCACACCAAAAAAAGCTCGGTCATTTTTATCGATGCTGTTCCAAACATTATCGATTTCATCCTCTTCTTTTTTACGTTCTTTTCGTAATGTTTCTTGTTTCTTATCATCGCAACGCGTCGATTCATTTCGTTTGGCCTCCCAGTTCGCCCTGTGTTTATCGTACCTTTTCTTTGCATTGCTAATTTTATTACGTTGTGTCTTATATTCTGCGAGTTTCTTTTCCTTTGAGTCCATTTGGGGGGCTTGCTGCTTATTCCCCAATTTACGATACTCATTGAGCAGTTCCTCCAATTTCAGACCTCCTTCTGTCTTCAATGACGTGAGAATACTTTTCCCATCAGTCGTAACCCAATCTATAGTAAAATGCGGAGCACCGCAGTGTTTCTCCCATGTTTTATAGGTTTCGTTTGTAGTTCCTCCAAAACACATATCAACAAAGTCAACCATGTTTGTGCTTATGAACCATTCAGTAGGGTTCTTTTTGCCGAGAGGCGACCAATCCCAATATATCGTTTTTTCTTTGGTGTCGTACCATAACAGGAAGAAGCAACGTGCATTCTTCGCAAGTTCATCAGGTTTGGGGCTGAAAATCGGATCTTTGGAAACCCTGCTTTTAGGCATAACGAGCCCTGCAAAACAATTTGTCAATACCCCGCGACTGTCGTACCAGAAGACCTTCAACGTCCCGTTTGTCTTCATATGTTTCCCTGTCTCTGCAATATTTTTAATGCCGCCATCTATATTCTTCACAGATTTTGCCGAGACAAATGCAGGTAGTTCATTACTTTTGGCTACAGCACTTGCACACATAGCTTTTATTTGTGCCTCATTTTTCTCCCGTTCCATGCGTTCATTTGCTCGCACTTGGGCCTCATCCTGTTTGCGCTTGGCATCAGCCACAGCATTTGTCTTCGCCCTGTCTTCTTCAGCTTTTTTACGTTCTGCTTCCGCTTGGGCTTTTGCAGCTGCCTCTTTTTCCGCTTTAACCCTCCGCGCTTTTTCTTCAGCTTCTGCAATGCGTATCGTTTCTGCTACGGCCAATTGTCGTTGACGTTCATTTTCTCGTATCTTACGTTCGTTCTCTCGCCACCAATAGATGCCGCATATTGCCGCAGCGGCTACAAGAAGTACTACTATTGCAATGATTCCAATAAGCAGGACTTTTGTTTCATCCTTTTTTGGTGGGGGCATCCATGCGGGTGTTACTTGCTGTTTTGCCCCGTATGCTGGCAATGATGGTTGAGACTTCTCACGAACAGATGCTGGCACAACTTTCGATTCAATTTTGCGTTGCTTTACCTCTTCTGGCGGCAACAGCGCAGCATTGTGTACAACGCCTTTTTCGCAATCCACCCATGGTTGTGTGGCCGTTGCCGCATCGAAGATGCGATCACGATTATACACTCCACGCAGGTGACAAATCGTACCTTGAGGCAGAGCAACTGGATAAGTAGAAAACGTAATGTTGCGCCTGTCGATAACGGGGAACAAATCAATCAAGTCGCGGAAAAGTGCAAGGAGTTTAGTCCCGTCAATATCATACGCCGTGGATGTCTTGAAGTAAATCGTACGACCTGCCATTGAGAGGTTTTTCGCAAGCAACCGAGCGAATCCTTTTGCAAGGAAAAGTCCTTCGGCATCGCCGAACATCGCTCTCCAACTTGGAGCGTCACAATTCGTCGACGGGAACTCCAGTCGCAGACGTCCCACCGTCAACTTGTCGGCTTCCAGCCATCGCGCCTCGCCAGACCACGCTTCGGATAATCGGGCGTGTTCTTTCGCCAAAACAGATGCGCCGCCGATTGCGGGCATTTCGTTTTTTGAAAATACTAGAAGCCTCGCAAGACGGTTCGTGCGTCCCGTGTAGTCAAAGTCCGCTGGAGCCACGCGCCCTAACACATGGTCGCCCTGAGGTAACGTAACATGAAACCAGTTTACAGGGTTCTCCTTGAAATATGTTGCATCGTGTGCGCTCGTGCGATGAGAATAGGCGCAATAAGTCTCAAGGCGCGTGCGCAAAGCGTCAGGCAGTCCCTTTGTCATTGCAACGGCGGCAAAACCGTGAGTGCCGGGAATGAGACCGTTGGGCAGTGATGTGTTGACGAGTTCGTACATTGCTTTTTCTCCGCATCGTAATTGTACATCAGAGGCTGCCGTTCACTACGGGTATCAACCCCTTCTTTGCCAGCGTGAACACAACTGGCAGCTCCGTCCATATTGGCTTGATGTCACAAGGCCTCACCCCCTCGCGCATCGGGTTGTGTCCAAGAGCGCTTACGGGTACGAACCAAACATCCGAGGCTATGTCGTGTGCTGTGGCCGTCACCTCTGGCGCAATTTCGTTTAGCAAATCTTCCGTCTGACGTGACACTTCTTTCAGTACGCCAACGTCAAGCGCGTACTTACGAGGCTCGTCGCCAGTGTAAATCGGCATGTTCAATGGAAGCCGATTACGCAGTAAATCGGCCTTTGACACGCCAAAGATGAGAGGCTTCGAGAGGCGTGCCTCGCTTCTGTTGCCAAGGTGACGGCGGATGCGCGCGGACATCTCCGCAAGCAGAACATCCTGCCGCTGCGCGTAGTTGTGCGCCGTGCCGCCACCGCGATCAAGAAGAGGACGGAAGCGAGGATCTGCGGAAGGATCAAACATAAAGAAGAGCGTATCGGAATTGAGCATGTTCAGCGTAACGGCGGACGCCTGCGTATCCGCGCCGGCGCGGAAGTGTTCGCCCGCGCTATCGTAAACCACAAGACTCTGCGGTTGGGGATTGTCTAACGTACGTAACTGGAAGAAACTCGGGAGCGGGAGCAGCACATTGTCGCCGTCCAACATGACGCTGCGACTGACGTTCGATGCCTGAAGGTCGGTCTTTTCAATCTGCTGGAGGCTGGTATCGTCTTCTTGGAAGAACAATTTCTCTTCGTAAGCATTAATCCACCGATTGGCAACTGGGTCAAGATCCATGAAACTCACGCCGAACATCCGGCTCAATGTCTGACGGCACTGCCACATGGAACTGGCAAGAAAGACACTCTTGCCAGCACCAGCTGCGCCAACTACTGACATCACCATCTGCGGCGTATCCAAAAGGGATCGAGGCAGCGACATGTGGCAACGGGGGCAAGCGATTTCCGTGCAGATACCACCTTCCGAATCAATGGACAATCCGTTACTCGTAAATTGCGATGGCAGGAAACGAACTTGTTCACCTTCGCCAAGCACGGGGTCTCCAAGCAGGCCTGGTGAGACCGAAACTGATAGCACGTCTTCCAGATTGGAAACCGTACGACAATAAGGACACATGAAACTCTCGCCGAGTTCCGCGTTCTTCTCCTCGGCTGTCAATACACGCGAGACAGGCGGCTGATCAACGGACACAGACGCCACCTCATATCCCCCATCTTCCTCTTCGTCAAAATCTACAACCTCATCCATCCTCATAGACGTTCCAGGATTTCGTAACGAACGTACGAGCGTTGTTCGAGTAAAATATCCTTTCTCGCATCCCTCAATCACCTGCGCCCCTGTCAACGGACCGATCTCATCATTTCCGCGCGACACCATATACAATTCGTCAGAATACTCGGCCGCAGCCTTAGACACATCCTCGTAATCAGTGCCAAAAGCGATTGTTATGTCACCCAGTTTGAGAACATGCGGCCGAGATGCATCGAGTTTTTTACGTTTCTGGATGATTTCTCCGTCAAGTTCCCCTGCGTTTTCCTCACTGTGGTTCACGTAGTATAGTCCCCCTAAGTGTTTTTCAAGCGAGAACTGACTGCGCGAAATGGTAGGATCGTCGATGACAACACAATTCGACGTTGGCCCCGGCAACCGTCCGACATGAAACGGGAATTCTTCAATCGTTTCGTTGATGCACGGATTCAGACAGATAATATACCACACCATCACTCTGCCTCCTCATCGACTTTTTTCATCTTCCGATTCCTCATGCCTCCTTTGTCCACAAATGGAGCACACCGCACCGAGGCAAAATTGAGCGGCGCACTCTCGAGATTCTTGTCTCAGGATAGGCGCCGCTAAGAGCCTTTGATGGAACTTGAATTCGAAAGTACGCCGCGTGGAACCACGCGACGCACCATCGTAATTCGCTCCATCACAAGATTAGCGGTCTTTATCCTGAAGCTACTATACGCTGGTTGCGTACGTCCTGCCGTTGGCACACACCCGTGTGCGCGGCAGTTGTTGTGTCGCTCTCCATCGGAGGTGGCGGTTTCATCGAAACCGCCCTACCTTTTTTCGGCGGTCACGGGGTGACCGCCCTACCAATGTGGCGACCGGCCCGGCGGCTCACAACCGCCGGTATGTCAAAGAGCGATGTTCAGCGAGTTTTCGCGGAACGTGGAAAAGCATATCAAAATGCCGCCGTTGCGGCAAGCGGAAAATCAAATCGTGTCAAATTCCGGCATCAACGGAAAGATACTCCATCTCGGCTATTATAGATGTGGCGATGAAATCCGCCGTGCCAAGGATTGCAATAAGTTCCTTGTTCCCCTTTAGCAGTTGAATAATTGCGTTGGTGTCGAGAAGATAGCCGTTACCATTCATTCCGAAGCCTCCGCTGCTCCTTTACGGCATCACCATTCCACTGGAGCTTACCGACAAGATCGGAAAAATCATACTTCGGCTTCTCTTCTTTGACTATCGGGATCATTACAATCTTGAACGTGTACTGGCCAAACTCTCGTGGAACCTCTATAGAAATCCTGTTCCG
>CACZAK010000013.1 GCA_902779075.1 uncultured bacterium | reverse complement strand
CTGCCAAAAAACAATTTTCTTATCTTGCTAAATTCCGCGCATTGTGCGCGGAATCAGGAAATGTTATACTATGCACATCCCTCTATGGGATGGTAGTGATATTTTCTGATTGTCCCACGATATATTAACGTGGTTTGCGTCCGTCGTAACATCTTGATCGACAGATTCCGGCGGCTGAACCACGAATGCCCTTACTGGAATCGTTCGGGGCTGCACAACGGGCAGCACGAAACGGGGCTGTATCTCGTCGTCGTTGAAACGTGCCTCTACGACAACGGTGTCCTTCCCCGTCGGAGTGACGATTGCGTACCATCCCCGGGACTCCACCTCTGCAGAACCCGATATCCGCCGCCATTCCACTTCCAAGGGAGAGAAGCTGCCGTTCGCACCGACCTTTAACACGGCGTTCGTGCCCATGACGAGCCGGGAGGGATTGACGTAGCGCCCAGCAAATTTCTCGGTCGTAACCAGTTTCCGCAGTGGTTCGATGCTGCGGAAAGTCGCGTATGCAGTCTGCGGCTCGGCGTCGTCGCCCGACGGCGTGAACGTGGCAGTGATCGTGCCAGTGCCAAGGTTCGGGCATGACACGTAGACCGTGTAGCTTGCCGTGTAAGAAACGTCGTTCGTCACGGTAAGCGGGATATCCGTCGACGCTGTCACGAGGTTCGTCGCGCCGTTGACGACGTGGAACACCACAGGGTTCGCGTCCCCTTCCACGGACAGCCTTGCCGTGCCGTTCGTGCCCATAGGCCCCGTCAGGTTCAGCGTCACCGGGCGTATGCGTTCCGGTCTGTTGGATGGACACGCCCCCTCGAGGAAGTCCGCGTCGTTCAGGAAGAACACATCCTGACATCCTATCGAAAATCGAAGTGGCGGCTCATTGGTAATCCCCACCGTGAAATGCAAGTGGTTCGTCAGGGTATAGCCGACAAACTGCGAGACCAGACTAATTACGTTCGTCGTCCAGTCTTCGGGATCGTCCGGGTCGTACGTCACCTCCGTCGAAAGCGAATGTTCGTGCGAGAACGTAATGCCCGCACCGCCGTACCACGAGCAGCCCAAGTAGGCGTTGGAGTGGCAGCACGACAAGGTTGCCTCAAGCTCCAAGGAGCCGACGGGATAGATGTGCGGCAGGGGATCTGGGGTAATGGACACCCCTGCAAAGCGGCACATCCAACCGGAGCGCGGACTGTCGAGGTGCAGCTCGACGTCGCCGACCATGCGCTCGTAAGGATAGTCGGATGTGCCCTGAATCACACTGCTCTCGGTCGTGGTCATACCTTCGCCCGAGCGCATCGGCGGTTCCGTCGCAGTCACAGCAAGAGAACCGAGCCTCCCCGACGTGAGCGTGAACGGTACCCGCGCCCCGCAGTCGATGGCGAACACAAGTTCCGCCGTACCATCCGCCACCACTTGGACTCCGCCGAAATCAAGCAGAGAGGGTCGCACGCTCCCATCATCGAACACTAAGCCGAGCGAGACGAGACGCCTGTCGGGTTCCGTCCCCCTCTCGGTAACCCACGCGGCGTAACCGCCCATGGCGGCTATCTCGGCGGCGTTGGACGGGAACGCCGCCGCCCACGCCTCGCTCTGGTTCCACGCAGACGGCACAAGAGGCACCTCCGGCGCGGGATCAATGTCATTCGGTAATCCGTCATTGTCAAGGTCATACGGCAGCACGCGCCGATACACTCGTCCCACATCGTTTGAGCGCGTGATGAAATTGCCGTCGTCGTGAAACTCAATCTGCGCGTTGTACTGTCCCGTGCGGTCTCTTCCCCCAAAGACATTCTCCCATGTCAGAAATTTTGCTTGGTAGGGCGCGATCACCGAGCGCGCCGACTCCGCCCACCAGAACCTCCCCACCCCCGGCACGATCGACGCATACTCCCTCGCCGCGCATATCGACATCGCTGACGAATACAGCCCTTCCATCCGTTGTCTCGGCAACGACTCCACCATACCACCTGAAAGCACGTCCAAACGGCGCACCATGCTCGTCCCGAACGGAAAAGCTAACTCGCCAAGATCGAGCGGAAAGTGCATTTCGTACCCACCGCCCAGCGACCACGGCATATATTCAACGCCGTTCGTCGGCATAGCATACGAAAAGGCGTCGTTCGTCGTGACGCTCTCAAGCCGCCATCCCTGTGCAATTTCTTCAGGCGTGACAACCTCTGGGACATGAGGAACTTCGCGCCGACGCGTATGACGCAGAATGCCGAAAAGGCTACAAACGCGGCAAGTCTTGCCACCGCCAGAGGCCGCCGCATGGCGGACGCAACACCTCTGTACAACCAGGCACCGACGACGCCGACCGCAATCGCGGCCAGCGCCGACAGGCAAATCCACATCAGCCCGCTTCTAATCGCCTCTATGGTTTCAAGTACACTCATCACTGCGCCGCATTATTTTACCAAAACCTTCGCCGCAGAGGGTGTATAAAACAGATGTGTCTAGAATTTCAATTGTTTCCAGCCATCAAGCTTTCCAGGTGCGTATGAATAGTTCGTCCCATCATGCCAGTACCACATACCGTTCTCAAACACAACAAGTCCGCCCCAAAACGTATCCGCGCCAGCCGCCTTGTTCATTGCGATGATCTTGTCTCGTAATCCGACTTCTTTCCCCTCGGGATCCGTCGCCGTTCGCCCGCCCTTCGTGTCGAATATCCCTATCCGACCATCCTTGAACTTCACGATCCAATCCGGATAAAACAGCCGTTCGTCTTTGCTTGCTGTGCTGACGTATTTGAGTCCGAACCAGTCCTTTCCGTCATCCCCGTTTTTGAGCCACCATTCGATCTTTGTTCCGTTTCCTTCAAGGAAGGCGACAAAATTCGTCTCATTCTCCCTCCCCGGATATGCCTTACGCAGGTAGAATGGTTTTACAACACTCAACTTGGGAGCGTTACCGTCAGCATCAAGATACTCTTCGTACCCATCGGGATATTCATATTCTCGTTTCAACAAAAACACCGTCGGCGGAATCTCCATAATCTTCTTTTTGCGCTCTGCGACAAGTTTCCTTCTAACAGGGGTATACGCCTTCAGCGCTGAAGTGATAGCGTCAAGCATGATGCTCCCCGCCCCCTTCATGGCATCATTCAGGAATATCTTGTACCTCCCAGACTCTGAGGCGACATCCGGCAACGCCTCCTTGAGCCAGTTCCGCACGCCCATTCTGAAGATACTCTCCGACCGGGCGATATTGCCAACCCGTGTTTCCTCGTCTGTCTGTCCCTCAAGCATCTCGCGGCACTTCGCCACGAACAGCCTCTCCGCATCGTTCGCAGAAACTTCGTCGTCAAGGTCCGATCCGTTGTCACCGTTTTCGTCAACGGACTTGACCACAAGCCCTGTGACAATGGATTTCTTGAAAGACTGCGATAGTCCCACGCCCTTTGCCTCGACTTTGCCAGAACGGTCGTGTCCGAAGTCATCTGAACTGATCGCGAAATACCCGTCCATCGCCCCCATGAAACATTCCTGGAACTCGCTTGCCTTGCCGAGGTCGCCATAGTCCGCACGCGAGACGAACTCCGTCGTCATGGCATCATTCACGGACACGGTCTCCGCGCCATCTGGGATTTTGAGCTGCAACGCGGCCTTCTTCATTAGGATGGGATTGTCCTGATCATTCTCACTACCCTTCTTGACTTCTGCCGACGAATAGTTCGTGTAAAGATACCCTTTCCGCAATGCGGGATGGGTACTCAAATCCATCTTCGGCTCCGGGTTACGAATAATACGTCCAAGCGTCTGAGTTTTGAAAATCGGTGACTTGATGTCGCGGTACATGACGAGTATCTGCGCTCTCGGACAGTCCCACCCCGTCCCAGCCGCCTGCTTGAACAACAGGAACTCGATCGGCGAATCCGCTTCTGCGATGAATTTAAGTTTGTCGAGCTCCTTATCGCCATCAAACCAGTTGGCGATGTTTTCCTCCGCAACGCCACGCTTCTTGAGATAGTCCCACACGATCTCCTTCTTGATCTTCTCCGTAGACCCCGCATCTTTCTTTTCATCGGGAAGTTGCACGAGGATAAGCGGATGGACGTTACTTCCGGTCTTTTCCCATTCGGCGCGCAAGGCATCACGTTTCTTGATTGCGAGATCAAGGAGCTTGGCATCAAGGTCTATCTCGTCACTTCCCGCCTCGATTTCCTCTTTCGTCTGCGAGACGACAGCCTCCTTGACCAGCCCGGCCTTCACAACGTCCTCACGCTTTACGCGTACAAAATCGGCCTTCCCGTCTTCAATATCTTCTGTTGTCGGCACGGCCTTCGGCGTGGCCGACACCTTGAGTATCACCTTCGGATTCGCCGGTCTGATGACGACGCTTTCTGCCAGTTCGGAGACGTTCTTGTGACTCTCATCAATCACCATCGCGATGGTCCGACCTTCAGCGTGAGTGGCCTCGATGATGTCCTCGAAGTAGTAACCGCTTTCCTTCTTTTTCGCCTTGTTGTCAGGGCGACGCAGAATGCGCGCGTCGGCATCGTTTGCCACAAGTTTCTGCCAGTTGAGGAAGAGTACATCGTCTCGTTTCAGGATACCGTCTGCGAAATCGGCAACGGTTAGAAGCCGCCGACCAACATTCGGATAGAAGTATTCCTCAAATTTCGACCGGCTCTGCATGGCCAGCTCGTCTGAAAACGTGATCCATATCCACGCAATGTCGTCTGTGAACCCGCCTACGGTCTTGAGTTCCTGCATGAAACTTTCCGTCATGAACGTCTTGCCGCTACCTGTCGGCGACTTGAACACGAGCGGGAGCATCGTACCTTCCGCGTTCCAAAGCCGCTTGAATTTCTCAATCAGTTGCGTGACGGCCTTATCCTGAAAATCAAGTTTCGTCATTTTCAATCTCCATTCACGGATTTGTAGATGTCAAGTATCGGTTCAGGGATCGGTTTCAACTCAATGTTCGTAAGATCGTCGAACTCGTTTTCATATCCGGCGACACTCCCACCGATCGTATAGACATAGACGGAAAGCTTAGCTGCTTTGTCCTTACCACGAATCTTGTCGGCCTCTTTTGCAAGCGATGGCAGCTCCTTCGCCCTCGCCGAGTAATAGACGAACGTGTGCCTGTGGTCTCCATCCGTGTAATGCCGCCAGAATCCATTCGCCTTCTTCGGTAGGGACACTTCATCCAGTGTCCCCTCGGCAAGCGCGAGCATCGTACCTGCGTTTGCGGCAAGTTCATCCCGGTCTTCATCCAACGCGTCGGCACACCCATGTTTCCCGACAAACGCAGTCCGGTAGTATTTCAACGATCCGCCAAACCCCGAGACATCGCGCCCCGTTGAGTCACGATACCCTTGAATAACATTTTCCACGCGCTTATACGTTATGTCAACAATTCGTTTAAATCCGCCGTTGTATGCATTCTCACATCCTTTTTTCGCCCGTTCCTTGCCATTTTTGATTTCATAGGTTACATCGGCGTTTTGTACCGCGATTGCAACACGCTTTCCACCATCTTCATTCATTACACTCACAGCGTGAACCGTTGATCCACTTCCTGCAAAAAAGTCAAGGATGGTTGCGTTTCCCTTCTTCTCAATCCCAGCAATTTTCATCATTGCCATGATGAATGCTATAGGTTTTTTGCCTCCATCAAATGGGACCCCTCCTTCTGTTCCAACTGCATTAAAGGCCTCCTCCATATCCATGAAATTTGGGTATGGCACTTCTCGTACATCCGACCGCTCCATCGGTTCTCCCTGAAAATAAAACCCATTTGCACGATTAGCACCAGCACGAGAGAGAAAATAACGATATCCCAATCCATCATCTCCTATCCCTTCAACCTTGTAAAGAACATTGAAATCATTCTTCAAAGGCTCTAAGTATGTCATGTGGAAACGTCCAGAGCTATTGCCTCGTTTTATAGACCCTCGTATGTTTATCTTCTTTAAGTTTCTAAACGATGGTTTTACATCGGTAATTTCATACTGTCCTGGTTGGAATATACAAACCCTCTTTCCACCCATCTCCACGATTTTTGGATCATCTATCAACTCCTTGATAGCATAACGGTATTCAGACGGATCAGAATTGTCAACCTCTCGCTTCTGGATTTTGAACGACGAACTTCGTTGATACATTAGGAGAAACTCCGTTGTCTCGTGAATCGGCTTGTCGCCTTTTAGGATTCGGTCCTCATGCCGTACACGAACAGTAAAAGTCGTTACATAGTTACTGTCATCAAATATCTTGTCACACAACAAACGCAGATTAGCATACTCGTCTTCATTGATTGAGATGAATATCGCCCCCGTATTACGCAATAACTGTTTAGCAAGCCGCAAACGCTTGTCCATGAACGACAACCAAGCACTGTGTCGCAATGGATGATCTTTCCTTATGAGTTCACCATTTGGATATTTATCAAGAAATCGTTTGTCGCAATACGTGAAATCCTCCCCCGTGTTATACGGCGGATCAATGTAGATGACATCGATCTTGCCTCGATGGGTAAAGTTGAGACATGTGAGGGCGTGGTAATTGTCACCTTCAATGAGAATGTGAGTAGGTTTCCCGTCAGCGTTTCGGATTTCCCGTTCCGCAATTTCTTCTAGAACGGGAATCTTACCTTCTGTTTCGGAATCGAACGCCTCTGGACAGTCGAGCCAATAAAGCCCGTATTTGTCCATCTTCACGGACAGTTCATGTGCGAGACGTGCATTGTCCTTTTCAAGTTCATGGATGCGCTTTTGGAGCTTGGTTATTTCAGACACGACCGGATCTCCTGTGGTCACCGAAGACGGTGCCCCTCTCTGTGGACGCATCAAATGCGTCCCTCCAAGAGTGAACGACACCAATGAGATACTGCACGCCGTTACGGATATACAAACATGTTTCCATCGCATCATTCACTCCTTTTACTTGCCGCGCGGTTTTGTGCGTGATTCCGTTTCGCGGCAAATTAAAACGGCGCACCTCAAGATCCATATCTGATCAGCGGCACCGCTAAGAGCCTTAGTCCAAACTAGAAAATGAGGATGCGCCGCGTGGTTACACCACGCGCGCGCATCATCGTATTTCGCCTGGACTTTGAAAATTAGCGGTTTTCTGATCAAGCGTCATACGCTGTTGCGTACGTTGCTACGGGCGTCGGATGCGTTTCCGCAGCTCCCCGGGCCTGGCAGCGGTTGGTCACAGGGCGACCACCCTACCGTTCAGTCGCAACGAAACGCGACTTTTCCCGGGGTTTTGGCCGGCTCGACAATGGACAACTTCCATCTGCCTCCCCAGCCTAGTAGTTTCAAACTGAGAATTCAGGTCAGACCTGTTTTCTCGCATTTGAAACCAATGTCAAAGATCAAAGTGTTCATTTCAGCTACGGCTCACGCCGCTTCACCGAAGCGGGACAAAGTATAGCAAAAACCCGTTCCGCAGACTATCCTAAAATTGCGGTAGGAGGGTTTTGTGTTCTCCCCCCGTACGGGGGGATTTTTGAGCCACAGGGAGGGTATTTTTGAGCCACACGCGGGGGAATTATGAACCACGATGAGGGGAATTATGAGCCACAGGGAGTCTCGTGGCTGGGTAGTAAGGGATTAAGGATTATGTACAGGAGGGTATAAGCCTTGTCAGTAGGCCGGTTTTTGACGTGGAGCCCTAGCTTGTACAATATTTCTGGATGGTTACTTTACGGGGAATCCGGGGAGCACGGTTGAATGGAGTCGCTTTGCCTTCAGGGGATAGTCCAGCGTATAGTGGAGGCCGCGGGATTCGTGGCGCTTCTGCGCACTGCGGATGATCAGCTCGGCACAGACGGCGAGGTTGCGGAGCTCTAGCGTGTCAGGAGTGACAAGGTAGGCGAAGTAGTATTCGCGGATTTCCTTGCGGAGCGTCTGGATGCGGTGTCGCGCGCGCGCGAGGCGCTTGTTCGTGCGCACGATGCCCACGTAGTCCCACATCAGACGGCGGATTTCGTCCCACATGTGCGACACGAGCACCGCCTCGTCCGGCGCGACGGCGCGCCCGATGCGCCACACGGGAATGGGCATGCTCTTCACGCTCTTCTCGGGATGCGCGGTGAGGCGTTGCGCGGTAAGGCGCGCCGTGACAAGCGCCTCAAGGAGCGAGTTGGACGCGAGGCGGTTTGCGCCGTGGAGTCCTGTGCAGGCCGTCTCGCCGACTGCCGAGAGCCCCTGCACTGAGGTGCGCCCGTCCACTGTCGCCTGCACGCCGCCGCAGCAGTAGTGCGCGGCGGGCACGATCGGGATGAGGTCCTTCGACATGTCGATGCCAAACTCAAGGCACTTGTGGAAGATGTTGGGAAAGCGCTTCTCGAGGAAGGCGCGGCCCTTGCGCCGGATGTCGAGGCAGCAGTAGGGGTCGCCCGTGCGTTTCATCTCGCTGTCGATCGCGCGCGCCACGATGTCGCGCGGCGCAAGCGACCCGCGCGCGTCGTATTTCTGCATGAACGGCTGTCCATGGCGGTCCACCAGCACGGCCCCTTCCCCGCGCACGGCCTCGCTGATGAGGAAGCGCTTCGCCTGCGGGTGGTAGAGACACGTGGGGTGGAACTGGATGAACTCCATGTTCTCCACCTTCGCGCCCGCGCGCCAGGCGAGGGCCACGCCGTCGCCCGTCGCCACGTCGGGGTTGCAGGTATATAGGTACACCTTGCCGCAGCCGCCCGTAGCGAGAATCGTGTTGGGAGAGCGGATGGCGTAGATTTCCTCCGTCTCGCGGTCGAGCACATAAGCGCCGATGCAGCGGTTCGGTCCCTTCACGCCGATGCGCTTTGTGATGATGAGGTCGATCACGATCGTGTTCTCGTGTACCTCGATCTCGGGGTGGCGCTTCACCGTGCGCACCATGGCGGCCTCGCACTTCTGTCCCGTGATGTCGCCCGCGTGGAAGATGCGGCGCATGGAGTGTCCGCCCTCGCGTCCGAGGTCCCACTTGCCGTCCTCCTTCTTCGCGAACCGCACGCCGCAGTCGATGAGGTCCTGGATGCCCGCCGGCGCCTCCGACACGATCTTGCGCACAACGGCCTCATCGCACAGTCCCGCGCCCGCGATCTGCGTATCGCGCACGTGTTCCTCGAAAGAGTCGGCGGGGTCCGCCACACAGCAGATTCCGCCCTGCGCGAAGTTGGTGTTGCAGTCCTCAAGGCGCTGCTTGGTGACGAGCACGGTACGGCCTGCCGGCGCGAGGTGGAGCGCGCTCATGAGCCCGCTCATGCCGGAGCCGACGACGAAATAGTCACAATCGATGATTTGCATGGCGATAGTATACCACAAGCGGACGAACTGCGTGCCCAACTGGCGCAACATTTTTCACCTTGAAAAATCGTTAACCGTGCCGCGCGCGCACATTTTGTGGTATAATTTCACCGCTTGAAAACTGGCGTCAGGAGCGCCGCAGAAAATGAAGAGAATTTGTGTATTGATGGGTGGCACCTCGAACGAACGAGACGTGTCGCTCGTGTCAGGAAAGAACGTTGCCGAGGCGCTGGGCGCGCTTGGCACTTACGACGTCGTGCCCGTGCGGCTGGACGCCGACAGTCTCGACGCCCTCCCAGGGGACGCCGACGCATGCTACATCGCGCTGCACGGCGGCTGGGGTGAGAACGGCGGCGTGCAGGCCGCGCTCGACGCGCGCGGCATCCCCTACACGGGCCCCGGCGCGGCGGCGAGCCGGCTCGCGATGGACAAGATCGCCACCAAGAAGGTGCTCGACGCCGCAGGCGTGCCCACGGCCGCCTGGGCTGTCGCCACGCCGTCGCGTCCGCTCGCGGATTCGCCGGTCGGCTACCCGTGCGTCGTGAAGGCGCCGCGTGACGGGTCGAGCGTGGGCGTGTACCTCGTGAAGCGCGCGGAGGACTTCGCGCATGCCGTCTCGGAGGCGCAGCGCATCGACCGCGAGAAGTTCGGCGGCGAGGGCGAGGCGCTCGTAGAGGCGTACGTCCCCGGACGCGAGACGACCGTGGGCGTGATCGGACACGAGGCCCTCCCCGTCGTGGAGATCTGCGCGCCGAACGGCTGGTACGGCTACGAGGAGAAGTACAATTCCGACGAGACGCGCTACCCCTTCCCCGACGATCCCTTCTGCCCCGAAATGCAGCGCATCGCGCTCGCCGCGTTCGACGCCGCCGGATGCCGAGGCGTGACGCGCGTCGACTTCCGGGTGACGCCCGAGGGTAAAATGTACGTGCTTGAGCTCAATACCTCTCCCGGCATGACCGGACACTCCCTCGTGCCAAAGGCCGCCGCCAAGGTCGGCATCGATTTCCCGCATCTCTGCGACCGCATTCTGAAGACCGCAGCCCATGATTAAGAGAAACACAAACGTCAAAAGCCAGGTAGCCATCCGCCGCAGGATCGCCGTCGCCGTCTCCTTGCTGGTCATCGCGGCTGCGGCCTGCAGTGGACTTGCCATAGGCGGCGGCGCGCTCAGCGCAATCTGGCGCGAGCAGTTCCGCGTGCAGGATTCCGCGATCGACGTGGTCGTGACGTCGTCGGGCAAGAACGTCAAGCCGGATACGATCATCTACTACTTCGGCCTGACAAACGGCGCGAATCTGGCGACAATCCCGTACGAGGATCTCCGCAAGGGCCTAATCGCGCGCATACCGAACATCAAGGACATCAAGGTGGAGCGGAGGCTCCCGCGCCGCGTGACGGTGGACGTGAAGGAGCGCGAGCCCGCAGTGCGCATCGCCCCGGCCAAGGGGTCGCCCAGCTCCGGACTCGTGGCCGACTACGACGGCGTGGTGTTCCGCACGTTCAACAGCCCGCCGCTGCCGATCATCCGCGAGGCGGCGGACAAGCGACACGACCCCGGGCATAAGCTCGAAGGCAACGCCGGCGCCGCGCTGCGGCTGGTGCACCTGCTCGCAGAGGCCGCCGACGCAAAGTCGGACGAGGCCCCCGAACTCTCCGAGCTGCGCGTCCTCGAAGTGGATACCTCCAAGAAGGACTACCTCCTCGTGACGCTCGGCGACTACTCCATGGCCGAGATCGCGTGGGAACGCATGCACGAGGATTCCGAGGTCTCGCGCAAGAGTCTCCGCCGCCAGCTGCTACACCTCGCACAGGCCATCGCCACGCGGCTTACGCCGCGCACCACCAGGTGGATTGCAACGGAATACGAAAAGGGCGGCCGCGTCTACGCAACGGACCCCGCGCGCCTAGGCGGCCGATGAGAAAGGAAACACATGAATCCCTCAGACCCAATCGCAGCACTTGAAATCGGTACGACCCGCACCGTAATCGCAATAGCAGAGCCACTCGGAGACGGGCGCATACACATCGCCGCCTACGACGGGATCCCGTCATCAGGCGTCCGCAAGAGCCAGATTGTGGACGTCGCGCAGGCGCGGTATTCAGTAGCGTCCGTGCAGAAGAAGCTCGTCACCCAGTACGACTACGCCGTCGCACAGGCATACCTCGTCATCTCCGGCCCGCAAATCCGCACGCAGGAGACGGTCGTGCAGGTGCCGCTGCCGCGCGGTACGGTGGGCGACGAGGACGTCGAGGCGATCGGCGAGCGCATGTACGACATCACCCTCCCCGCCGAACGTCAGGCACTTGAGGTCGCCCGCCTCAGCTACGGTCTGGACGACATTGAGAACATCTCGTCTCCACGTGGTATGAGCGGACACATCCTCAAGCTGCGCACGCTCTGCATACACGGCTCTGCGCAGCGCATAGCCGACGCGAAGAGCGCCGCCGAGGCCGCGAAGCTCGAGATTCTCGACGTGTGCTACGCGGGCACAAGCGCGGCGGCAGCTGTGTTGACCGCACAGCAGAAGCGCGACGGCGCGCTCGTGATAGACCTTGGCGGAGGCTCCACCAACTTCACCGCGTGGGCAGACGGACGTCTCCTCTACGCGGACGTCGTAGGCGTGGGCGGCGACCATGTGACGGAGGACATACGCGACGCGTTCACCATCTCCGCCGCACAGGCCGAGCAGCTCAAGTTCTCTTCCGCATCGGCGATGATCGGCCCAGACGACGCCGGCGTGCGCATTCCACTCTCGGCCTCCACGCCCGGCTTCAACGCGGCCTCCATCTCCCAGCGCGCCCTCAACACCGTCGTCAACGCGCGCATGAGCGAGCTTTTCACCATCATAAGAACGAAACTCGACGAGGCGAATCTCCTGCACCGCCTAAACGCGGGGGTGTTCCTCACAGGCGGCGGTTCATCGCTGAAAAACGTCGTGCCGCTCGCATCCAACGTCTTTGGACGTGCCGTGCGGCTCGGACAGATCATCCCGGAAGTGGCGGGACTTGAGCAGGAGAAGAACCCTGCGGCGCTCGCGACGATAGTGGGCACTCTTATCCAGACCATTCCGCCCGAACAGTCCGGGCACTCGTTCTTCGACGCTATCCGCAACATCTTCGGAGGCAGCAAGAAAAAATGAACATCCTCCCTTCACCTCTCCTCCTTCTCGGAGTAGGCGGCGCCGGCGCCGCCATGCTACGCGGCGTCTTGCGCGCATACGGTCCAGGCGTCCGCGCGCTCGCCATCGACACCGACGCCCAGTCCGGCGGCAACGGCGACCTTCCATTCCTGCTCCTCGGCGGCAACCGGCTCGCCGGACGCGGCACGGGCGGACAGCCCGCATCCGCGCGCGCCGCATTCCAGGATACGCCGTCCATTCTCGACACATCCCTTGACGGCGTGCGCACCGTCGTGATCGTGACTGCCCTAGGCGGAGGCACAGGAGGCGGCGCCACAGGCGAGATACTCAAGCACCTCCACACCATGGGCATAGCCACGCTCGTTTTCGCCACGCTGCCCTTCTCGTTCGAAGGCGCCGAACGCGTCCGCACGGCCCGCGCCGCCATAGGACCGATCGAACAGCACGCGGACGTCTCCGTGTTCCTTCCCCTGGACGAACTCGTGTCCGGCTCGGGCACGGACAACATGCGCGACGCCCTTTCACGCGGAATCGACACGCTGTCCCTTGGCGTCACTCTCCTTTGGCGCATCCTTGAACGCCCCGGCTACATCCAGCTCGACTCCGAACGCCTCCGCAAGATCCTCACAGGCTGCGGCCGCGCCCACTTCGCCACTGCCACGGCGCAGGGGCCGGACCGCGCCAACAACGTACTCGCCACTCTCTCCGAAAGCCCCCTCCTGAAGCGCAGCGAATCATCTCCGCATGTGAGAACGCTCCTGGTGGGCGTCCTCGCCGGCGACGATCTGCTCCTTTCGGAAGTCGGAGCCATCGCAAGCGGGCTCTCCGCCGCATTCGGACTCGACGCCACGCTTGAACTCGGCACCGTAAACGACGAGGCTACGTTCTCCGGACGTCTCACCGTAGTCGTGCTGATCTTCGACGAAAGCGCAACCCTTACGCGCAAGCCCACTCCCGGCACTGTTCGGGACACCACGCGCGAGCGCGCGGGCGAACGCTGGCTCGCCCGCACAGACCGCTTCCGCCGCTCAGACGCGACGATGTGGAACGACGAGGACCTCGACATCCCCACTTTCGTCCGCCGCCACCTCACTCTCGACCGCTAACCAATGCCCCCAGACGGACACATACGGCTCCTCCCGAACCACGTCGCCAACAAGATCGCCGCAGGCGAGGTCGTGGAGCGTCCCGCCTCCGTCCTGAAGGAACTTCTTGAAAACGCCCTTGACGCCGGTGCCACGCGCATCGATGTAACCGTCACGGCCGGCGGCCGCACGCTCGTCTCCGTGCGCGACAACGGCTGCGGCATGAACCGCGAGGACGCCCTGCTCTCCCTTGAACGCCACGCCACGTCGAAGATCCGCGACGTAGACGACATCGAGCGCATCTCAACGCTCGGTTTCCGCGGCGAGGCAATCCCCTCAATCGCCTCAGTCTCCCGCTTCACCCTCACCACGCGCCGCGCCGACTCAGAGGAAGGAACGCGCATAGTGGTAAACGCCGGCACGCTCGCCGAGGTAAAGACCTGCGGTACGCCACCAGGCACGTGCATCGAGGTGCGCGACCTCTTCTGCAACGTACCCGCGCGGCGCAAGTTCCTGCGTGCGTTCGTCACAGAGGAGGGACACATCCGCGCCACATTCACCGTCCACGCGCTCGCCCACCCGGACGTGGGCTTTTCGCTCACGCTTGACGGGCGAGAGGCTTACCGCCTTCCACCTGGCGCAACGCTCGAGGAGCGTATCCGCGCCCTTTTCGGTGCGCCCTTCGCAGAATCGCTCGTGCCCGTAATCTCGGATGTCGGTTCAGTGCACGTGCATGGCTACGCCGAACGTCCTGGCCATGACGCCAACCTGCGCCGCGACCAGTTCGTGTTCGTGAACGGGCGTCCCGCCACCGCAGCGTCAATCACCTACGCGCTCCGAGAAGCCTACCCCCGCCAACGCGCCGAGGCGCGACCGGCGGTCGTGCTTTTCATCGACCTGCCGCCGGAGCAAGTGGATGTCAACGTACATCCCTCCAAGCGCGAGGTGCGCTTCCGCCGTTCCGCAGACGTACGCGATGCCCTCCTAGCCGCCTTCGCCCCGCAAAATGAAAGATGCGGGGAAGCGGGCCCTCAAATGGTGGGTCCAGACAGCACCGGGGTGGCGGACCTCAGCGCCCGCAAATTAGATGCGGGCGACCCGACCGCATCCATCTCGCCCACATCCCCGCCCGCACCCTTCATGCCCCCCTTTCAGCCCGCGCTTCCGAGGAGTGCAGATGCGAATGTAAGTGAGGTCGCGCTAACGCGCGACACTCCAGTTGCGGGCGAGACGCCCGCCACCCCGACATTTTCAGCACCTGCATCCCCCACCCCCATCCAAACCTCCACCGGCCCCTGGCGCTGGTTCAAGTTCCTCGCGCAGACCGGCTCTGGCTGGGTGTTGCTGGAAACCGACGCCGGCCTCGTCACGCTCAATCCCCGCGCCGCGCGCGAACGCATCGCCTACGAACGTCTCATCGACGCGCACGAGGCGCTCACGCAGCCACTTCTCATCCCAGAGACCGTCACGTTGCCGCCTTCTGAATCGGCGCGCATTCGCAACTTCCTCTCAGAGCTGCAAACCGTAGGCTTCACCGTGGAGGAGTTCGGACGCGACACGTGGAAAGTCGACGCTGTGCCCGCGCTGCTTGCAGGATGCGACGTCCCCGCCATGCTCGCCTCAATCGCCGCCGACATCGCGGAGGCAGGCTCCTCGCGCGGTGGCGCGCGGTGGCGCGACGAGCTCGTGGCCCGCAGCGTGGCGCGTTCCTATTCCCGCGCCAATCTCCAGCTCACCCCGGAGGCGGCCACGCAGCTCGTAGAGGAACTCGCACGCACGCGCATGCCATACGTATGCCCACGCGGGCGCCCCATCATGGTGTTTACGTCCAACGCCGAACTTTTGCGTAAGTTTGCCCATTGACGCGCGCGCCCGAAAAGAGTATACTATTCGCCGTCTTCCTTTCGGAGCGTAGCGCAGTCTGGTAGCGCGTTTGGTTCGGGACCAAAAGGCCGAGGGTTCAAATCCCTCCGCTCCGACCATCACCAAAGTCGATTTCACCCAATGTTTGCAAGGGTTTCGTGCATGTCGGCATCTGTTAGCCCATACAAACTTTTACGCCATTTTACACCATTTTACACCCTGTCAGGTGGGGGTCAAAGTGGGGGTCAGCAAAAACGGCACTCTCGCCCTGATGTCGCCATGGCGCCGTCCGCGCCGTCCGCCTCTCGCCCGGAACACCCCCCGCATGGAACGCCCCATAAACGGAAAAGGCGCGGGACGCCGTGCAACCGCTTGCAAACATCCCGCGCCTGCGGCGCCGACGGGCACCCGCCCGCCGTTCACGGTTACGCCGCTAGAACGGTCCCTGTGCCCTGTAACGGGCGATCACCTCGATGCATTCGCACAGGCCGCGCAGCTCCTCGCAGAGTATGCGGACGGCCTCCGCCGCGCTGTATGCCTCGATGTACGCCTCCATGCGGTCGAGCCAGCTTCCCCACAGCCTCGGCCTGTAGCGCAGCCTGTACACGTTCGCCGGCTTCCATGTGAGGAGCTTGACGCCGGCAGGCGGCCGCCATGTCATTCGCGGCGACCGCTGGCCTGTTCCCCGCCTCGTTTCGCCGCAGGCGAGTAAAGCGCGTAACCATCGCCAACCGAAGCCGGCTTGATGCCGCTGCCGGAAAGCAGCGTCCCGAGGGCGACGGCAAAAGCGGCCCCGTGCGCGACGGTGTAGGGCCGCATGGAACGGATGTCGTTGCAGCAGACTGGGCACCGCACCTTCTGGAAGACCATCCCGTGCGCGATCTTTATGCCCTCGATGCTTGCAAATTCAGCTCCGCAGCGCCAGCACCTTATGATGTCCGGACTGCCGGCCGCGTTCTTTTGTTCGTTGCTTTTCATTGTAGCTCCTTCATTGGGAAAGGCGAATCGTCACTTCATCTGGATCAGGTCGTCCAGTTTCTTTGCGAGGTCGCGCGTGTTTTCCGCCGTCTCGATGACGGCACGGTCCGCAGCGGCCTTCTCCTCCTTCGCGAACGCCACCTGCCGCACGGCCTCGTCCGCAGCGGAGAGGCTTCCGAACTCCGCCGTGCGCCAGTCGCGCCGCCACGTCTTCAGGCGCTCGAAGTCTTTTGCCCACTGGACCTCCGCCGCAGCCTGGGCCTTGCGCTCGTCTATCACGGCCTGCATCCTGGACTTGTCGCGGTACAGCCCCCACGCGGAGGAGAGGGCGCTGTCGGCCGCGCTCTGCCGGCTTCTGGCCTCGCCCTCCATGTGCTGCCGCTCCGAAAGCTCGTTCCGCAGGTCCGCAAGGCGCTGCGCTGCGATCTGCTGTTCGACCTTCTGGCGCTCCCGCAGCTCCAGCTCGGCCTCGCGCCGTATCTCCTCCTGCTGGCGGTTCCATTCCTCCTCGGCCCTCCGGTAGTCCTCCGCCTCGACCTGCGCTATGTAGTCGTTGTACGCCTTCTTCTTCTCGTCGATCTCGAGCTTTGCCGCGTCGATGATGTTCTGGCGCACCTGCGGCGCGGCCTTTGCCGATTCCTGCGCGGCCCATACCGAACGCTGCAATTCGTCCTCCTCCGCCTCGGCCGCTCGCCGTTCCTCCTTCAGCTTCTCCAGCCGCGCGAGCATCTTCTCCTCGGCCGCTTTGGACGCATCTGGCCCCATGTCGAACGCCGCCTCGTCGCTTTTGAGGTACCTCAGCTTTTCCTCGGCGGCGCCGATTGCGGCCTCGACGCGCTTGACGTGGCGCGTCGCTATGCGCAGCTTCTTCTCCTCGGCCTCGAGCTGCTTCGCGCTCGACTCCGCCCCGCGGTCGAACTTCGCGAGCTGCTGCTTCGCCTCAAGCTCCGCGATCAGCACGTCGTGGTACTTGCCGAGCTGCGCGGCCTGTTCCGGAGTCTGCGCGCCCGCCATGGCGTTGAACTTGTCGCGGCGCATCCCGAGCAGCTCCGAGTCCTCGCCGGCGGACGCGACCTGCTCGCGGGCGTTCTGCAGCTTCAGGTACGACTGCGCCAGCTTGTCTACGAGCTTCACGGCGTCCCTCGCGCCCTTGGCCTCTGCGTCCCAGCCTGCGGCGGACTTCGACATCCAGTTTTCAAACGCCTTCGCCGCCGCCTCGGCCTCCTTGCGGAGTTCCCGGTTGTGCTTCTTCAGCTCCTCTATGGGGTCTTTCACCTTGAACAGCGGCCAAATGATTTTGTCCTTTATCCACGTGCCGACGTCCCAGCCGACCTTGAACGCGGCGATTACGGCCATCGCCTTCGCGCCGAATCCGGACACCACGCCTTGCAGCTTGCCGAACGCCCCAGGCAATTTGCCAAGGGCCTGTACGGTCTTGTCGACTCCGCCCTGCGCGTCGCGGTTGATCCTCTGGATGTCGCGCGCCAGCTTGTCGACCTGCTGGCGCGTGGCCTTTATGCCGGAGTCCTTCAGGTACGTCGAGAGGTGTATCGAGATATCATTGGACATCGCCGCGTTCCCGCCTTTCCCCGCCGGACGAGATGCCGGACGCCCATTCGTCGATGCCATTGCGGTCTGCCAGGAACTGCGCGGCCTTGAACTGCTTCGCGAATTCGCTCCATGCGATCTTGCCGCGCCCACGGTCTCCCCATTCCTCGCCCCACGTGTTCAGGAAGTAGACAAAGCCTTCGTCGCAGCCGTACACCACGACGCAATGCCCGCCGTGCGCGGGCTTTCCGTCGAACGACGTTATCCTGTGCGGAAGTCCCGTTATCGCGTCGAGACGCCTGCCAAAGTACGCCTCGCAGAACTGCGCAAGCCGCGAATCGAGCAGCTGCCATTCGTCCGTCGTCTGGACGTTCGCGACGAAAAAGCCGAACCGCGACAGCAGCGTCGACACCATGTGCCGCAGCCTGTCCGTGCGTTCCGCCCGGCGACCGAATCCGACAGCCACGGTAGCGACCTCCCGGCGGTCCTTTGACTCCTCGAGCCATGAATCGAAACAGTCGCGCGCCCGCGAACCGTCGCCCGTGCCGCCCTGCCGTCGCCACCGCTCCGCCGCGCGTCCGTGCATCCGGTCGGCGTCCACGACCGCGCCCGTTCCGTCGAAACGCCGCAGGGCCTCGAGGTAGGACGCCACCGCATACGCCGCGCATTCGTCGCCGCACTGCCTTTTCGCCTTGCCGCAAAATGCGCCATGGTCGACGGAATCGCCGCCTCCGGGCTTGCACGGAATGTATCTCGGCTTTTCGTTTCCCAGCCGGACGCACGCCCATGTGTCGTATTCTTCACGCGCCGCCCCGTTCGGTATGACATGCAGCACCCCGGACGGATCCGGCATGATGAGCGCGTCCTTGACGTCTAGCGGCGCATGTCGCAGGGCGAATGCGTCAATCTGCGCCTGCACTAGTTTCGCCTCCGCCATCGCCTCCGCAGCGGCAATAGACGCCTGAACCGCCGTCCAGAACACGGAATCAAAAGCCTGTTCTCCGGGGTTTGTGATGTTTGAATGGTATTGACCTTTTCCATCTGGAATCAGCTTGTAGGTGTAAGATGCCAAACGACCCCCGTATTCGTCCACGCAGTACGCCGTGCCTGTAAGCTCCGGGTCTTTCCAGTCGTCCACCCGGTAGAAGTCCTTGTACGTGTACTCGGCGAATGCCGACGCCGCGCAAAGCGCGAATGCCAGCATCGCGGCACAGGCCGGCGACTTGCCGGCGCGTTTCGAGATTGCCATTTCTGCCTCCTTTGCTACGCGCACACTACCTCGAACGAAAGGTCGTCCGCACCTACGGCCTTCGCCGTCCAGCCGAGCAGCGCGTACGCGGTCGGCGTGTCCTCGCCGTCGTCGGCGTCCTTCGTGACAAGCCCGGCGGGCGTGACGTATATGGCCGTGCCCGCGTCCGTCTCGCCTATCGCCTCGTCCGTGGTGATTTCCACCACCTCGCCGCGTTGCAGTATTTTCAGCGCGCCGGAAACCCCGGCGGGAATCGCCCTTTGCGCCAGGCAGACGAAACCGCGCTCGACGATGATCTTGCCCTCGGCGACGTCCTCGCCGGGCGTGAAGTCGAGCGTTCCGCCGGTCTTGCGGAAAATTGCAGAAGTCTTTGAGATTGCCATGGTAAAGCCTTTCCTGTTGGTGATTGCGAATGAAAGCGGGTGACGCGGCGACGGACGATAAGAACAAGCAAAAAAGGACGCCGCCGCGCCACCCGCAGAGGATTACGCGCCAGTCGAGTACAGCGCTGCCTTGACGTCACCGGCACCGACGCCGTAGTCGTAGTAGCAGCGCATCTCGATGCCGAGCCTCGAGAAGTTGGCCTCCGCCGTCTCCACCACGGGCGTCTGGCGGCCGTTCAGGAACGCCACGTCCACGAGCGGGAACGTCGCGTTGAAGAGCCAGTAGGCCGTCCCCGAGAGGAACGGCGACGTGACAGGCACCAGCACGCCGCGCATCACGTTGTCGCGGCACTCCTTCGAGGACGCGCCGGTGATGTGCTCACTCTGGTAGATGTTCTTCGCGAGAAGGTAGTTAGCGGGCGCGCAGAGAATCCGGTCGGGAAGCGCGCCGAGCGGGTTGCCGTTCTCGTCCTTGATGCCCATCGCGAGCGCGTACGCCGCCGCCAGATTGTCGAGGTTCAGTGCGCCCGTGGTGTTCGCGCCGTAGGCCGCGCCGGTCGCGGGAAGCGCGCCGAAAACGTCCTTGTTGATCGTGCGGCCCGCCATCTGCCCGAAGCGCCCCGGGATAATGGCCAGCACGCCGAGGTCGTCGTTGATAAGGTCCTCGCGGGTGATGCCCACGATTGAGCCTTTCGTCGCGGCCTGGACCTCGCGCGCCTCGTCCGAGAGGTCGACGTGCTTCAGCTCGCCGCCCTTGCCGACAGACTCCAGGAGTCCGCCCATGACGAGGCGCACGCCCTTGACGACCTTGAAGTTGTTCACGGGGACCGCGCGGGAAATGTCGCGCCAGCTCTCGCCCACCGCTCCGAAGCCCGCGAGGACGAACTTGTGCGCGACGTTGGAGAGGACGTTCGGGATGTCTGTGTTCGAGAACGCGGCCTTGATCGCCTTCGTCATGCTCGTTTCGTCGCCGAGACGGTATTCGTACCCGAACGCGGCGAAGATGTCGCTGAGACGCGTCACCTTCAGGTCGTGGGCCGCGTCGAGGTCCACGCCCTTGCAGGTCGCCTCGACCACTCTGTCGGGCATTGCCGCGCCCATGCAGGCGGCGGCCACTACGGTCTTCGCGTCCTTGGACGCAGCCGCCTTGAGGTCAATGATGTTCATTGTTGGTTTTTCCTTTTTTTGGGGTTGGGGTTGATTAGGGGCCGCACGCGCCGCTCGGGGCCGATTATCCGAGGAGGGATTTATCGTGCTCGGCGCGTGCGTCCAAATGGTTCATGCGTCGCGCTCCGCCTGAAGCTCCAGGGCGCGCTTCACGCTCTCGGCCTCGGTCGCGGCCTCGGCAGCGAGCGCCGCATTGCAGTCCCGGCATACGTACAGCGCGTCGGCGAGCGTGCGGCACGCCGTCTCGTACCGCGTCCGCGCCGCTTCCAGCCGGGCGAACGCTCCCGCCACCGCGTCCGGGACCTCGAGCGCGGAAGTGTCCGGAGGGTTGCGCCGCACGGGCTTGAACGCGGCAACGGCGGCCCGGTTAGCGTCCGAGACCTCCGGCGTGAATTCGCGCGGCCATCCGTTTATGAGCGCCGTCGCGGCCCCGTCGATCTTCACTTCGCCAGTGGCGTACTGCATGAGCGCGGAAAGCACGCCGTTGATCATCGGGTGTATCTTCGCCACCTGCAAACACTTCTCGGACACGCCGGCGCCGTATGCGTCTGCGTCGGCACGCCGCCTGTCGGCCTCAGCACGCAGCCGGCCGGCTACGCCCTTTATCCGCTCCGCAAGTTCCGCGCCGCACTTCGCGGCCTCGGCCTCGGCCTTGTCCAGCTCGATCTTTGCCGCCCCGTGCTCGGCAACGGCGATTGCCAGCGCGTCGAGCGCAACGGCGGCCGCGTCTATCGTCGGGTTACCGACGCACCTTATAAGTTTCCACGCCGCGCCGTCGAGCGTGGCGGATTCCGTTTTCCTGATGTTTGACAGTTTCTTCATGGCGGGAAGCAGTATAGCATTTTCCCATGCAAGAAAAGACTGCGCGACGCCGTTTGTCGCCGTTTGTCGCGGATTTCATGCCTCAGACGTGTAGAACGTCCTGCCGCAGTACCGACAGCGCCGCGTGCGGCGTATCAAATCGCCCATCTTCTCCGTGCGGACGACATAGGAATGACGGCACCCGCAATCTGCGCACGGTATGCCGTTCGCGTCTTCATTCGGCCCGATCGCCTCGTCGTATGTCTTGCGCCTGTTCCTTGCCATCATCACCTTCCAAAAATAATCCGGCCCGTCAACACTCGCGCCTTTTCGCGCCTCCGTGCCCAGGGCGCCACGATTGCAGGCGTTCGCCCCTCATGTATGGCGCGAACCTTGCGACAAGCCGCTTCCACTTGTACCATGCCGTGGCGCGGTAGTTGTCCCGTTCCACGTTCGCGCGCTCGATCGCCCCATGCACGCGCAGAAGATACGCGCCGAAGTCGGCCGTGGTCCCGCCATTGCAGACGTGAAGAAGTAGCAGCGCGTCGAGCGTGTCGAGTCCGCACCAGCGACGGTACAGCTCGGCGGTCCGCTCCTCCACGTCAGGCGGCAACGTCGTCACCTGTCCCCTGGGGGAGCGGTCCGGCCGCAGGGCCTCGCGCAGCAGCAACTCCTCGCCCATCGCGTCGAGGGAGCAGATGCCGCCATGTCCCGAAGGGGACACATGGTCGCAGGAAAGGCACGCGGCACGCGCCTTCTCCATGAGCGCGCCGTGCGGGCATTTCTCAGGTGTGCAGTCCATCCGTCGGCCTTCCGTCATCCGCAGATCGAGCCGCGCCACCAGTTCCCGGCACCCAGCTCCCAGCGCCGTTCGGCGGCGTTCCACGTCCAGTCTACGCCGCCGCGCCGCAGTTTCCGGCCCTTGCGCCGCGCTGCCTTCTGCTCGGCCTCGTCCTGGTCGTGGAACCTTGCGCGTATCGCAGCCGCGACGCTCTGCCGCAGCCTGTACGATGTCGGCCGCTCGCCGGGGTAGTTCCACCAGTGCTCGAGGCGCTCGAGCAGCTTGCAGGTGTCGGCGTCGTACTCTCGCACCGTGCCGGCAAGCTGCTCAATGAACTCGGCGTTGTGCAGCTTGCTCGTGATCGTCGGCGACGACACGCCGGTGACGCCAGCAAGCGCTCCGATCGGAAGCCCGTCGGCTATCCCGGCCAGCAGGTCGGCCAGCATTTTGTCTGTAAACTTCACCATTTTAGGATTTTCCTTCCGTGTGATTTTTTTTAGAAACGTCACGAGATTTTTTTGCGACATCTCGCCCTGTGGGCACAGGCAGGGGGTCGGGCCTTCGGTAGTACCTACCCCACCCCTCGGCCGGGGCCGCGCGTTCGCCGTCGCGGTCATTGCCCGCCGTCCTTCCGCCTGCCCGCGTTCTCTACGAACTCGCGGATGCTCGCCGCCGTCACCCTCGTGACCACGCCGGGACGCCCGGTGAGGTTGAAGCCGCGCAAAAACCCGCCCTTGACCAGACGGCGCACGGCGTTCACGCTGCAATGCATCCGCTCCGCCGCCTCGCCGAGCGTGTAGGCCAGCGGCGCCGAGTCTGCCTGGTTGGATTCGATCATTGTTTCGTGGTCTCCTTCATGCGGGTGGATTGCGGTCGGCCTGTCTGTCGGCCTGTCCCCAGCCGTAGCCGAGTCGCGGATTGATGTAGAGAAGCCGCTGGATGCGCCCGCGCCCATGTGACACGTCGCCCAGACGACGGACCCCGGCAAGGCGCGTGCCGCTCTGCATGATGAATCCGGCAGGGTCTGCGCGGTATTGATATACTGGTCGTCCTTTCCCGTCCGTGCCAGACGTGTGCCCATTCGAGCAGAAGCGCGCCTCCAGCAACGCATAAAGGCGTTCGGGGTCTGCGCCACGCGGAACGGCCAGAAGCCCGTGGATAGACTTCCAGCCGCTGTAGACGAGCGAGAACAGGCACGGCCTCCACGCGGGATCGTCTAGGAATCCCATCCAGAACGCGCATTGGTTCGGCAGGTCGCCGCCCGGTTCGTCCATGTGGTCAAACTCCAGAAGCACATACCGAAACGCCGCCACGCAGTCATTGGTGAGGTGTCTGCCCTCGGCGTCGGCCTCGCCCGTGTAGGGATTGCGGAAGATGCAGTCGAAGCCGCCGCCAGTCCACCATGGCGCGTAGTTGAGCCGCAGGTCGAATTCCGGGTTGCCGTCATTGAAGTGTACAGGCGGCACGCCGTCCACCGTGCGCCAGCCGTCCACCGTGCGCCAGCCGTCCACCGTGCGGAGATCGTCGCCCGGTTGCCCCTTGCGCCACTTCCGCCCGCTGTTGCCGAGGTTGAGCCATTCGTCGGAACGCCATCCGGCGGACAGAAACAAGTCGGCCTGTACCTCTCGCGGCCAGTCCACCGGGAACGGCGAACGCTCCGCCAGCGCGGTCATGGACGCCTTGCCGAGATACGGCGCAAGGGTATCATGCACAAAGTCAGGTTCTGCGGTGAAAGCCGGTCGCCTCGGCTCTGCCGCGCGGACGCGGTATCTGGAAGCCATGCGCCACGACGCCGCGCGCTCCGATGCGGTCAGCGGCGCCACGCCGTACCGTGCGGCCAGCGAACGGACGGCGCCCTGGAAGTCGAGCCGTTCCATTGCCATGCACAGGTCAATCACGCTGCCGCCGCAGTTCCGGGCGTGGTCATACCACTTCCCGCCGCCGTCGTCTACGGACACGTTCCAGCCGTCGCCGTCACGCCACGCCGCCACGCAACGCCCGCCGCGAACGGTCACGCCCATGTCGGCGAGATACCGGGAAAGCGGGACCGCCGCCTTTATGTCCTGTGCGCTGTAGGTGTCCATGTTCTTGTCGCCCTTTTATGCTTATGCCGCAAGCCGCGCAAATTCCGTGGGTGCGGAGTATGCGGCACTTGCGGGATAGACCACCGCAGACTTTCCAGACATTCCAAAACGAGCTTGTGGAAATTCTGGAAAGTAGCCTTTAGGTTTTCCAGCCGCGCCGCCCCCGTTTTCTGTTTCGTTTTCCAACACTCTATAGAGTGTTGTTGGAAAACGGAAAACGGGTATAAAAAGCGGGGCTTTTTCTAGGGTTTTCCGAAAAAGGTGGAAAACGCGGAAAACGGTTAGCCTTGATACCATCTCATGTCCTCTATTGTGCCGACAAGAATCCCGTTTGCCGTCTTTTTCGTGAGTTTGATTTTGTCTGCTGGAAGCCCCTTTATTAAATCGTCTACCAAATGATAGCCTAACGCCTTTTTCCCGTCTGCCGCCATCCGTCTCATGACATAGGCGCGGAGCGTGCCGAGATTGACGCCGCGAAAATCCCCGCCACTTTTCCGGGCTTCCTCGCGCCGTGTGTCCAATTCGGCCAAAACATAAGGCAGGATCTCGAGACTCATGTCCTCGCCGTTACCATCGTCGGCCTTGCGTACCCGCGTCGCCCGCGCCCATTCCTCCTGTGCGGCCTTGTGGTCATACCCGATTATTGGCTTGTAGGTTAGCGTCTCCTCGTCCAGATAGACGGCGACGGGCCGGAATCCCCGGCGGTCGTTGTGCTTCACGTCGAGGATCTCAAGCGACTTCCCGAATGATTCCGGGTCGGTGTAAGCCGGCCGGATGTTGAACACTTCACGGCATTGGCCATAAATGGCCTTAGAGTTGCGCCCGTAGTTGCCGGGGTCGGTCCCCGCACTCTCGTAGACCTTCGCGCCCATGCGTGAGTGATTGAGCAAAATCACGGGGACGTTCGGGTTGCGCCCGCTCCGCGCGATCTTCCGCACCTGCCGCACGGTGTCGCGCTGTACTTCGTCCTTCAGCTCGTCGGCGCACAGGTCGCCCCACGGGTCGAACACGATCACGTCGGGATTGACGGTCCGCATTGTCTGGATGCACTTCTCTACGTTGGCCGCGTCATCGAGCATCATGTAGGCGTCATCCGGGTGTTCGAGCGTTGGCAGGTAGATGAACCTCCGCAGAAGTTCGCGCTCGTCTACCGTGAGCGACTTCACGATCACGCGCAAGTCGGAATTCCACCGCCGGAGCGAATTCTCCGTACCGAAGAAAAGCCACGTCAGCGGCTCCTTGCGTCCCGCCCATGACTCGTCCGGAAACGGTTTTCCGGTGACTTGGCAAATGGCTAACCAAAGCATGAGACGGCTCTTACCGATGCCAGGCGGCCCGATTACCTCGGCGACATTTCCACCTTCGAGCGGAATTCCAGCAACCGCGTATTCCAGTTCAGGGAGTCGCATTTCCGCGATCTCCAGCGCGTTGCGGACGGAGTATATCGCCTGTTCGTCTGCCGTGACGGTCTCGGCAAACGCCGCGCCCGATGTGGCGACGGCGTTGCCGAGTGTGCGTTCGCGGCCTCGAGTCTTTCTACTGTTGGCCATCGTCCCTCCGTTTCGCTCCTGGTTCCGCGCGATCTTCCCGCGCGCGGTCGGCGTACTCGCGGACGTGTTCGCGGAGCGCGGGCAGACACACGTCCTCAAACAGCGAAGCCAATGTCTCGCGGCGTCCAAATCGCCAGCACAATCCTTGCAGGCTTGCCAGTTGCCCGGATGCCTTGGCCGTCATGCGGATGCGGACGCAATGCGAGCGCGCCGAGCTTCCGGCCTGCGCCCGGCGCTTGCGGATGCGCCGCCGCGTGGCGGTCGCGCGGTCGATGAGGTCAAGATCGGACATAGGCCACTTCCTCCTCCCCTTCCGGCGTCTGCATATCCGCGCCCTGTGCGATTGTTCGTGCTACACTCTGGTAGTCCTCGACAAGCTGGAACGCGCCGCGATCCGTGATTAGCATGGTTCCGAAACGACTAGGCCGCACGCCTTGGATCGCATACATTGGCAGACGGACGAGCCGCCGCGCGTAGAAGAACACGCCTTTGGGCTCCCGTAGCGTGAAGGGGAATTCCTCTGCTGGAACGGCGTTCAATTCGCGTGGATGCATACGGGCTCCTTCTCTCGTTGTGACGATTCTCCTGGGTGTAGATGCCGGTACGGTTGCGCCAGCGTGTCTACGGACGTCCAAAAAGTACAGCGCGCACCCGGGACCGTGGTAGGCCATCCAGCCCTCGAAGCGGTCGGTGGCCGAAGTGTGCACTTCAACGGCACGGTCTTCTTGCCGTCAGTCGGCGGCTCAAAGACGTGGAAGCACGTCGAGCAGTTGCGCGGCGTGTCCGGAAAGGTGGGATTATGCATAAATCGCCTCCTCGTCGATTAGTCGGTGGTAAGTCTGCTTAAGCTCCACGTTGGCATCGGTCAGCGCGTCTACGAGCCGATGCGCCGCGCCGCGCGAGAGGCGAGAAGCCCGGCTCAAATCGAATTTCTCGGAAGCGATTCGATCGAGAAAAAGCGCCTCTCCGGAAGCAGCGAAGAAAACCAAAGCGCCGCCGTTGGCGAAACGCCGCACACGTGCGGTGCGCGCGTTCAATTCGAGGAAGATCATTGCGCCACTCTCCCCGCCAACGCCTGCGTCGTGCCGTCGGCAAATTCGACGAGTGACTTCAGCCGTATGCGGCGCGTGCCGTCCAGCGGCACGGTCTCCAGCCGTCCGATCTTCACAAGCCGATAAATCGTCGGCCGGCTCAGGTTCAGCCGTTGCGCCGCCTCCGAGTAGGTGACAAGGCGCGTGTCATCATCGGCCTTCTCCATCCCCTTATCCCTGCCGTCCAGGACGGCGTCAACCGCCGCCAACACAGAGGGAGAAGCCGCCAGTAGCTTCAGCATCCGTTCCTTTTCCGTCATCACTTTTTTCCTAAAAGTCACCGCTCGTGACCGAAGGGCGATCTCCGATCACGAGCGGCGTAAGGTTAGTTTGGCTTTTCGGCCATCGCCAGCCGCGCCTCGGCCTGTTGCGGTCAAGACGCTGTTTAGTATGGCACATAACCGTGCAAGATAATATACTCACGTTGAGGGGTGTCGAGTTGTTTTCACGCGCGAAAGACGAAAACACCCGCAAAAAACGCGGGTGTTTCGTTGGGGTATCACGTTGAGGGGTGTCGAGTTGTTTTTACTTATTTTTTCAACCTTGCCCTGGGATTGTGTCCGTAGCAGTATCCGCATCCGGCAGTTTCCTTTAGGTTCTCAATGTACTTTTTTGCGAACGCCTTTGCGCTTGGCGCGGAGAACCTGGCACGATATTTCTTGCTCCAATCCATCCAGCCGCCAGGTTCTCCACACAGCGCCGCCAGGAGTCGGTCGAGCGTTTCCAATGCCGCTTTGCTCGTTATCTTGTAGGAGGATGCGTCACCCTTGACTTTGATCGTCTGTCCGTCTGGAAGCACATGGTATGTCCGTGCCACTACCTGTCCAGCGAAACGCGATATTCCCTTGCCGGGTTTCTGGGCGTCAATTGCCTTGCGCTTCTCATACCGTTCAATGATCTCAACCTCATACCTGGATTGTTCCTCACAAAACGCTTCATACGTCAAAGCGCGCTCTTCCTCGTACTTTTCAAGCCCCCTGAGACTTCCTAACAGGTCTGGAATTCTTTTCAACGCGTGGACGATACGTTGTTCTGGTGAAACCCTTTGATTCTTTTCTTCCTCCATTGCCATGAGGATGTCTATCTCGAGGGCGAGGGCGTCGCCCTCTTTGTATTCGCAAAAAGGCATGCCCTTTTCATCACGTGCGCTAAAGTAGGCGTCGCGCGCTTTGCTGTCCAGATTCTCCACCACGCGCCGCTCAGATTCGAAGAAGGCCATCCGGGCCTTTAGCAACAGGTCGCTGTCTAGCTTGCGTAGACGCTCTTCCTCGGACATGGCGTAGAGTTGCCTTGCAGTGTACGAGAATGTTATGCGATCGTCTGGAGGATCCTCGGCCCCAAACGTGCTCGCGTGCTTTCTGTTCGGCAATGGCATCATGTTCGTGCTCCAAACGGAAACGCCCCGCCCATGGGGTGAAAGTAGCCGGGATTGAATCGGCACCCATGGACGGGGCAAGCTGTGTCTTCCGTGTCATGCGCTTTCACTCGCAACGCGGACAGTATATCACGCCCGGGACGTTTCGTGCAAGCGCTCAAGCGCCGCCCGTTCGTAACGGGTAAGCGGGATCTCGCGCACCCCGGTGTCGGCCTCGGCAAGATCCAGAAATGCGTCGATCTCGCCTTGCCACAGGTCGGCGAAGTAGTCCTCGAGGCTGTTGCGGACGAGCCGCGCACCTGCGACCAGCTGGATGAACGCCGCAGCCGGAACGGCCACGCACGCGCCGCGCACCGCGTCGCAATGCCCTTGCCTGATTGCCTCGCGCCGGTTCTCCGCGCAGACGTCGCGCAGCTCCTCGTGCGAGTACGTGCCGGTTGCCGCCAGGTAGCGGGCGAGTCTCTGCGACTTCGCCAGCGCGTCGCGCCGCCACGGCATGAGCGCGGCCTCGCGCACCTCGGACGGCGTGCCGTAGAAGATACGCCCGTCGGGCGAACGGAGCGCGCGGCGCCCGTCCTTCGTGATTGTTTTCCACATGCTCACTTCGCCACCTCCTTCCCGCCCTCGATGCGTTCCAGTGCGTCCAAAACAAAGCGCCTGAACGCCGCCCCCAGGTAGTTGTCGCCCTTGCGGTAGAAGCGCCGCACGAAACACCGCCCGTACCGCTTCTCGAGGTCAGGCGTCAGGCCGTTGACGTTGGTGAAGGACCATACCATATTCGACACCACGCGGCGCTCGTGGGCGTTCCGAGACCGCACCGTGCCGCGTTCATATTCTGTGTCCTCGTATGCCCGGAACTTCGGACAGAAGTATTCCGCCGGCCGCTCCTCCACGACCGCGCCGTTGCACCTCTCGCGGGCCAGACGGTCCACGATCAGCTCGGCGGGCGTCACGCCCTCGACCGCCGCGCACTCCTGCAGCAGGTCCAGCCCCGTGTAGTCCTTTAGCTGCTCGATGCGCTCCTCGGCGAACATGCGCCAGCGCTCTGCGCGGGACATGCCGCGACTTGCTTTAAGCGCCGATGCGATCTTCACCTTGACGGCAAGCGCACGCGCGCCGCCCTGTTTGCCGTTTGGTGTAGCGGTCGGCGTCCGCGTCTCGTTCTCTGCGATCATGACTATCACCTCATTACGCAAAAACCCGTCGGAACGGGTGATAGTCGGCATTGATTACTGCCGGGCCGTCCAACGGGCAATCTGTTTCGTTGCGCACTCGCGCCCTGTGACCATCACCTCACAAGCCCCGTAATGGGGAACGCGGATAGAATACCATAGTCCTGCGGACGTGCGCAAGGGGAAAGTGTAAAAAAATGTAAACCGCCCATTTTAGACCCGAAAACGCCCCTGTGGCGCGTCCGCGCCCGCCCCCGTGCGACGCACGCCAGGAATCAGCGGACGCGCGCCCGTGGCGTGTGTGCCGCACCTGTATGCGTCCAGCACGGGCCGCAAGTCCTCCAGGAGCGCGGCCATGCCCGCCGCGTCCTCCGCCCGTGGTTTCCCTTCCCGCCTCACCTGCGCACCGCCTCGCATTGAAAACGCCGTATCAGTTCATGTGCCGGCTTGTATCACCCCTGCGGCGATCTGCGCGCCGTCCGTCAATCTTCCCACTTCCCCGCCGTTTTCCGCATAGCGGCAAGCTGCCTTGCCGCCATGTCCTCGCGGATGTACACGGCCAGTTTTGGCAAGCCGCGTGACTTGACGATCTCTGCAAGGGCGTCGTTTAGCGTCAGGCCGTACCGCTGCAACTTGCGTTCCGCCCGGAGCGCAAGGTCGAGGTCGAGCAGCGCGGGCCGCCTGGTTCGGGATTTCGCCTTCACCGTTCGCCTTTCCGATGTCACGCCATAGCAAGCGCACCGTGCGCGGATGCTTTCCGCTTCTGGCCAATGGGCACGTAGGAGAGCATAAGGTCGAAGCCGCACGCGCGGAGATACCTCGTCAGCGTCGCGATTGTGACGTTTTGCCCCCGCTCTATCCGATGCACGCTTGCGCGCGGTACGTGCATCCTACGCGCCACTTCGGCCTGTGACAGCTTGGCCTCCTGCCTCGCCCTGTGCATCGCCACCGTGGCGTTGTACTCGCGATCCCATGCGGCGTACTGGTCCCAGAAGCCGGGCTTGCTCTGGATCTTCTCGTGGCGAGCTTTGGTTTCGGCGAGCAGCCTCGCCCTGGTTGCCTGCTGTTCCGGAGTCATTTTCGTTTTCATAGTCCGTACTTCCTTTTCAGTTTGCGGGCGCGCTTGATTTCGCGCTTTGGTATGCCCTCGGATTTCTTCTCGTACCCGTTCAATATCCAGACTGCCGTCCCGTCGTCGTATGCGTAGAAGAACCGGGCGTTTCCGCCCGTGCGTATGCGTATGGCGAACAGGTTCACCTCGCCCGCCACCTTCTCGCCGTATGGCGCGGAAAGCCGTCCGTCACGGGCAAGGCGGACGTAGATATTCTCGTACTCGGCCTTTTCGCCGTCCGTCATGCCGTCGTAGAACGCCCTGCACTCGTCTGTTTCGATGATGTCTTTCATGGGTTGCGCCGATAGTGTATCATTTATGCTTACGCCGCGCAAGCGGAAACGGCCCGTCAGATTTTGACCATGCCGCGCAGTCATTGACGGCGTTCATGCCTCCATCCGCAATGGTTCATATCGCGCCGATTATGGCCTTGCGCTGTGCGGCGTATTCACCGGGCGTTATAAGCCCCTCGTCGGCCAGGGTCTTCAGTTCGCGCAGCCGGTCGGCGGTGGTCTTCTTGGGCGTAGGGGCGTTGCCCCGCTTCCTCCCCTTCCGCAGTCCGCCGTCCAGCACGGTGCCCGCCATGCCCTTCCTGAGGCTTTCCGCGGCGTGCTTCGCCTCCGGGTTGTAGTAGTTGCTCAAAGTGGTCTCGGCCTCGCCGTGCCCGACGATGCGGCGCACGTCCTCCACCGGCACGCCCGCCTTCAGGGCCAGCACGACGAACGTGTGCCGGAACGAATGCCACCCGTAGATGCAGGCCGCCCGCTTGCCGACTTTCCGCTCCTGCCGCGTCTTCTCTATGAGGTCGAGGCGCGTGCCGGCCTGCGCCTTCCTCGCCGCCATCGGACGCAGCTCCTCGCCCGTCAGCTTCTCGATGTCGCGCAAGTCCATCGAGACCTGCGACCGTGCGACGTCCAGCTCGGCGGCGATCTCGCTTGACCGCCTTCCGGCCTTGAAGCGGGCGTAGACTTCGAGCAGCCGTCTCCTCTTGAACTCCGTAAAGCCCGCGCCGCCTACCACCTCCTCGAGCCTGCGCTTCGGCCCGTCGGCCTTCTCCGGTGCCGGTGCCTCCCCTTCCTCGATCACGGCACGCGCGAAGAGCGGCTTCACGTCCCGGATGAGTTTGTCCTTGTTGCGGGCGTACTGGGCCTGCGCGTCGGGGAACACGTAAGAGGAACCATCCGGCGACAGGCCGGAAAGCACGTCCTGAAGTCGTCCCAAAATGGGGATTGTCACCCGCACGCCCGCCTTCGCGGTGACGCAGGTAATCAGCCCCTGTTTCAAGTCGACGTCCGCCCATTTCAGGTTGCAGACGTCGCCCAGCCTCATGCCGGTGCAGGCCGCCGCCGCCACGAGCGGGTACAGCGCGCCGTCCCCCCTTGCGCAGTCCAGCACCTTCTCAAGCTCGGCCAGGTCCAGCGCCTTGCGGGCGACCTTGCGGTTGTCGCCGCTTCCGCCTCCCCGTGATTGGATTGTGGCAAAGGGGTTTATCCGCGCAAGCCCCGTCGCCTGGAGCCGTGCGAAGATTCCGCAGACGAGGTTCTTCTTCGACTTGACGGTCTTCCAGGCGAACTCGGCCTTGATGTGTTCATACCATGCCGCCGCGATTTCGGGCGTCACGTCGTTCACCGTCTCGCACTTGGTGTTTCGCCTCTTCGCCTCGCCCTCGCAGAATCTCACAAAACGGGCGAGCCATGTCTCGACCACGCCGCACCACGTCGCGGTCGGGCTTTTGTCCCGCATGAGGTTCTTCCAGTTTGCGTAGAGCTTGGAAAGCGGCAAGCCTCCCAAGTCCTCGCCCGTGCGCGCCTTGTATGCCTTCGCCTGTAGCTCGGCGGGGTCCTTCTGCACTTCCCGCCGCCATGCCTCGAAAGCCTTCTGCGCCGCCTTCCGCGATCGTTCAAAGGCTTCGTCGCCGGTTGCGGACAGCCGGACCTTTCCAGAAGAGTCCACGGGGACGGTGCCCTCTATTGGGATGCCGAGGTTGGTTTCCCTCTTCCTGCCCTTCACGGAAAGACGGCCCCACCATGTGGACCGGAAAGTCCCGTCCGTGTTGATCTGGATCTTCAAGCTCATGTTTCTGTCCTTTCGCCGTTCGGCGTGTTTACAATGTGCGACAACGGCAAGCAGTATATTACACTTTTGGCCGAATCGCAAGCCAAAAGTGGGGGTCAAAATGGGGGTCAAGAGGCTATTGCCAGATGAAATATGCCGAATTTACTAGGGAAAAACGATTTCTTGATATGGTTCGGGACCAAAAGGCCGAGGGTTCAAATCCCTCCGCTCCGACCATCACCAAAGTCGATTTCGCCCCATTTTCGTACTCGCGCCCTGTGACTTCTTTAGGCCCGAAAACGCCCCCGTGGCGCGTCCGCGCCCGCCTCCGTGCGACGGCCAGGAATCAGCGGACGCTCGCCCGTGGCGGGTTTTCGCCAGTTCCACGCCGTTTGTGCGTGGCATGGCGCGTTCCGTACCGTGCGGAGCGGTCGGGTGCCGCCGCCGTCGCCGCCTCAAGGCGAAGAAGGAGGCTGCTATGCTAAGAGACGAGCTACAAGCGCGAAAAGGAAAAACAGGCCAATGAGCGCAAGACATCCACAGCCTAAGTCCTTCAACTTCGGCGTCAGCTCGTGCGGACACAGAAAGCACTCGGACCGGCTTTCCCTGTACTGGCACACGTCGCAAGGCGTAAGCAATTCTTTCTCTTCTTCTGTCATTGCGGGTAGAGTTTGTCACATGACTATCGGCAGATAAGCCAGGCAATGCCGCCGACGACGACAAGTGCGACAATTCCGGCAACGCCGTAAACGACAAAATCAATCCAGCGCCACTTGGGAACAGCGTCGTCTCCGTCGATCAACGTTCCGATCGCAAGCCCGGCTATGAAGTCATCACTTTCAAACATGGCGCAACTACTTCGCCATCCACGGAAGCGGCCCGACCTCACGCGGAGGCTCAATCCCCAGCTTTGCAAAGATGAAGGCCGTGACGACGATGAACAACACTACGAGAACGAAACCGAGAAGCAGACCTTCGGAAGAGAGGGTCTGCTGGCGGGTGTCTTCTTCTGTGTCCTGGTTTTCCATGGCGTCCATTATATCGCTCCGGAAAAGTTTCCGGTCACGTCGGCGGAGGCATCCCCGCAAGTCTGAATATCGAATGCAGCGTACCTTGCCGCAGAGGCCTGTTGCCGTGGTGGGGAACGGGAACGGAACGGCCGGCCCCGTTGTCCCATATCCAGTGGCTCCCGTTTGTGCGGTCGTGTTTGAATCCGTTGGCCTTCAGGATGCGCTCCACCTGTTGCGCGGTCAGCGGTTTCATCGCGCCACCTTCTCGCCCATGCCAAACACCATGGCCTCCGTGACTTCGACGAGATTCCTGCGCAGCTCTGGAAGCGTGTCGGCCTCGGTGAAGCAGTCATCATGCCCGCGAACGGTCGCGCAATATCCGCCGGTCGGATCAGGCGTCACGTCCGCCGTGAACGTCTGCCCGTGCGCAGTGAAGTCCATCGTCTGCGGAGCGTTGCGCAGATCCGGAAGCCCGCGAACGGCGACGATAAACGCCAGAACGCCGTTCAGGTCCATGTTGTAGCGGTTCAGCTTGCGCTCCGCACGTTGCGCAAGGTCCAGGTCGAGCGTCGCCGCCCGCGTCCGTCTGGTTCTCTCTTTCAGCATCATTCTGTCAGCCTTTCCTTTCCGATGTAGTCTCCCGCCGGTCACGCGCTCCAGTCCTCCATGAGAAGCCCGTCGAACCGTACGAAGTGGCGCACGTTGCACGTCGCCAGCGTCGCACCGTACACGAGCGCGGTCGCCGCGATCAGTATGTCGGCGTCGTCCACGATCTCGCCGCGCGCAGCCAGCGCGGCCTTCTGCGTGGCGAACGTCTGCATGATTGCGTCGTTCGTGTGCATGACCGGCAGGGAATCGGCGAGGGTTTTCAGCAGCTCCATGTTCCGCGCTGGGTCATTCGACTTCGCGACGCCGAAAAGGAGCTCGCCCTGGACCATCGAGGGAATTGCCATGTCGCCAACGTGTTCCGCGTACCTCCGCACCACGGGCATTCTCTTCTTCAGGACGTGGATCACGACGTTCGTGTCAAGCAATATCAAAGTCCACCTCCCTGCCTGGCGTCCGCGCCCCCTCGATCTCCGCTATGATTTCCTCTGCGCTCCTGTCGTCCACCCATTTCCCGGCAACGGCGCGCAGCGCGGCAAGCTGCCTTGCGGCCCTCGTCTCCCGGATTACGTCGAATTCGGACAGGCCGGAAACGACGCGGTCGAAGATGTACAGGATCTCGCTGTTCAAGCTACGGCGGTTCATGCCCGCCCGTTTCTTGAGCGCGCTAAGTGTCTTTGCGGGTAAGTCTCTCACCGTCACGCAAGCCATTTTTTCACTCCATTTTATCTTCACTTCAAAACGCAAACGCAATTATACCATCTTCCCGCCGTTCCGCGCAAGCGGAAACAGCCTTTCAGGTTTTGATGGGCGCATCTCCGTAATTCACCTCAGAATCTTCCATTAAATGGAAACAACTGTTTGAAAACAACTTGCCTTTGGCGCGCAGGCTAACTCGCCCACACACATTTGCCGATCCCCAAACTTGTACGATTCTGAATGTTCAAGGTGCCCCCGCAGGACTATGTTGTTCTTGAAAGTTGTCTTGGTTGTTTCCAAATCCCAATACGCATGGGTGAAAAATACCGCATCACATTCAGAAAAGGCCACCGTTGACTGAAATCACCTGGCGCGTGACGTACGCCGCATCTTCGCGGAATAGGAATGCCACCACGGCAGCCACCTCCTCCGGCGTGCCGAAGCGCCGCATCGGGATCGCCTTCTTCACCTCGTCGGGAAACTCCAGCGACGCCGCCATTTCCGTATCGATCACGCCCGGCGCCACCGCGTTAACGGTAATGCCGCGCTTTGCGAGCTCCACCGCAAGCGCCTTCACCGCGCCTATCACGCCGGCCTTCGCCGCCGAATAGTTTACCTGCCCACGGTTTCCGGCTAGTCCGCTCACGCTCGAAAGCGCCACGATGCGTCCACGGATGCGGGCAGAAACCATGGGCATCACCAGCGGTTTGAGGACGTTGTAGAATCCATCGAGATCCGTGCGCAACACGCGGTCCCATGCATCATCCTCCATCGCGGGGAACGGCGCATCCGCCGCGATGCCCGCGTTCAGCACAACGCCGTAGTAAGGGCCGTTCGCCGCAATGTCCGCCTCAAGGACTCGACACGCCTCATCACGATCCGCCACGTCAAAGTGGAGGTCTGCGTCCGGACTCCGCACCGCATGCGTCACCACATCAAAGCCGTCAGACCGCAGCCGCTCGGCGATGGCCCTGCCTATGCCGCGCGACGATCCTGTCACCAAAACACGCTTCATGTATTTGCCTGCTCCTTGAGAAACTTTCCAAAATCCTTGGGACGGTACGCGTTGAGCGCCGCCTCCGCCACAACAGTGCCGGAATCATCCACGACCGTGCAAGCGAAAGACGCCGTCTCGTCATCCCAGAACTCGCTAACGACCTTCACGCTGTACGTGCGGCCGGCAGCGAAAGAATCTGTGCGCAAATCCAAACGACGCGTACCGAGCAGAAGCCCTGGACGCGCAGGCTGCGATGGATCGCGTTCCTTGTCAATGCAGCCGGCGAGCGCTGCGGCAGCCTGTGCCATGAACTCGATCGCAGCCCAGTTCGGCACGCCTCCAAGCGCAGTGGAGTAGAGGACGTGGCCTGGCGTTATTGACACTCTCGCCGTGAGCGAACGGGCTACGGGGTCGAACGACTCCACGCCGTCTATCAACACCATAGGCGCACGGTGTGGCAACAAATCATCCAACGACCAGGTCATGTGCCCTCCCGTGCAAGGACAACGCTCGCGTTTGAACCACCGAAAGCAAAGGAATTTGAGAGTGCGGCGCCAGCAACGTCACCTGCCCGCAGCTTCAACCAGCATATCGCGGCCTCCACTGCGCCCGCCGCACCCAGACAGTGTCCCGTGTACGGCTTCGTGGATTCGTATGCGGAAAATCCCTCGCCAAACACGCGCCTAACGGCCCTCATCTCCATCGCATCGTTCGCCTGCGTGCCGGTGCCGTGCAGGTTAATGTATCCGATGTCCGAGGGATCAAGCGCAGCGTCGGCAAGTGCTGCGCGCATAGCTGCCTCCGCACCGAGTCCCTCTGGATCGGGTGCCGTTGCGTGATATGCGTCGCTCGTCTCACCCGCCCCCGCGAAATAGACCGCCGACCCCATCGCGGCCTTCTCCATCGTGAACAACGCAACTCCTTCACCCAGATTGATGCCGTCGCGGTCCGGCGCAAGTGGACAACACAGCCCCTGCGACAACGCGCCAAGAGCATTGAAACCGTTCATCGCAAATCGGCAACGTCCGTCAACGCCCCCCACAATGGCCGCATCCACTACGCCAGCCGCGATCAGGCGGCGCGCGGAAGCGAACGCCTTTGCGCTTGAGCTACATGCAGTGGATACAACATACGCCGGTCCCTTCACACCCAGCACCCTCCGCAGATAGTCGGCAGGCGTCCCAAGCTCAATCTGCGAGAACCACATGGCTTTAGGCTTGGTCCCATCGTCCAGCCACTTGCCAACGTAGCGTTGCGCTTCGTCGATACCCGTGTTTGACGCCCCCAGCACAACTGCAACACGCTGCGCGCCATGTCGCGCAACGAATGACTCCAGCTCAGCACGCATGTTCTGCACGGCGTGCAGAAGCAAACGATTTGCGCGCATGTCGAATTCAGGTTCGTCTATACACGGCAACTCGCCTGGCACCAGGCCAAAGAGTATCTCCCGCCCCGGAACGTCGTCGACAAGAGAAACCATCCCCGCAGACGTGCGGGAATGCACGTTTGCGAGGATTTCGTCATTCGTGCGCCCGAGGGCGCACGCGCACGCTAAGTGCGTGAGGTAAATGCGTTCCGACACTTAACGACGCGGAGCAACCTTCGGCGGAGGCATCTTGCCATGCGGCGCGGGCTTCGGTGCAGGTCTCGGCACAGGCTTCGGCGCAACATGAGGCTTGCCATGATGGGGCGGCTTCACCACTGGCGGCGGCGGAAGGCGCTTCACGAGCCAGCCACGACCATCACAGACGCCACAGGTCTTCTTCCAGCCGTACCACGTCCAGTTGTAGCCATCGCCATCGCACTTAGGGCACCAGTAGGCACCGGGCGGCGTTCCGTGCGGAAAATGTCGATGGTGATGCCCCGCGAACAGCGATGCCGCTAGCATACCAGCTGCAAGGCAGATGAAACCACGTTTTGTAATCATTTTGATGAACTCCTGTTAGGTTTTTGGATGTTGTTAGTTTATCATATTCGGACTACGACGGCAACAATCGTTTAAAGGATAAAAAGCGCTTACGCAAATCAATGCTTACCAAGCCTCACGCTCGCAAGGCCGGCGGGGCCGAGCGTCAGCTCGTAGAACCCACCCACCACCTTGCCCACACCAGGCCTGCGCGCGAAGCGGCATCCGGATTCGAGACCGTTCGGAACGAGCGTCTCCTCCGCGACGATCATGCCGCGTCCGCCCGTGGGGATGCGGAACGTGCAGGGCTTCACGGTCGAGAAGTTGTAGAACGTCACGTAGCGCGTGCCGTCGGGATGGTCCGTGGCGAACGCATTTTCGGGTGTGGAAGCGCTTGTCGCTTCCGCCATCGGCGCGGGCACGCCGCCCACATGCCCCTTCCAGAGGCGCATCGCCTCGCCGATCGACGTGAGGTGGCTCTCGAACGGGCTCACCGTGATCGCCTGCTCGTTGATCGGCTGGAAGTAGCAGACGTACCGGAGTCCCCATGCCTCCCAGTTGCGCATCATCTGGGTGAGCATCTTCGCGGCGTAGAGGCCCTCGACGATCGCCTCCTTGCGGTACCACATGTACCAGATGTTCCATTCGTCGTAGGAGATGCCGACGTTCCAGGGAAGGCGCGAACGGAAGTTCGTCAGCGCCGCCTCGGCTCGTTCCGCGCTCTTCGACACGACGTCGAACAGCTTCGCCGTACTCTCGGGCGTCGTGTAGTCGAACAGGCAGCCGTCCCATGCGTCGTAGCGGTGGTAGGAGATCACGGGCGCGACGGCGTTGAGCGCCAGTGCGCTGTTCTTGATCCAGTCTTCCCCGCCGCCCGGGTACGGACCCGACGCCGTAATCGCGAGCGTGGGATCGACCTTGAGCATCGTCTCGGCGTGCGGACGCACCATGTCCGTATAGCCCTTCGCGCCCTTGGGTCCCTCCATGTGCCCGTAGCCCATCTCGTTACCGAGCGACCACAGCTTCACGCGGCCCTTGCACGCCTTCACCCAGTCGGCGGAGTCCTGCGGACTCTCCCACGCCGCGTTGAGCGTGAAGAACGGCCGCGCGCCGATCCGCTCGCAGAGCGCAAGGATGTCCTCCATGCCGATGTCGTTCTGGTCGTAGCCGAGACCATGCGGCTGGGACTCGATCTCCGTGTAGCTCTGGAGCGGCGCGCGCTCGTCGGGATCGGGGATGAGCCCGTCACGCCAACGGTACTCGCCCGCGAAGTTGCCGCCCGGCCAGCGGACGATGGACGTGCCGATTTCGCGCAGGTGCTCGATCACGTCCGCGCGCATCCCGCGGAAGTTGTCCGCCGGCATCACCGAGACCGCGCCGACGACGGCGTACTTCCTCCCTTTCACGCCGATGGAAATCTCCGCCGTGACGTCCTTCTCCACCGTGAAGTCGAACGCGATGCGCTTCCAGTCGCCCCGACCCTTCGTGTTCACCGTGAATGCGCGTTCCGCAAGAATCTTCTTGCCCGACTTGACGCGCAGCACGATGGGCGTGTCGACGGGTTGGAGCGTACCCACCACCGCCCTGAAATTATGCGCAACGCCGCCGCGAAGTCCGATTCCGCCCTGGCGGATTCCCGCCTCGCCGTTTTCGTCGAGGCATCCAATCACCTGCGATCCGCGCTCGTTCCCGCGCGGCATCCGGCTGCGTGCCGCGTGGCGCGTCACGCTCAACCCCTGTGCCTGATGGTAGAACGCCTTCTGGGAGCCGTATGGTTCCCACAGCATCGCGACGCCGGCGCGCGAGGGTTTCCCGGCGAACTTGCGGTTCCGGACAAGCTGCGCGGAGAGTCCGCCCTGGAGCGCCGAACGCGTATGCTCGATGTTCTGCCCGAAGATGAACGCGGGAATCGGCTTCAAGGCGCGATCCGTCGAAACCGACACCTTCGCGGGCAGCGCGTCCGGCCCGGCCTGGACGTTCGCGGCAAGCTGCTCGTCCGTGAGCGCGCACTTCCACACGCGCACTTCGTCGTAGTCCGCGCCCGCGTCGCCGTCGCATGCGTACTGCGAGCCGCCGAGGAGGAATCGCGGATTGACAAGGGACGCCAGCGTCCAGCCGCTGTACACCTGCCGGTGCTCGCGTTCGATCTTGCCGGTCTGCGCGTTGCGGCGCATCGCGCGCATCGTCGTGGAGCCGTTCCCGTTGTTCACGAGCGTCACGGAGATGTGGCACGGCGTCCCGACCGTGTACGGACACAACATCTTGAAAGCGGAATGCTTCGTTCCGCCACAGCACATCTCGATGCTGTCCGTGCCGGGCTTCGCGGATTCGCTCCACGCCATCGTGAAGTAGTTCTTGTCGTCCGAGCCGTAGTCGAAGATGCGCGCCCAGAAATGGACGGACCGGAGCGTCGCCCACATCTCGATCGTGACGTCGGAACCGTCCGCCGGCAGGATGTTCCTTCCAAGGTCGAGATGCCCCGCTTCGTGCGCACCGCCGGGCAGAAGAAGTGCCGTCGCGGAAAGGTTCGCCTTGCCGACGCTCGTCGCCTCCACGCCCGTCACGGAATCTTTCACGTTCTCGGTGAAACTCCATCTGTGTGCAAGCGCTTCAGGCGTTGCTCTCTCCACCGCGCCAAACGACGCGAGCGCCGCAAACGCGACACACGCCACACCCATTCCCTTCAGCAGGCTCATTTTTGCCATGTTTATTTTCTCCTTCAATTTTCTTTATGAGGCGTTCATTCGCTGCGTACACACATCACTTAGCGGAAGATGATCGTCGTCGATTCCGAGGGACTTTGCGTGACAAGCGCGTAGTTGCGCGCGACGACGTTGCCCGACGAATCGTAGGCGATGAACGACACGCAGTTCGGCTCTCCCTGCGCCGCCGTAAAGGCTGCGGACGGTATCGCCGCGCTGAACACCCGGCTGCCGTCAAGCGACTGTTTCTGAACCACGCGAATGCCGTTCACGAAACACGAGACCGTCGTCGCAGTCGATCCGCCAACGGTAAAGCGCACACGCAACCGCCGTCCCTTTGGCAGCGTACCACTCAGATTCTCAAATGCCACAGGCAGCGTCGTCGCGTCGGCCGTGTACGGGTGATTGGATGAACTTTGCTTCACGCTCGCCATGAGCGTGGGCACGTCCGCGAACTGCAGGTCGAGCCAGGCGAGGCGCTGCGTGAGATAGCTCTTGAGGCGGGCGACGTCCTTCCCGAACGCGCTGGAGTTGTAGACGTTCCAGCCGTTGTTCTTGTCATCCCACTTCGCGGAGTTAGCGAGGCACGCCTCGTAGATGAAGTTGGTGTACTGGTCGATGAGGCCGCCGTCCGCCATGCAGGCGGCGAAGCGGTCGCGCACCTGCCAGTAGCGCGTGTGGAGGCGCGTGCAGAACTCGGGGCTGTCCGCCCAGTCCTTGAAGAAGGAGTACGCCGTCTTGCCGTCCGCCTCCTGGCACTTCCAGCCCGTCCCGTTGCTGGAGACGCGCAGGCTCCCCACGCCCCAGTCGAAGTCCCACACCGGACCGAACACGAGCTTATGCCCCTGCTCCTTGTAGGCGTAGCGGCTCTTCTTCACCGCGTCGTTGTTGCCGAACATCTCCATCACAAGCCAGTAGTTCACCATCGACTCGTAGTCGCAGTAGTCGCCGATCCACTTGTCCTCGCCCGCGTTGTAGCCGTCCCACGACGTACAGGCGTCCCAGTACTTCTTCAGGTAGTCCTGGCAGTAGTTGAACATGTCGGTGTTGGTGTAGAGGTACTCCGGCGACTTCATCATCGTCCTGACGCCCAGCACGCCGGACGACGTGATGAACTTCGACACCTCGTCGTACTCTTCCGAGAACTCGAAGAGATAACCGCCCGAGATGTCGTTCGTGAACTTCTTGAGGAGCACGGACGGCTGGCCGGTGAGCGTGACGTTGTTCGTCTTGTCGAGATACGAGAAGGTGTCCGTCGTCACCCACGCGAAGTTCTGCTCCAGCTGCGTGGCGAGTTCGTCCTCCTGGTCGCCCGTGAGGATGTGTCCTGCCGTCTTTTGAGCCTTCACAAACGCCTCCGCGATGTCTCCCGCGTCCCCTTCCCAGTCGTGCACGTTCACGCGCTCCTTGGCCACGCGGATCTGCTCGCCGAACTGATACGTGCCCTGCCAGGCTCCGTTGAGGACGCACTCGACCCACGTCGACTTCATGCCGAGCGAGCCGATGTCGTTCGCGAAGTCACCGGCGAGCTTGTTGCGCATCATGGACTGGTCGTTGTAGTTCGCAAGCAGCACCCAGTGCTTCGACTTCGGAATGCCGAACATCTCGGTCTTCTTGTCGAGCTTGAGCTTCCACGGCTTCTTCGGGTAGCTCTTCGTGGAGTTGCCGCGCACATTGATCGTCATCTTGCCGTTGTAGAGCGACTTCCACTCATCGTTGCCCTGCACCAGGACCTGTCCATCGTGCTTCTCCTTATTCGCGCTCGGCGTCTGCCCGTCGTCCGTCGTCATGTAGAAAACGGGCAGTTTCGAGAAGAAGAACTCCTGCTCCAGGAGCGTCGTACCGTTCCCGTCGCGCGCAGTGAACTTGAACCAGTGCTCATAGTCCGCCGTCGTGGGCGTGAAGGACGCCGCGCTGCCGACCGCCGCCGTCTCGTACGCCTTCGCAGTCGAACCGCGCCGCCACGTGAACGTGTAGTCCGGCGTCAAGCCGAGGAACGTGCCGATTTCCGCCGCGAGCGGACGCCCTGCGCGCGGACGCGTCGTGTCGAGCGCGATGGACGTCTCGAGGCTGCCGCCCATGAGCGACGCCGCGCCGTTCGCGTCAAATCCGACGGTGAGGTTGTTGACCGTGCCGCTCTCGGTCCCATTCGCGAGCGTCGCCGCGCCGTCGACGATCGCGATGTCGCCCGCCGCACCGGGGACAGTCCCCGCCGCCACGCCGTTGGTCGTCCAGTTCGCGGGATCGCTCCAGTCGCCTTCCGCGCCGCCCGCCCAGTGGAACACGCGCATCGCCTCGCCGTCGTCCTCCCTGCCGCCGAAGTCGGAGAAGCGTCCGGTACCCGTGAACGAGATCGACGCGACGCCGCCCTCGACCCTCGGCGCGGAGGTGCGGAACCACGAGGTGCCGGAGGCGTCGGCAAGCCGAACATAATTACCGCCGCCGTTTTTGACGAGATAGCTTACGAGGCGAATACCGTCAACGGTGCGCAATTCGATGCGCCCGTCGACCCACTCGCCGTCCACCGGCGCAACGCCCTCACCGGTCAGGCGAATCCAGCCGTTGGTCGTGAAACCGTAGTACACCGCCGCGCCGTCCTCTTCCTTTGCCGGGGATAGTCCCGCTGCACCGTCGAAGTCTGGATACGGAAACGGCCCCAGCGATTCGGCGCAGAGGCCGAAGTCAATGCGCTCGATGTCCTTTCCGTCTGGCGTGTCTGGCACGAAGGCAAGTTCTTCGCCCATGCCGGCAGAGACGGCGATGCCGTTGCGCGCGCCGTCGTTCACGTTGGTGGCGAGGTTCGGAATGGGCGACTGCCACGTGCCGCCGGTCGCGCCGGCGGCGGTAAGCTGTTGTCCTTGCGTGTAGCCATCGAAGGACACATTGAACCAGTTACTCTCCGCCGCCTGCGCCCAAGCGACGACCCCCACGGTCGCTCCAAGGACCAGTGTCCGAAGCGAATGATTTTTGATGGTAACCTGCATGGTTTTCCCTTTCTGTTTTGTTGTGAAATTGACTTGGCCAGTTCTCATTGTCAGTTCTCCTTGCCCCGGATAACATCCGCACGGCGCGAGGCGGGCGTGACAACAAGATCCTTCAGTTCGCCGTTTACCACACGGCCTTCCACTGTGGTGTTTTTCGGCGCGTGGAGCTTGAAATCGCAGTTCCAGTCCTTCGGCCACGCGGGCAGGAGGAAGATCTTGTCGCCCTCGTGCTGCAGGAGCATGGACTGGAGGATGTTCTGGATGTTGCCGCCCGCGCACTGGTCAGGGCGCCAGTCGAAGTTCGGCCCCCAATACGCGGGCCAGCGGAATCCCTTTGCAGAATTGTGGAGAACGCGGTCCGCCAAATGCTCCGCCGCCTCGTCGGCCATGCCGAGGTACGCCGCAAAGAGCTCTTCCTGCTTCCAGCCCTGATAATGTCTGTCCGTACGCGCGGCGAATGCGGCACGGCCCAGCGCGGCGTTCGGCTTTTCGAAGGAGCAGAGCCTGAACGGGAACACGCAGTACAACTCAGGATGCTCCACGTTGCTCTTCTTTGCACACCTTTCCGCCGGCGCGTACGCCTTTGTGCCGTTCTTGAGCGTGCGCGTGGGCAGATCGGGAATGCGGGCGCGAATCTTCGCGAACAGCTCGCGGTCCGCATCCGGCAACACGCCCTTCGGCAGCGCGAGAAGGCGCTCCGTCACGCGTGTGAGCCCGGCGACTTCGGGCATCGGGTTCGTGCAGTCCCACCACGTCTCCAAGGCCTGCGCGGGGTTCATGTTGTAGCGGCCCTTCGCGTCGAGCTTGTAGTGTTCGTCGAAGAAGCGCACGTACTCGCGTATCGCGGGAAGCGCCTTCTGCTTGAACCAGACGTCATCCTGCGTGTAGGCGTGATAGTCGAGAAGCATCAGCGACACCTCAAGCTGCCCCACCCATTCGTACTTGTGCCAGCCGCCGTCCTGAAGCTTGTCTGGACGGTCCTTCCACTCATATTTCACACCATAGACGTAAGGGAAATGGTCTCCCCACGGCATGATGCATTCGGGAATGTACGCGCCGCCGTGTCCGAGATACTTGCGCGTGCGCTTCACGTTGAAGTCAAGAAGCCCCGCATACATTCTGCACATCGGCTCCAGTACCTCCAGATCACCGGCGGCGAACACGGGATAGTACGGCAGACGCGTGTTCTGCCACCAGTAGCCGTGGCCCCAGCGACGGTAGTCGGGGTCGCCGTTCTCTGAGGTGGTGAAAATCGAGCCATTGAAGCGGATGGGGTACGCGCCCGTTCCGGCACAGGCCGTTGTGTACCGCTGCGCGGCCCACGCGCGCGTCACGGCGGCGCATGTCGTCGGCGCGGCGATAGACGCGTCGGCAAGATCAGCCGTATGGAACTTTCCGTCAAGGTACATCTTCACCTTGCCGTCGGGGGATACGCGCACCGCCACGGACACGTAGACGGCCTTTTGGGCGACGAGCAGACGAAGCCGGCCGCCGAGGATGTCCACGAGCGACCCGTCGGTGCCGCCCGGCGTGATGTTGTCGATGATGCGTTGGTTGCTGCGCACGTCCTTTGCGTTGAACGTCGCGACGAGGACGAGCCCGTCCTTGTCGATGCGCGAGGCGGGGGCAACCTTGAGCACACCCGTGAACTTCGTTTCGCCCTTGCTGTCGCGCCCGACCGAGACGGGCAGCTTGGCGTTGTAGGGGAAAGCGAAACGGGCGCGGGGCGACCGCCCTGACGCAGGCGTGACCGCGATGTGGCTGCGGTTCCAGAATGCGCGCCAGGCCGCTTCGTGCGCGGCACGCTTCGCCGCCTCGGCGTCGAGCGCACAGCCGTAGCGGTCGAGCAGCTCGTTCGTGCGGCGCAGCCATTCCGCCTCGTCCTTGCACGGATGATAGCACGTGATTGCGGTGAGGAAGAGCGTTCGTGTGGATGTGCCGGGTGACAACAAGCGTACAACAGCAAGATTGTTGCCATCTTGCCGTGGAACCTTGCGGTCGCCATCTTGTTGTTGTACGCTTGCTGTTTTCACCACCACCACCTTCCTCGTCACGCCGCCGAAGACGCGGTTGGAAAGCATATCCTCCCGCCCCAAATCGCCAGTCGCCTGAAAGCGGTCGTACACCTTCATCATTTCCGCCACGGTCACGTTGCGGTTCACATGACACCATCCGCCCGGCACGAGCCTGTCTGCCGAGACGGTGTACCGCAGCGGCTTGCCGTCCACCAGAATCCTATCGCACTGGTTGCCGAGTTCCTTCCAACTGCACCCGAACTCCTTGGCGCCTCCCGGATAGAGCCGCCAATTCACCACCTTCGCCTCGGCCTTCGGCGTACCCTTCACGTCGCACACGGCAAACGGCTCGTCGCCATGCTGCACGCGGTAGTGTACCGACACCTCGCGTCCTCCGCTGCGCCAAGAGGCGTTGAACTCGCCGTGTGCAAGCGACAGCTCCTGACAGTACGTCCCCGCGTCAACCTTCATGGAGGTGACGTAGTCGATCGCGCCCACCTTGACGTGGCGGGCGGCCTCGTTCCACGTGTCGGAACGCTGCAGCACGGTGTGCAGCGTGCCGTCCGAAGAAACCCACGCAAGAGCGCCCAGCTCACCGTTGCCGAGTATCATCGCGCCGCGGTCGTTCTCAGCGGGAGTTTCAAACACAATCGGCGCAGGAGCGGCCGAAGCACGGAAAGATTCCGCCGCGCAGGCCACACTGCCGGACAACACCGCCACACTTACGGCGGTTGAACAAATCAAATGTGCCTTCAACATCTTATATTCTCCAGATTTCATCTTTCGTCAAACTCCTTCTCACACGATGCGGTCGCCCCAGACTGGCATCGCAGCCTTGTAGCCGGCCTCGCGGAGCGAACGCACGATTTTCAGCGGCTCATCCTCGAAGCCGACACAACGATACCGACCGCCGAGGTGTCCAAGTTCCTGATGGTGGACGGGAACAAACATCTTGGCCGGCATCGTATTCTGCGCGGCGGCCATGAAGTCGAGTCCGATCGCGCAGTGTCCGAAATAGATGTCCGGCTTTCCCTTCGGCTTAAGGTGGTCGTAGCGGCAGCAGTCGCCTGAGTGGAAGATCGTGTAGGCGTCCGGTCCCTCGCCGCAGACGACCTCGAAGGTCGTTACGGCCCAGGGCAAATGCTTGTTGTGGTCCGCCGCCGTACAGTGAACAGTGACGTCGTTGATCTTAAACGTCTTCTCCATGTCGCGGCAGTACCAGTCCCACACGAGCATGAAGTTCGAAATGACCGGCTTATGCGCCGCCGACATGGCCTGGAGAAGATGCGAGTTGTAGTGGTCGCCGTGGTTGTGCGTGGTGAGGATGAAGTCAAGCACCTTCGCGAGACGCGGCACCTTGCGGTGGCAGACGTCGATGCCGAACGTGCAGCTCTTCGTCTTCACGACGACGCCCATGTTGTAGACGTACCAGATGACCGGCTTGTCGCCCTCTACCTTCGTCTTGGCGACCTGCTCCGCAACGCGGTCGAACGCGCGGTCGTACCAGCGCATCACGGGGAACTTCGCGAGCGCGGCGGCCACCCGTTCCTCAGAAGCGTTTTCGCGTATGGCGTCCTTGCAGGAGAGGTCGTCCAGCATGTGGTCGATCTCCCTCTGGACGACGGGGAACGCCGCCGCGCGTTTCTCCTCGTCGGATATCGTCGTCTCCTCAAGCGTCCTTATCGCCGCCTCAACCTCCTCGCCGGCGGGCTTGATAACGTCGCTAAGGGGATTGACTTCGCCCTTCTGGATGCGCCGTTTCACCACGAGGCTCTGCGCCTTTGCGAGGCCCGTCGCCGCCGTGGCTCCCAACGCGATGAACGCGCGCCTGTTGATCGTGCTTACCTTCTGCATCTCTAGAAATCTTCTGTCACTTCTCTTTTCCAGCTTGCCCCGGTACGGCGACACCGGTCGGCGTGAGGTAGACAAGCGGCGGATTCGTGTTCGTGAGGTCGAAGGACTGCCTTCTGTATAACACGTCATACGTCAGGTATTTTTTCTTGATCGTATCAACCATTCCTCCCTTGCGCACCACGACGATGGCCTTGTCGCCGAACAGCGATTTTGCAGCCCCCGATGCGGGGCCGATTGGGAGAGTCACCGATCCGCCAGACACCCCGTCCCACTTGTGCCGCAGCAACGCAGGATTGAAGTTCGCCGAAATCAGAACAGGGGTACTGTCGGGCATCTCCTCCGTCACGTTTGCGGCAATGCACCATTCAAGCCCCGTGGCGGTGATCGCCTTGCCGACGGCGGCTTTCTTGCCGAGCACACCGACATCTAGAACCTCGAGGTGAGGGCTCCACTCGGACGTGCCGTAGTGCGCCATGTCGAATAGGACGTTGAAGTATTCCGTTGCCGAATTGAACGCCCTACCCGAGAGGTCGTCCCCGCCTTCCTCCTTTACCGTGCGCGGCCACACCGTACCTTTGCCTGCCGTCTCACGCGACGTGTTGGCAAGCGTGATGGCCTGGTGGAGCCTGCGTCCGTTCATCGCCATTGCCGTCGTCTGCGCATTGAGCATCGCGGATGAAATCGCGGGGAAGAGCGCGCCGGCCATTATGCCGGGCATTCCTATGCTGCCGCATTGAATGTCAACCCGGCCGTCCGTACCCCCGATTTTCACGTTCTCAAAAACCTTCTTCAGATTCTCCGGCACATTCGGTTCCCTTGCCATCTGTGCCGACGCGGTCATCAGCCCCGTCTTCGCCAATGTGCGGAGCTTGTCGGCGTCCTTCTCAGACGCGGTCTCCAGTCGGATGGAGTCGGACATCATTCCGTCTGGCCGCACAGCGGTTTCAATATCGAGGCTGCGCACCCCATAAACGAGTTCATCTCCATCTGGAACAATCTGATTTACCATCTGCAATTCCCTGCGCGAAATGTTCCGACGCAACAAATCGCCAATGTTGGAAATGTGAAACAGCATCAATTCCCCATCAGCCGCCGAGAATCTTCCTAGAGAATCGCCTTTCCCTTCTCCCTTGCGGTAAAGGCGAATCTGCTTCGCAAGCGCATCACGCGACATCGCCACCAAGACGAGCCCGCCGTCAAGCGACATGATGTGCGGATCGACGTGCGCCTTGTTCATTTCCTTGATGTCTTTTTCTTTCTGTGGTACCAAGCGCCATACCTTCTCGCCTTCAAGCGTCGTTTCCTCAAACGAAATTTCGGCATCAGGCTCCTCTTGAATGGCAGAAATCAGCTTCTTCAGATCGACCTTCCCGCCAATTGCGCATGAGAAACTGTCCATCTGCGGAACGCCATCCACGACCGTCAGGCTGTCCATCGACAGCACGGCCCAACGGACATCGGCGTCGCGCAGTCCGCTCTTATCAATAAACTTGCGCCCGTCTGGAGGAATGTCCGCGAAAAGGTCCTTTTTATACGCGGCAATCTTTTCCTCGGCCTTTTCGATGTCTTGCTTTTCAAGTTTGGAAACGTTGAAGACTAGCTGCTTGTAAGCGTCTACGATCTTGAACGCCTGCTCCTTGTCCAGATTTACGCCGATCACGAATTGAGCGTCTTTTCTGACAAGGGGCTTGGATGCGGCTCGCGCCGATGTTCCCGATCCACCGCCAGATCCGGACTTTCCGTCACCACATCCGCTGAATGCGAACATGAACGTCAAGGCATAAACACCTATCAACTTTAGTGAACAATTCATCGTCGTTCCTTTCCTTTTCCGCTGCGCCAAATTGGCGACGCAAATTATAGCAAATGACGTGCCGCCTTGGAAGTGCAAAGTGAAAATCTTACGGAAAAATAATACCCTTGCCCGTCCTTTACACCTCTTACCCGCTACTTCAAATATGTGACGTACCGCGGATCGTTCCGTCTTCCGCGATGCCGATGTAGAGCGTGCCGCCCTCGGCGTTCATGAACGCCGCCACCGTCTCGGCGATGGTGCGCATCTGCCTGGGTCCGGGGTTGTGTTCCCCGGGCGCGTAGAACGCAGAGGTCTTGAACTCAAGTTTCTGCCCTTCCACGGCGTTGATCTTTTCCGGTTGGTTTACGGTAATCGTCATCTTCATTCTCCTTTTAGCTTCCAATAGGAAAACATCGTCAACGCGCCTCCCTGCGGCTTCAGCCTTCGCCTTGAGTTCCCCAAACTTCTCCATCGTCTCGTCATCCGCGTGGCAGACCGGGAGGGAAGCCAGAAGCGACTTCACTTTCTCGCGGTTTTCATCGCGACGTTCAGACTTCTCCACCCCATAGAACAATTCACCTTCGACCATGGCCGGTATTCTCAGATCGTCATTCTCGTCGGCATCAAGAAGCCGCCTCACTACGGACTCCTCCCCCCGAAGGAACCGGACGCAGATGTTCGTGTCGAGGATCGTCACAGCTCCACCTTCCTTCCCCGAGTTCTGTGGCGTTCTATGTCATCGACGATCTCTTTCGCCGAACGCTTGTCTTTCCACGAGCCGGCCAGCGCGCGAAGCGCCTTCCTGCGCACGTCCGCCGGCGGCCTTGGATGCGCAGGTACATAAACCGCATGCGAATCATCTTCGCAGACGGCGAACGGCAGCCCGCGATGCGCGATGGATCGCTTGATGAAAATGGTGATGGCGGCGGAAAGGCTCAGTCCGAGGCGATCGAACAATTCGTCCGCCTCGCGCTTCACGTCACTGTCTATTCTGAAATTCACTTGCGTCATAAAAGATTTCTCCTTTGTTGAGCCGTATTATACCATATCCGCTTTACGGCGTAAAGCACTAGGTAGCATTTCACTCCCCCGCGTTCAGCTCGTCGCATACACGGTACTTGATGTCGCAGTTGATGATGTCCCCATGACAAATACCTTTTAACTGGTTAATGGCGCAATAATGTATGTACCGCCCTCGCCGAGTGCGCCGAGTCCCCGGCGCGCGCCGCACCAGGAGCGGCCGCGCTTGTCGTGGCCGACATAAAACGGAGTTGTTGCCGTGAAGCGGATGTCTCGCTCCGATTGTTTCAATCTCTCCTGTAGAGCAAGGGCATCACAGCCCACGTCCCTTCATCCTCGGATTGATGGCCGAGCACTGCGGCAAGTACTTCGCCGGCATCAACTCCAAAAACTGACAACACGGCCTCCCCCTTCACATCAGAACGGCAGCTTCCCATCGTCCTCAAGATCATCACTATCAACCGACCCGTCATCGGGCACGGCCGATACTGGCACCGTCTCGTCCAGCTGTTCAAGGCGCAGTGTTAATGCATACTTGCGGCCAATGCGCTACGGCCTTTGTCTGTCAACCGGTACTTCTGAAGGCGCGAGTTGGGCTTTTGTGGAATCGTGTACTCCACAAGCCCCATATCAAGGAGAAGCCTGAGATAACGCCTGCGCATATTTTTCGGCTGGCTAATGCCAACCTTCTCCGCTAATTCAGAAGTGGACATGACGTCCCCCCTTTGAGAGCCACCAACACTTTCCTTTGCACCGCATCTATTAGCGTTTCACTTGGTTTCCCGACTGGGGTCATGACTGGGGTCACGACTGGGGTCTTGACTGGGGTCACGACTGGGGGCACGACTGGGGGCATAACTGGGGGCATGACTGGGGGCACAGAACTGACAGCCAGTGCCAACTGCTCATCGGTAAAACCGTAAATCAAGTTTGGCAGAATTACGCGAAAATACGTGGAAAAGGACTCCAGTACCGGCATACGCTTACCGAGGTTTACCGACAGCGTCTCGTAGTCCTCATACAGCTTCTTGAATCCGCTTCCCTTGCGTTCCATGAGGTCAAGTCGTTCGAACATATCCGCTAGGCACTTGTTGCGGCAACGCGACGGAATGCGGCGGATGTTCGTATACTCCTAAACCTTACGATCACCGGCACCAACTCCAAAATCAATGCGTATTCCAGTACTCCATTTCCGCCTCTTCATAGTCAGTAGCATCGGCACAATAATACCCATCGTACCAGATACCCCCATCTTCACGGTCACGGTAAACATCATGGCCATTCATCCAGCCTTCTTCAAATAATTCATCATCATCTGGGTCAAACATTTCACTCCTCACTTTCAGATATTCAATTCAAGTTGCGACACTTGAGATGCCTCAATGGACACCTTTCCCATCTCTTCGGGGTTGATGACACGTGCGCCATTTGAGATTGCTTCTCTTGAAAGATTGTACATTGGATTCACTTTGTCACGTGCTGAATCGTATATGACATAACGGGGAATGCCATACTCAATCGCCTTGCCCATGGCGAATCGTGAACCGCTGTCTTTCCCGTAATCGCGCTGCGAATAACTTGCCGCTAGAACAATCGCCTCAGCAAACATCGCCTGAAGTCTATCACGTTCGGCATAACGGCCAATAAACTCACGCCTTGAATGTGCCCTACGGAAATACTCTGAAACAAGAAGGCCTCCATTCGCCACAATCTCATTGGCAAGCGGCCGATTAGATGGTGGATTGATTTCTGTAAGCGGACTCGACAGAAACGCAACTGTCTTTCCGCCGCAATCCAACGTCTCACGATGTCCTATCGAATCACACCCGAGCGCAAGACCGCTAACAATACACTTTCCCAGTCCGACCAACTGACTAACGACCTTTCGCTCATCATCTTCAATCTGTTCCGATGGCGTAAGTAAACCGATAACGGCAACATTATCTCGTACCGTCTTTATCAAGGAGATGTCGCCTTTGTAGAAAAGAGCAATGGGGCGATCTCCTTCTTTCACTCCAGATTGTATGGTTGGGAACTCCACATCGCCGATTCCCGTCACGCCGTCAATGGCATCGCCAAGTGCACAAATTTCCGCCTTGACGGAAGCTTTACGCCTCTCGAAACCGCAGACATCAACAGAGCCATCCTTTTCAGACACAAGCCGAACAACCTGCTCCGTGGTCTCGCCGCCGTGCAGATTCTTGTTGATCCACGCCTTCCCTATACCGCGATACTCGCACGCAGCAAGGACGTTTAACACATTATCGCTTATCAGCATTTCCTGTCTCCTTTGGTAGTATACCGAAATCATTACCGCCAATCAAGCACACTTACGATAACCGCGACTGGCAGTACAACCGAAAGCGTACATGATCACGCTTGCTGCACCGGCATCGAAAAGTGCTTGAACACCATCCTCATCAATGCCGACTCCTGCTGTATAGATATCATCAACCAACACGATGTTCTTTCCGGCTATATCTCCTGAAAGGCGACATGTATCGCGCATCAATCCAGGGCGGGGGCCTTCCCCATCTCCACCATATCCCCAATAGCTCCGATGAGTACACAGCGTATTAGTATGCCGTACAATATAGTCCATGCCATCCGTGAGATTAGGAGTCATGGTAATCGCCTTACGGATCGCCCTCTTAAGACCCATCTTCTCCGGAGGATAGACACTCTCCCGTTTCGAGCGGGGTATGCCGCAAACCGTAAGAGGGCCATACATACCGACAAGTTCCGCGAGATCTGCAGCAAGAACCGTAGCGGCCTTGTCCTCGCATTGTGCGATCACCCTATCGTAATCGCGACGATCATTCTTGAGATAGTTAATGTATTTAAGGGTATTCTCAGACGAGCTGAATCCGTAGTAATGAGCATGAAAATAGAGATCAACATCCCTGCCCAAGAATGCGTCCTTACCAATCTTACCGTGCAGCATAATCAACCTACCTTTCTGATGTTTTCTGTTTTTACACCCGCAGCGATTGCGGACATGATTTGTCCCTCTTCGTTCTCCCACACGACACACGCCGCAGGGTCTGAATCGAAACTCTTAAAATAGTTGGCGTACTTATCGCCACTTCCGCCGTTGCAAACGATCTCGTCAAAGCAACGCTCCAATCCATAATAGCGCAAAGTCTCTATCGCACGACGTTCAATGCTGTTGGTGAGCAGTACAACCTTATCAAACGCACTTCGGTTTACAAGTACGCACTGTAGTGCTTCCGCCGCCGCACCAAGATGTGTACGCCAGAGTTCATGACAATATGCTTCAATCTTTGCCTTCACAACAGCATTGACATCCGTGTCTGCCATTCCAACAGCACGGATTGTGTCCGTCGTAATGCGCCCATTCCACAAGCGATCCATCAAGATCGAATATAGCTATTTTTGTTTTCCGCATTCGTTAACCTTACTTGGTCTTGGAACGCGAACATTATCCCATTTCTCCGACATGTAAAGTAAAAAGCGGATATCCACAGATATCCGCCACCAAAACTTATATGATCACGAGTCACAACAACCTCATCAATTGGTTGTTCCATTCGTCCATAAAGTCTTCTGGGTACTCACTAAGTGAACCATTCGCATCAACCTTTATGTCCCTCACTGTAGTAAAAATCTCACGCGATTCCTTACCCTCGTCATCAACCACATCATGTTCTTTACGCTCAAAGAAGGCGATGTTCACATCTGACGGCTTTAATACTCCTTTCTTAACCGCAACACGAATGCCATTAATTACATGATCGCTATGCGTTTCAATGAACACCTGCACACCACGCGATACAGTCTCCGCAATCAACTTACCAATTTCTGCCTGTCCTCTTGGATGGAGGTGTGCCTCTGGATTTTCTATCACGATAATAGAATCTTTCTTGGCAGTAAGAAGAGTTACGAGGACGGGGAGAATATCATTCAACCCAAAACCTACATTTTGTGGTTTGAACAATCGCCTATCACCATTCACGCCATAGTCAAAAGCAGTAACATAATATTCATGCGCTCCGATACGTTTTTCCTCAATGTCCAACCGTGCCCCAGGAGACACCCACTCAAGGCACTTATTGACATCTTCAATAATATGCGCCCCTTCGATCGTATGGGAAATCTTATAAAGGAATTCAATAGTATTCTGTCCTTCAGAAGCAAATTGCCTTATATCCCTTGAATCATGGGTATCATCAAAGAAAGTGAAAGGAAGACGATTATAGGTGCCCCCTTCCCTAACATCAACAGGCTTTTGTCGAAAGGAATCAACAAACCTTGCTCCGTGCCATATCCTTTTATAAACACCTACGGCTGCGCGTTCATCAAGCTGAATCTTATCTTCCACTTCGGCAGAAGCACGATCTCCCTTTTCTCGCGCATTGCGGATATCTTCCTGCGACACATCAATTCCAGCATCTCTACGCGATTCAAGTTCCAACATGTCAAGATATGCTGTTAGTGTCTTAATATAGTCTGGGTGATGTACATCAATTATCCCCGGACGCTCATCAACATCATCATTATTGAGTACGCGTTCAAGCTCATAATGGGCACCAGTATTGTCTTCAAAACTTACAGATATCGCTGGTGCTTGTGTTCCGTAGCTGTACTGTATATCTTTAAACTCCACACCCCCTCCAAAATCCGCAGCACAAATTTTTTGAAGCAAGGCCTCAATATGATCAGCAGCAATATCAAGTAACCGTAAAACCTGAATAAAAGAACTCTTCCCTGCACCATTAATCCCCATAAGTAAATTTAATCCTGCACAAGGCACATCAACGTTTTTCAATGACTTGAAATTCTTAACATGGATTTTCTTTAACATGACGCTCTCCTTACGAACGGCGATCAAATTCTTCCTGAAGCCACTTGCCAATCAATTCTGTTTGTCTTTTACCTTGGCCTGTAGTTTGTACCTTTAATCCGCATCCCGTTTCCGTCCAATGTAATCGTATATCGATAGTCCCATCTTCATAACATCGCAAGATAAAGCGGCTAGTGGTACTATCAAATCTAAGTGTGTCCACTACTCCTACAACATATGGGTATCTCACAAGTTTATTGCAAAAATCTTTCAACTTCTCATTCTCATGGTGTGGAACTTTAAAACTAGGTTGTTTCTTCGCGCCAAAAGATAGCGAAGTAGGGACTGGGGCAGAAACATCCGCAAATTCCTGATTAGCAGTAATCCACGCCTTAACCTTGGCATCATCTATATGACTAGGTTTCGTAATGCAAAGAACCGTCACTTCTGATGTTGGATAATCTAGCGACTCTCCCTCATAACACTCAATATTGTAACAGAGCCGACCCCAGAATTCTGATGATTGCAATCCAAGCGTAACCGACCTGTTAAGCGAAGCCCACCCAAGGCTTCGACATTCAACCTTGGCTCCATTCTCAAGTTTGATTCGATATTCTAAGCCATCAAATCGATCATTGACTTGTGGTGAAAAACTATCTTCTGGTGCTTCTATAAATTTAGGTCTGAAGAACCGCATGAATTCCATCATAGCAGGATCCGCATTAGAAGAAACAGCAATCCAGAGTTTTTCCCATTCAGAGTGGGGCAACACAATGTCCTTAATTTTCTTATCGGTCGCACTAACGAACTTAGACCACACACTTCGGAAATCTTTCAGCAACTGGTACGTTTGCTGCGGTATTTCGTCAATTGTCAACTCATTAAAATAAACAGACATTACAATAACTCCATCAATTGGTTATTCCACTCATCGAGAAAATCGGTTGGATACTCACTGAGAGATCCGTTCTTGTCAATAAAGATGTCACGTTCTGAAGTATAGACCTCAACAGAATCCTTACCATCCTCGGAAGAAATCGTATGCTTACTACGTTCGAAGAACGCAACTTTTGCCTCATCAGGCTTGATTACACCTTCTTTGATTGCCACCCGTACCCCGTTTATAACGTGATCACTATGCGTCTCAACAAATAGCTGAACTCCGCTAGCGATGACAATGTCCTCAGGTTGTGCCGTCAACAGAGTTACAAGCACGGGCAAAACATAACTAATTCCAAAACCAACATTCTGAGGCTTAAATGCCCGGACCAAATCACCTTCACCAAAGTCAACCGATTCAACAAATTTCTCTTCATCCCCAACGCAATCACTCTTGATATTTATTTTCGCACCAGGCGACACCTCACCAAGCCAAGCATTTACCTGATCTATCAAACAAGACCTCCCTTCTGGTTTCGTTGAACGATGACGCATTGGATTATTTGACTCTAGGAAATACGACCGTCCGCTTCCATACAGGTATTCAATCACATCATTACCTTCTGGATTAAATTTTTCTGACACGTATCCTGCGTCATGAACTTCACGAGGTTTTATACGGAACGCACTGACCATGCGTACGAAAGAAAACTCCTCTTTCAGCGCATCCCTATTTTCTGTGGCTTCCGTATCAATCTCCTTCTTGGTTCTTTTACGTAGTTCAGCAACGGATTTTAATTTTGACATCATCTGTTCGTAAATGTCATGATCATCCTGCGTAACATTGGCGCCTTCTTCAATTCGCTTCTGAATGGCCTCTCTCCCACCATGTTTAGAAAGAAACACCTCCAATTCTTCGCGTTCTGAAGAGTAAGAGTTCAAAAGCTCGCTCCAAAGTGGTACATAGATTATCTTAAATGAATCATTGCCGTGCAACTGCAAGACCAATGAAACGTTTTTTTTATCACAATACTCCTTGGGCTGACCTTCAAATGGAGACAAACGATCAAGATTAAAATCAGGATGTCCCCTAAAACACCATCCCCCGTCTTCTTCTTCCAAAGAACCTCTAATTGCAAAATCTACATCAAACTCTATATCGTCGTCTTTATTAGCATAACAATACTTAAGATCTATAGGCTTACCAAGAAAACCTATTTCTTTCGCACTTATCACAGAACCAATTGAGTCTTTAGCAGAAATGTCCTTCAACAACAGCAACAGCTGTACAAACGAACTCTTACCAGCACCGTTTACGCCTGTAAGCAGATTCAACTTGGAGCAACTATAATCTAAGTCCTTAAAAGACTTGAAGTTTTTGACTCTGATTCGATTCAGCATGACATGTATCCTTTTGTGTTTCGACGCCGCATAGTATACTTGAATCTTTCATTCAACACCAGAAATAAGATATTCGCGGATATCCGCAGGAATTAGATTCTCATTTTGGGTAACAAAACTATTCAAGGGATAAAGAATCTTCCCATTCCTTTTGGGAGCAATATCCTCTACCCGTGTAAAACCTGCCCTCGCCAACTTTGTGCGGATCTCCGACATGCAGTCGGCCAGATCACCAAGATTTTCTGCTGTCAATCCCTCCGCCTCAAACTTTGGGCTTTCGCAGAACTTGTCATTCCATTTAACCGCCATTGGGAAGTCAGCATCCGCGAGAATCTTTTTCAGCCGATACAACTCATTCCCAAGAACATCCTTAGGTACTCCCCTCGCAATAAGAGTTATTAGCATGAACGCCGGAGCGCTCAATTTTACATCAATTCGCTCTGGCAGAATCCGAAGATACCCACTCCCGTCAAAGTCTATCTCCAACTTCTGATAAACGGCTGCGGGCGGAGAAACCTGCTGTATCTTTTTGACAAGGCTTAGGTAGGTTGGCGGATTAGTCTTGAACTTTTCCTGATACCAACCACGCATACGAACAAAAGGAACTTCGAACAGTTCACTTCGAAGTTTATCTCCTTTATACTTCTTCCCTGTCCGTCGCGCCACGTGGACTACGCCTTTCTGTGGGAAATAAAATGGCGGTTCGGCACCTCCCTCCAATTCTTCAGGCAGTAGCACATGGACAACCTTATCTTCATCGCGACCGAGAAGCGACATGCAAGAAAGAAGCAATGCGCTCATGGTCTTGCGGCCACCCGCAATCGACGCAATAATTTCAACATCCGGCGATTCCGAATACTTTCTTATCTCCTGCATCATAAAATCCGCAGCAAGCAGGTTGTCTTCAGCCGACCGCAAATCCCACATCTCGTTTTTACTCGCATCAGGGATTACATGGATTGACATTGGTCCGAAAATGAGTTTACCATCGGTACAAATCTTATCCTTTCTTAACGCCGAAAGAAGCCTCATCCAAACAGGATTGCTTCCCTCGAGCAAATCGCGCCTCATCTTGTCCACCGAGTTTCTCGCGGACAATACAACGATTTCATCTGGTACTATTGACTTCTTCAAATGTGCCAACGCCCAAACCGTCTCCGTCAACACAGCCGGCGACGACCCCATCGTTGCAATCAGCACTATACGTTTGTCATTCGCATGCTTACTCATATGTTCTCCCTATGGCAGGAATTTTACATCCATAACGTTTAGGCTCCTTGACAGTTACAATAATCGGATCTGTCGAAACCTTTTCATTTGAAAGCCACATAATCCTGAATTCATGTTCTTCGGCAAACCAAAAATCTTTTGTCGTGTACAACGCTTCTTGTCCTATAGTACTAAGTATTTCTTCAATCCTCACTTCGCCATAGTTATTTGGTCGCATATCTATTCTTCTTCTTTTTTGTGCGTAATTACACGGCCCAGCAAAGATTTCCCCAATGGGATATCCCATATTCCGTAATTGTCCGCCAACTTCCAATGCCAGTTCGTGCCAATTATGTAGTTCCAAACAAGAAGTGTGAGCCTTATCATGTATTGCGCATTGTGTTAATGAGCAACAAAATACAAACGCATTCTCACCTACCAATGTATTTACTAGCGTTACACAATCACTCCATTCAAGATCATATTCATATGCAGACTCCATTGCATCTCTTCGGCGTCTATCTTCTATTTTTCTGCAATGAGGGATGGTCGATATTTGAATCCGTCCCCTCTCTAGAAAATCATCAATATACTCATCCTCAATAAATCGATACAATACAGGACAAGCATGAGAAATGCCCAATGGCTCAGCTAACTGCCGAGCCGTATATGACGGTCTAAGTATTCCTATATTCTCCACTCTTCAATTCCTTGTTTACATTTTACCTTAACAGAACGAACTCCTGTGATACTTCGTAACAAGCGCAACTACCCCGTCAAGCACGACGGGTTGTTCCTGGTGCGCAAGCGCCCACACCGTCTCGGTGAGCACAGCCGGAGAGGTGCCCATGCCTGCGATAAGGATTGTGCGATTGGCTGACTTCATCCGATCACCTCCCAATGGCCGAAGCGCTTGCCGCCGACTTTCCTGATTCGCTTGGCTTTCTTCAACGTTCCAATGGCATATTCAATGCCGCGAACGGAAAGTCCAAGAACCCTTGCAAGTTCCTCTTGAGTCGCCCGGGGATTCGTTACGAGAAGATTCAGTATGCGTTCGTTAGTGGAACCGTCCGCTGTCTTATCCACAGTCCAATCCACAGTCTTATCCACAGTCCAATCCACAGTCTTATCCACACTCCAATCCACACTCTTAACCGAACTTTGCGGACGCGGCATGACCATGACAAACTTGCGCTCTTGCGCCGGGACTTCCTCGAAAAGAAACACGTCAAAGAATCGCCCGAGTATCGCGTCCTTGCGCACGTACTCGGCGAGCGCCTTGCGTTCCTTCGCGAACTCGCGTTGGACGCTACTGATGAAAATGCGTTGGCTCATGCCTTGTCTCCACGGCAAAGTATATCAAATTTCCCCGATGTTTGCACACCGCCTCCGTCAGCACCGCCGGAGAAGTGCTCCCGCCCGCGACGAGGATAGTGCGGTCACGCGGGACGCGTGACCCTACCAATGCCGCGGTCATCCTATTCAGTACCACTACGGTCAGATTCCACCAAAGCTAGAATAACCCGATCCACAACAGCACTTGGGCCCGCTTCTTGGGCCCGTTTCTTGGGCCCGCCCTTTACATTACGGTGCGGATTTGTCAACAAGATGGAAATGATTTGTCCGTCGGTTGATTTATCATCCTCGCTCCTAACCGAACTCCAATCCACAGTCCAATCCACAGTCTTATCCACACTCTTAACCGAACCATTCGCCCCCCGCCTAACCAGTGCGCGGTACGTCACATATTCGAATAAGTGACGTAGCGCGCAATGAGCGGGATCAGAGGTCGTCGTTAGATTCGTAGACGAAGGTATGCACATTCTTCGGATTGGTACAGACGATTCTTCCGTCGATGAAGTCAACACCATAGTCCGAAAGTACGCCCTCAGACATC